>NZ_AUFX01000018.1 GCF_000426725.1 Sporocytophaga myxococcoides DSM 11118 | reverse complement strand
CGGGCTATTTTGTTTATTTTGAGGCAAAAAACCAGCTATGTCAGACAACTATGGATTTAAGAATCACCAGCAAGGCATCTATTTTGTTACCCTCACAATAGTAGAATGGATAGATTTATTTACCCGCAAAGAGTTACGTCTATTGATTGTAAATTCATTGAACTTTTGTATTAAGGAAAAAGGCCTTATTGTATATGCGTGGGTTATAATGCCTAGTCATATTCACATGATTATATCAGCGAAAAGAGATTTTGAATTATCAGATATAATGCGAGACTTTAAAAAGTTTACAAGTAAAAAGATTGTTTCAGAGATAAAAGTAATAGGAGAAAGCAGGAGAGGATGGCTCCTTAAAATGTTTGAAAGAGCAGGAGAATATTTGAAAAGGATAAAGAATTATAAAGTCTGGAAAGATGGGAATAAGGCCAAAGGGATAGAAACTGTTTCATTTATGAATCAGAAATTAGATTACATTCATAAAAATCCTGTTGAGGATATGATAGTAGAGAATCCAGAAGATTATTTGTTTAGTTCAGCAAGAGATTATTGTGGACGGAAAGGATTAGTTGCAATTGAGTTTTTGAAGTAAGAGAACTGTTTGATATGATTTAGGAGATATGTTGAAGAAGAGAGGTGTAGTTGGGCACGCGTTACAAACGCGCGCCAGCTAGGTTAGAATCTTATTATAAAGGACAACCTTTAATAAAAATGCCGAAGGTAGACAATGGCCCGCGGACAAAATATGGATTCATGAGAAATCCAGCTTACTACTGAGAAAAGTTCATGGAAACTCATGAATACATGTTGAGTGATGAAAATAAATTAAGAATTCAAGATGGTGAATCTCCAATAGTTGATGATCAATGGTTAGAACATAACCGATCTCATCGAAACTGGAAAGGTCAAACTTTAGAACATCACCATCTTGATCATGGAAGTATGGCAATAGCTTTGCCAGAAAAATTACACAGAGGAAGAGGCTGGATGAGAATTTGGCATAACCTTTCTCGAGCATCAAAAGGATTGACTGCAGCAATGAATATTTATTCAATAAAGATGGATTTTTTTAGTGATGATCCTCATTCCACCAGAATGTTATTTGAGAATGGAATGTATATGGATAAATTGTATTTTGACTCTCAAAGTAATCAATACTATGAGTGGACGGGAAGAGAGCAAATGTTAGATGAACGGGGGAATGTAATGTCCACAACAGATACATATAATGTATATTCAGATTATACATATGATAAAAAATCAAAGAAATATGTAGGGACTGGGTTGATTGAGAAAAGATTTAAGGTTACGGATCAAAATGATAAAGTTGTTAGTGATGTTCCAGAAGGTTAATAAAAGAAGACATATATAATCGAGATTATGAAAGCAGAGGATTTTATTGAGCAAATTAAATCACTTAAACCGACAGAAGGAGAGATGAATCTAGTTAAAGCTTCGGAGGATTATAAAAGTGATTTTGTTAAACAATTTGATATTACTAAAATTAGTGGCGATTTAAATTTATCAGATGAAATTTTAAGCCTTGTTTCGAATTATCATCTGGTAAATCTAAAAATAGGCAGAATAAAGTTTGATGATAAAATTGATGAAAATGGGATCTATGTCTATTTTGGAAGGTATGAGGCTGATATTCTAATCTTAGACAAGAGTGATAAAAAAATTAAATTACTTGATCATGAGGATGAGGAAGATATATTGCTAGAATGTGCAGATAACGGAGAATCGTTCCTTGATGCGGTATTTATGATTAAGAAATATTTTACACTTCAACGTTTAAATGTGGATGCGGATAGAAGCCAAGATTCTAAGTGTTCTGTGGCATTCCAATGCGCAAGCTTAGCTGGCGGAAATACATATCTAAATTTTTATAAAAATGTATTAGGCTGTTTTCAATAATTATTTAAATCCAGCTGGGCCGCGTTTGTCATTCTCGGAAGGCTAACGCGCTTTTGTAAAGCGTGCAATCTGTGACAGAGGGATAATTAAGATTGTTATTCATATTGTATAAAGTGCCTTCGCATTTGTAATGCGAGAGATAAAGGAAAAGATTTAAAGATAGCCAGTTTCTGTAGCTGGCTATATTTTTTTGAAAAAATAATAATAAGGAAAAAATGGATGTGTTGTAGAGGATAGTGCTGTTGGGCACGTGTTTGGAAAACACGCGCCAGCATAATCAATACTATAGTAGGGTTAGTCAATATAGACTATCTTCGAAAGAAATATTTCGAGGAAAAACAATAGTAGTTAGTGAATTTTAATCTTTATAGCTGTTGCTCAGATCAAACCACAGCTGCTGTGTTGTCCCATTAAAAATAAAATATTGTGATATCTGATTGTATTTTCTTGGGTCAGAGACAAAGGAAAAAGCATATTTAGCAAGGTCCAACCTCTCTTTTTCAAAAGAAAACAGCAGCATAAGTTCGCCGACCTGCGGAGTGGATAATTTATTATGATATATAAAGTCTTTTATTGCAATAAGACGGTTAAAATCTGAGTTTATTTCTTTTATATCATTTTTGATATTTTCAAACTCCTTTTGTTCAATAGGTAGATAATCAAATTTTTCAGAGCAGTACGATATGTCGGAAGAATAGCTGCTATATAGGTGACTTTCGCTACAATAATTGTTCTTCAATCCGGAAATTGAGTTAAGAGGGACTATATTGGTAATACGAATCTGATTGTTAGGATCAAGAACAAGATAAACTACTGAAGAAGAGGGAACTTCAATAAGTGCATTAGGAGATAGAGGAGTGTTTAAGTCTGTGACAGGAGGAAGTTTGTTTATCTGAAAAAGATGCTTTCCAGGAAAAATGCTGGAAAGCCTGAAATTATTACATGGTGATTTAAATTCCTGATCATCAATAGATATAGTAAATAGCCCTCCATTATATAATCTAAAATATAGCTCTGAGGGGGCGTTCATTGATTTCCCAGAAAAGCTGATCAATATTAAAAAAAGTGAAAGGCTAATATTTTTCATGTATCATTATTTTGATGCTTTAGATACAATTTTCTTGCCTAACCTAAATTTTACACATTAAATTAAGTAAATTAGATTCCAATTTTTCTGAAATCAGTTTTATGAAGAAACGTCTTTTAAATTCAAAGGTAGCTGCGTTTACTCTTACAGAGGTACTTGTTGTACTTGTTATTGTTGGAATTCTAGTTTTGTTGGCTTTGCCCAATTTACTACCACTTATTACCAAAGCTAAAAGTACAGAAGCGAAAATTCAGCTGGAACATGTGTACACATTGGAAAAAACGTTTTTTTATGAAAAGTCCAAATATTCCGGTGATCTTGCTGCTATTGGTTTTATTCAGGAAAGCCTTGTGGATGAATCTGAAAACGGTCAGGCAAATTATAGAATAGAAATAACGGATGCGTCTCCCACCACATTTGTTGCTAAGGCCAGAGCTGTCGTTGATTTTGATGGCGATGGAGTTTTTAATGAGTGGGAAATCGATCAGAATAAAAACCTGAGAGAAACTGTGCAGGATTAAATTATGCAACAGGCACTGTTTGTATTATTAATGGTCGGAGTACTGTCCTTTATATTTTTTCAGGATCTGAAGGATAGAGCGGTGAGCTGGTACTTTTTCCCATTGTTGTTTCTATTTACATTTTTACTCAGGTTACAGAAGATTGATATAACGAGCTGTCTCCTGGATTGTGGATTAAATATGCTTTTCGTTATCGTTCAGTTGGTAATGGTATGGGGATATTTTTCAGTTAAAAGCAGAAAATTTGTAAATATAACAAAGGATTATTTGGGTATCGGAGATATTTTGTTCTTGTTAGCCATCACACCTTTGTTTAGTCCTGTTGTCTTTGTATTGTTTTATGTCACAAGCCTTCTGGTAATAGTAATTAGTATAATTCTTATTCGTTTGGTAAAAGCAAATAAAAACGATTACATTCCGCTTGCAGGGCTTCAATCAGCTTTGCTGATACCGATTATCGTTGTTGATGTTTTCTATAAATCTATTAGTGATCTCATTTTCATAATCATGTCATAAATATGAACAATGATGAATCTATAGCGACAATAAAAGCGGAGTTGCTGCAAATCCTTTCTCCGGATCAGGCATGGCAATATAGAATTGTTCCTAAACATGAAGATGCTCAAAAGATAAGCTTTCTTATTGATGAAAGTACTTTTGATCCGATGATTGCGGAAGAGCTTGAGGTTTTATTAGGTAAAAGCGTTCTGCTTGAAAAAATTGCAACTGAGATAATTCAGAAGTCTCTTAGCAAGTATTATTTAAGAGATAGCCAGGATAGTCGCAAGAAGAGCCAGGCGTATACAGGAACTTCGGAAGATTTCCTTTCTAATCTTATTGCTGAAGCCAAAAGTCTAAAAAGCAGTGATATCCATATTGAAATTTATGATGAACGCTGTCGGGTAAGGATAAGGATAGATGGAATGCTTGTGGAAAGGTATATTCTTGAAAAGAATGATTATCCTTCTATGATCAATAAGATCAAGATTATGTCTAATCTTGATATTGCGGAGAAAAGACTACCCCAGGATGGGCGTATTTTCTTTAATCACAGAGGGAATAAGTTTGATATACGTGTTTCAGTCCTTCCGACATTACATGGAGAAAAAGTTGTACTAAGACTTTTGAGTAATGACGCAACGAATATTGACATTACCAGACTTGGATTTTCGGAATATGATCTAAAGAGCTATCTCGAAGGTGCCAAGCGTCCTCATGGAATGTTGCTTATTAGTGGTCCTACCGGTAGTGGTAAGACTACTACATTGTATGCAACATTAAAGTTGCTGAATAAAGAAACACGGAATATTCTAACAATAGAAGATCCGATTGAATACACGCTTGAAGGTATTAACCAAGTTCAGTTGAAAGAAAGTATTGGTTTAAATTTTGGCAGTGCTTTAAGAACCTTCCTCAGGCAAGATCCCGATGTAATTATGGTGGGAGAGATCAGAGATCCTGATACAGCCTCCATGGCAATAAGAGCATCATTGACCGGGCACCTTGTTTTGTCTACAATACACACCAATTCGGCCTGGGGAACTATCTCACGTCTGATTGATATGGGGATCCCTTCATTTCTTGTTGCCAATACATTAAATACAACAGTAGCGCAACGACTTGTCAGAACACTTTGTCTGCATTGCAAAGAGGAAGTGTCCTTTGATCCTAACCTTTATCCAAGACAGTTTAAGGCCTATAGAACAGTGACAAGGCATTTTGTACCTAAGGGGTGTGACCATTGTTTTTATACTGGTTACAAAGGTCGTAAAGCAGTATATGAGGTGATACCGATAGATTATGAGCTTGCGGAGAGAATTAAGGGAGGCGTATTTGACGTTTCCTCAGAACTTAAAGAAAGAAATATAAAAACACTTTCGGAGAATGCTTTCGAACTTTTTGAAGAGGGGTTAACATCATTAGAAGAAATTTATCCATTATTAGTTAATTTTTAAAGTGAAAACAAAGCTATTATATTTTTATTTGATCTTGTTCCTTTGGACTGGAAATGCTTGGGCTCAGCAAGACAGATATTCAGATCTTGAACAACGACTAAGAGATCTTGCAGATCTAAGTCCTGGTCTTAAAGAAACTGTTGATTTTTCAGTTTCAGGAGCGTCTATTCAGGAGTTTCTGAGAGGGATAGCTGAGTCGCACAATCTGAATATAAGTGTAGATCCGACTTTGAATATTCGTGTTTATAATAATTTCACCAACGAAAAGGTATACAACATTCTACTTTTTCTGGCAAAAGAACATGAGCTGGATGTTCAGTTTGTTGGTTCGATCATGTCATTTAAAAAGTATAACCCACCTCCTGTAATACAGGCTGCAGCTCCTCCAAGAGAAATACTTGTCAAGTATAATAGCTATAACAATCTTCTAAGCTTAGACCTTAAAAATGATACTTTAGATAAAGTTGCAAAGAAGATAACACAGACAACAAAGAAGAATGTGATTCTTTCTTCTGGTTTGACAGGGAAATTGGTGAGTGCCTATATTGAAGATATGCCATTTGAAAACGCTATTCAAAAGATGGCTTACGCTAATAGCCTGAAGATATTAAAGACTGATGATGAGTTTTATGTTTTAAAGACGATTGAAGAAGGAGAAGATCTTTTATCTTCAAACGATCCGAGAAACAAGAAAAAGAATACTTATCAAAAGCCACAAGGTCAGAATAAGGCCAACATGCAACAGGGAAGCGCTGCAGCATCCAGTTTATTTGTTGAGGTAAATGAAGATTCACTGGGGAGAAAAATGATTTCACTTGAAGCCGTGAATGCTCCTATTGCTGATGTTGTTAAAGCGGTTACAGAAGAGATGGGAATAAGTTACTTTTTATTTTCAGATATTAAAGGCAATGCTACGACCAGCGTAAACAATGTAAAGTTTGATGATTTCTTAAGCCGGCTGCTTCAGGGCACTGATTATACTTTTAAGATTGATAATAAAATTTATATGATAGGTGATCGTAAACTTGAAGGTTTGCGAGCAAACAAAGTCATTCAATTTCAATATCGTTCGCTGGATGCAGTGCAGGAGATTATTCCGGCAGAGTTAAAGAAAGGTGTGGAAATAAAAGAATTTAAAGAATTAAACAGTATCCTGTTATCAGGAAGTTTACCTCAGATCTTTGAAATAGAAGCATTCGTAAGGCAGTTGGATAAGGTTGTACCGATGGTTATGATTGAAGTAATCCTTATGGATGTGAGAAAAGGAAGAAAGGTAGAAACAGGTATTTCAGCCGGGATTTCGGATACAGTAAGGACTGGAGGCTCAATATTTCCAGGTCTTAAGTTTAATTTTGGATCCAAATCTATTAATGACTTTTTAGGATGGTTGGGTACCAACAATGTTTTCAATATCGGGAAGGTTACTCCTCAATTTTACGTGGGATTAACAGCACTTGAAAGCAATGATAATGTAAATGTCCGATCTACTCCAAAGCTATCGACGCTTAATGGTCATGATGCAAATCTGAGTATAGGAACAACCAGGTACTATGCTTTAAAAACCCAAAATGTGGTAGGAAGTCTAACTCCCACAAATATTACAACAGAAACTTATAATGCAGTTCAGGCAAATTTATCTATCAATATAAAACCAATAGTTTCAGGAGATGATCAGGTGACTTTGAATATTGATGTAAGTATCACTGACTTTATAGGAGAAGCTCCGTCAGGACCGCCACCGTCTTCAACAAGCCAGTTTAAATCAATTGTAAGGGTGCGAAATGAAGAAATGGTAGTGCTTGGAGGATTGGAAAGAAATGAGACATCAGAAAGAGGATCTGGTGTACCGATTTTGTCCAGAATTCCGATTATCAAATGGATTTTCAGCAGTAGATCCAGATCAAAAAGTAAAATGATTTCTGTGGTTTTTATTAAACCAACAATTATATACTAATCATGATCAAACAGCTGAGCGAGATACTTTCAAAACAGAAGAAGGTTGCAGGCATTGAGGTTATTTTCTCAAGTGAAGGGAAATATACATTCAACTGTGTGTTACTTTCAGTTAAGAATAATATCGCTCAGATTGAATTCAAGGAAAAAGAAGTAGAGGATTTTGAAAAACTGAAATTGCTTATACCGCAAGATATTCCTTTGTTCTTAACTTTAACCGGACGAGGCATTTTGCATAAGAAGATTAAAGACGAATATTCAGATGATACTCAGATATTCAATCAGATTTTTCCCAATGCCAAGTTAACGGACTATTATATACAAAAAGCTGAAGCAGCAGCCAATCATCTATATATTTCCTTAACAAGGAAACAATTGGTAGATTCTTTATTACAGAAATTTGCAGAACAAGATTACTTTGTTACAAGTCTGAGTCTGGGCCCTTTTGTGGTGAATGATTTATTTCAGTTGTTGTCAATTGAAGTTTCTTCATTGTCTTTTGGACATCATGAACTGATTTTTAACAAAAATCAAATTGAGACCTATAGAACAAAAGAGGAATCGGATAATTCCTTAATTAAGGCAGGGGATGAAATGGTTTCAGGAGATTTATTAATTGCTTATGTATCGGCATTTCTTGGCATTATAGATTCAGATAGAGTAAGTGTAAGTATAGAGCAGGTAATTGTTCAAAAAGAAGAATTTCAGCAAAAGCGTAAGTTTAAACTTTTAGGGATTTCGATATTGACATTTTTTCTGTCAATGCTTTTAATCAATACACTTTTGCTTACCAATTATAAACAGGAAAATGAAAAGCTTGCAATAAAATTAAGTAAGCTTAATGATCTTTCGTCAAATCTGGAAGTTGATGAAAAAGAGCTTCAACAGAAAGAGTTATTTCTAACTGAAGCCGGTTGGCTTGTCTCGTCAAGGTTTTCATTTTATTCTGATCAAATAGCTGTGTTGTTGCCTTCATCAATAACTCTGACCAAGTTGGCAATGAATCCATATAATCAAAAAGAAAGCAGGGTTCAGCGTAAGGAGGTATTTGATAACGGAGCCATACGTATTGATGGATATTGTGTAAGGCCTACTGAATTAAATTCATGGGTTAAAATATTAAAAGATCAGCAATGGGTGAAGGAAGTAAATGTGGAAGATTATTCATTTGATCATAAAACCAGATCAGGGAATTTTATACTGCAAATTTTGATTAATGATGAACTGGAATAACTTATCATATAAAGTCAAAAATAAGTATTTGCTTGCAGGAGGAGTTTTTTTCCTGATTGTTGCGTATTTGCTTGCCTTTAATAAAACAGTAGAGCTGTATTTATTTAATAAAGAGCAGAAGGCAAAATTGATTCATGCAAAAGAAGCTCCGGAAAAAAGAAGATTAATGGAGATTAAATCCAATGCTTTAAAGGAGAAGTTGTCTTCATATTTCGCAGATTCATTGAAGGATCAAGGGCATCTTTTGGAAGTAGTTTCAATCTTTTGTTCTAAGAATAATTTACTATTGCAAGAACTTCCTAATGAAGAATTTTATGAAGAAAAGGAATTTATCATAGGAACTACTGAACTGAAGGTTGAAGGACATTTTACTGATCTGTTAAAACTACTTTATTTACTGGAGCAAAAGGAAGCTGTAGGAAGGATATCTTCCAGTAGTTTTGATATGACATACGATAATAAAAGAAAAAAGAAAGTGCTGGTTCTTACAATGTATATTCAGACACTTAAAATAAAACTGAAAAAAATCAAAAAGGATGATGCGAAAATTTAAATTTTTGAATTTACTTTTTTGGAGCATGGTTGCTCTGACTTCTTGCACTGAAATTTTTGAGAAGGATATAGAAAAGGAAGAGATCACAATATATACTCCTAATGGAAAAGATTCTATAAATTATTCTCAAACCTTCTGGTGGAGCCAGGTTGACTTTGCAACGAATTATCAATTAACAGTTGTGTCTCCAAGTTTTGCAGCTCCTGAGAAGATGATCCTTGATACAATCGTTAAGAACAACAGGTTTACATATTATCTTGGTCCAGGTAAGTTTGAATGGCAGGTAAGAGGTATGAACGGAGGGTACAAGACTAAATACTTTGGAAATAAGTTTAAGATTGATACCACAGAAATCTCACTACAAACAGTAAACCTGAAATTACCTGTCAATTCTAAAGTGTTAGCAGGAGGATTGGTTGAATTTGAATGGTCCAAACTCCTTGGTGCGAAGGGTTATCAGATTCAGCTAGACTCAATTCAATCTTACAAAAAGCCGATCGTAAATGACTTCAGATCTTCTACAAACTATAGCTTTAATTTAACTGTTCCAGACACTTACTTTTGGCGAGTCAGGGCATATAATGATAAAAAAGATACGACAGACTGGACAGAGTATAAGTTCATTCTTGATAATAGTACGCCTTTAAAGGTCGCATTATTGAGTCCATTACAGAGTGCTTCGAACCAGACTCAGTCTGGAACTTTAAAATGGAATGACCTGGGTTCGGGTTATAAATATACAGTTTATATACAAGTAGGATCTGGTCAGGGCATTGAATATCCCAATCAAACATCTGCTTCTTATAACTATTCTTCAATAAGTAGGGGGCAAGAGGTGAAGTGGAAGGTAAAAGCAGTAAGTGCAGCGGGGATAGAAGGGGTATATAGTGATTTGTGGTCATTTACAATTCAACCATGAAAAATAAAAAGATGACTTATATTCTGCTTGCAGGAGTTGTTGTTGTGTGGGGACTTATATTCTTAAGGATCTACAGTTCTTTATTTTCTGATTCAAAAGAAATTACCTCTTCGAAGCCTGTAATCAGAGGAAAGCAGGATTTTTTCAAAAAAGATACATTTGTATTAGTAGCCAAATATAGAGATCCCTTTTTAGGAGGAATTCATATTTCATCTAATTCTGTCGGGTTAAAGGAAAAAGTCAATAAAATAAAATCCAAACCTGTTGTTGTGAAACCTAAAGAACCCGAAATACAGATAGATTGGACAGTCATAAATTATGTCGGGTTAATTAAAAATAGAGGAAGCAACAAGAATGTTTCTTTGATGAATATAAAAGGCAAAGAATATCTCATGGAAGAAGGAGTTGTGGAAGACGGAGTCAAATTAATTAAGAATTGTAAAGATTCTGTAAAGGTTGTTTTTTGTGGTAAAGAGAAGTTTATAAAAAGAAATTAATTTTTTATGAAAAGATTATATTTTCTTATTCTATTAAGTATTCCATTATCTGTCCTGGCGCAGAGAAAGATTGATTTACATATTCCAAACAGGGTTATCGTGAACTTTCTTGATCACGTTGTATACGCAGAAATAGTCGAAGGGAAGCCTCTCATCAAAGTGACAGATGAATATTTCTATTATTGGTATAGTGCTAATGATATTAAAAGAACCAGAGGTGGTTTCGAAGGAAAGCTATTACATGGGCTGTATAGTGATTTTTATATGAATAAAAATCTTAGAGAAAAAGGGATGTTCAGATTTGGGAGAAAAGAAGGATTGTGGAAGAGTTGGCACATTAATGGGGAACTTAAGGAGGTTTATCATTGGAAAAAAGGAAAGCTTCACGGTGAATTTCTTGTATTTGACGAGTCGGGAAAGTTATTGCAAAAGGGTACTTACAAAGATAATTTATTTAATGGCAAAAGATATACATATGAGGCATCAGGGAATGTGAAGGTTGAGAAGTATGTAAAAGGTGAGCTTAAAGTAAAGAAGGAAAAACAGAGAAAAGGATTTAAACTAAGGTTGTGGAGAAAATATAAAAAGAAACAAACTGCTGTACCTCAGTCCTCCGGAGATCCACTTTTGCAAAAGTCTCCATTGCCAGGTACTGAAGGGCCGAAGGGAAATGATTTGAAGGATTCAAAGAAAAAGAAGAAAGAATCTAAAAAACAAAAAAACGAAACCAAGCCCCAAAAAAAGAAAAAGGAACCTAAGGTAAGGATTCGAAAAATGAAGAAAATAGTACCTGCTGAAACAGAAGAAAAACAAACTTAAAAATGTTTCGTGCCAATGCACTTTTTATCGTTCTGGTTATTTCGCTGCTAATAGCTCTTATTAGCAGTTCTCTTATTTTAGTATCGTTTCATTATACCTCGGGATATCACGAAAATCTTTTATATAAGCGTTTAATAAGAAATGCTCAATCAGGTATTAATTACTTATTAGCTGATGCAGGAGAACTCGAATTAAATGAGGAACGACTGATTGATCTTTATGGTAATGGAGAAGACTCAATTGCTCTCAAGAGGATGAATTGGGGGATTTTTGACATGGCTTCTGTTAGAGCATTTTCCAATAATAAGGAGATTGTTAAAGTTATTGAATATGGCTATAAGCCTGATGGAGAAACCAAATGCGCTATTTATCTTACAAATTCAATTTATGAACTGATTCTTGCAGGAAATACGCTGATAAAGGGCACTTGTTATTTGCCTGATAAAGGGGTTGATCGATCAAATAATGGAGCCATGTATTTTACAGGCACTAAGTTGATTCATGGGGAGTTTAAAAAAAGTGATTCAAAATTACCTGAATTAAATCATAAGATTAAAGAAAAAATACTCTCTCTCCTTGAAAAGAAATTTCCTGAAGCAGAGTTTGAAAAAATAACAGAACTTGAGAAAGATACTTTAGTTAGATCATTTTCTGAAAAAACAATTTTGATATTTCAGAGAAATGAAATAAGCAGAAAGCAATTGTCTGGCAATATTATAGTATCATCTGATACCCTACTTAGAATCACTAAAGATAACAATCTTAACGATATATTGATCTTCGCTAGGTCAGTTGAAATACAATCAGGTTTTAAAGGGAAAGTTCAAATATTCGCAATGGATTCTATCGTTGTCGGGGAAAATGTGGAGCTAGGCTATCCCTCTGTCTTAGGAGTGTTTCAAAGAGATTTTAAAATAACCCAGCCATTTATAAAAGTTAGCAAAAGCAGCAGAATAGATGGAATTGTGTTTTCTTCTCAGTCAGGTCTTGATTTAATGAAACAACCAGCAAAAGGCCGGTATCAAACTATGATTCATTTTGACAAAGGTTCTTTTTTACATGGTTTATTATACGCTGATGGATATGCTGATATAAATGGCATTATACATGGGACAGTGCTATGCAATAAATTTTGGCTTAAAACCCCGGATATTCAGGAAAATTGTTTGTTCAATACAACAATTGATGTAACAAAGCTTTCTCCCAATTTTATTGGTTCAAGTTTACTCACCTCAGAAAAGAAAAAACGTATCATTAAATGGATGGAATAAGTTCGTTGAAGGTAAAAGCTTCAACACTTATTGAGGTGGTTGTAGCTATGGTAATCATGTTCATTACATTTGGTATAGGCATGATGATTTATCACAATATTTTAAGATCGGGAATTAATCTTCAAAATTTAAAAGCTGAGCTTCTTTCTTCACAGATAGTTGAAGAAACATTAAAGGCAAGGTCTTATTTTGATGAGGAAACGGAATTGCAGGGCCTTGTGGTGAAGAAAAGAATAAGTAAGTATCAGAATAATTCAAGTTTGTTGTTGCTTGAAATACAAGTATTCTCAAAGGAGGAAAAATTATTAGCGGAAACACGTCAACTTATTTTGGCAGATGAATAAACTGAAGGCATATACCATAATGGAAATGATTGTAACTATGCTCATAGCAGGTATTACCATAAGTATGGCCTATTCTTCCTATAAAATTATAAGTGGTCAATTTGGACAATATAAGGCCAATAGCCAACGAAATTATGACCTCATCTTGTTTAATAAACTGCTTTTGAAGGATTTCTTAAATTCAAGTCGAGTTATACGAAAGTCTGATGGGTTGAGGTGTGAATATGAAGATAAAACAATAGATTACTTTTTTGAAAATAGATATGTTATAAGAAAAAGTGAAATAACTGATACTTTTAAAATTGTAATCTCTAATCCAAAGTTTTATTTTCTCAATGAGGAAAATTTTGTTCCTGAAGTCTTAATTGACAAAGTGGGGTTCGATGGAATTATAGGTGAGGATATACTCCCATTTATTTACAAAAGGGAATATGGAGCAGATGTCCTTATTGAAAAAGAAAAAGAAGAGGAGCTAATTCAATGAATGGAATTGATTTAACCAAAGTAAAGAAGACAAAAAGTAAAGATCCTGGAAACGCTCCTGTTCAAGGCATTCTGGATTTTCTCAATAGAGACTTATCTCTCTTTGGAAATAAATTAAATGATAAGAAAAAAGAAGCATTTTATCATGAAATTGGAATACTCCTTTCTGCAGGAGTTGATATAAAAACAACTCTGGAACTTATAAGTGATGAGCAGACTAGAGAAAAAGATAAGGCTCTCTTTTCGAAAATTAAAGATTCCGTTATCGCTGGTAATACACTTTCCGGAGCTATCAGAGACACAGGAATGTTTTCAGCTTACGAATTTTTTAGTTTGCAAATAGGAGAAGAAAGTGGTAAACTACCGATTGTATTAAAAGAGCTTGGCGCCTACTATAATAAGAAAATGAAGCAGAGACGCCAGATTGTAGGTGCTCTGACATATCCTTCAATAGTTCTCTTTACCTCATTGGCAGCAGTATTTTTTATGATGAATATTATAGTGCCAATGTTTGCGGACGTGTTCAAACGCTTTGGAGGAGATCTTCCTGCTATAACCAAAATGATCGTTAATACATCTGCTTTTTTCAGAAAGTATTTTTATTTATTCTTTCTTTTTATCATATCCATTATTCTTTTTATTTATTCTCAACGCCAGCAAATCTGGTTCAGAAAGTACGGAAGTAAAATATTATTGAGAATACCTCTCGCAGGGGAAATCGTAAGAAAAGTATATCTGGCAAGATTTTGTAATTCCATGACATTATTGATTGGAGCCAAGATTCCTATCCTTAGATCTATTAATCTCGTAAAGCAAATGATTGGCTTTTATCCTTTGGAAGAATCTTTAACTCAGATAGAAAAAGACATCCTTCATGGAATGTCTCTCAATAAGAGCATGTCAGCATTTTCTATTTATCCTAAAAGAATGACTTCATTGATAAAGGTTGGAGAGGAAGTCAATCAATTGGATAACTTTTTTGAAAAGATTGCTTTTCAGTATAATGAAGAAGTTGAACATCAGACTTCAATGATCAGTAGTATGATCGAGCCATTTATGATCATATTCCTGGGATTGATAGTTGGATTTATTTTGATCGCAATGTATTTGCCATTGTTCCAATTGAGTACAAGTTTTTAATTACTTGTATTGGTTGGAGGAGCGGAAAAGATCTTAAAAGTATAATGTCATAATAAAAGGATTGACTATTTTCTGAATTTTAGATAAGTTAAATTCTATCAATTATTGAGTTTTTTTATGAGGCTTTATCTTACAATTGGTTTTCTCTTTTCTTCAATTACACTTTTCGGACAATCTAATTCAAAAAAGATAAGTCTATGGGCAACATATTACTATGTGCCTACTTTAATGCATAATGAAAAAGGTATTGATATCCTGGATAAAAATGAAAAAAAGACAGGATTTAAATTAGACTCATGTGATTGGTGTAATGCAGTTATTGAAGGAACAGTTTTTATCAAGAAGGAAAATAGAACATATGTATTCAACTATGCTGGCCGCTCTAAGGAAATGCAATATGATTGCAGGCAATGTTCTAAATATAAGAACTATGGTAATTATTTAAACTCAAGTAAAGTACTTTGGGAATTAAGTGGTGGATTTGGAAAGGGTTGTAAGAATTATAATTTAGTACCTTTTATAACTATTGCTGTCGATACTGTATTAGTCCCTATTGGTTCTGTTATTTATATTCCAATGGCTAAAGGCGTTAAGTATATTGATGCTGAAGGAAAGTTGGCAGAACATGAAGGATATTTTTTTGCAGGAGATGTAGGTAGTAAAATCAAGGGAAATCATATTGATGTCTTTTTGGGTTCTTCTAAAGAAAATCCTTTTGGTTTTGTTAAATCGAATCAGGACGGGACTTTTGAAGCATATATTGTAACAGATAAAAATCTAATTGCTAAATATGCTAACCTGCATAAATAAGAAACATAAAACTGAAACAGAAACAAAGTAGTTAGTTATGTGTGAAGCAGCGGAATAGTTTACCTCTACTTCACTCTATTGAATTCAATTGTTTTTCCAAGAAATTCAAAGCCCATAAATCCTCTTAGATTGAGTTTATTGCCGGATACAGTTATTTTGCAATCATAAAAATTCCCGCTGGTAAAATCATACATTTTTCCATCTACATAAGCGCCTTTATTGAATCTCAGTTTTGTGATGTATACTATTCCTTCTAAGCTTCTGCTGCGTAGTTTCGGATCATTGTTTTTAGTATCTTTTTTAAATGTTTTGCCATCAGCTTCAAGTGCGGCTTTGCTAAATAGCAATTTGGCCTGATATTCATTTCCTGATTTAAAAATTTCCATTTTATTATCATCCTTTGCTTCAATCCAAGTACCTGTTATATCATCTGTAGGATTCACCAAACTTGTAAGCATGAGAAGGAATATGCCCATTGTTGAAATAGTAATAGCTTTGGTTAAGATGTTTATTGACATTTGCATTTTACTTTTTGGTTAGAACTAAACTCATTTTATTGAATTAGACATTTTTAAATCAAATCACAAATGAATTGCGAAGTGAAATGTCATCAAAGCTTCGTGTTTAATTTTTGTGTTAATTTATAATAAATTTATAAAGTTTAGTTTCTTATATAGAATATTTTTTCAGTATAAGTTATTATTAATCAGTGTTGAAACATTTGATAGGAATCAAGATAACCTACAGGTTACAAAAGAGCAATTACTCTATTTCAGGCAAGGAAGTGATGTTGCAAACATAGATCAATTACTCTTGCGGCCAGGAGATATTCAATTTATATTATTGGATCTTCCTAAAACTAAAAAGGCAGCCTCTCAAAAGGCTGCCTTTTTCTTATGTGCTATGTATGTATTTTTGATTATAACTAAAGGTATATGCAGGAAGAAAATTTTGTAGTTTTCGTTAAGAGAATAAAGACTTACTTCAGAGAATAATCGGCATCAATTTTCACAGCTATCACTTCTGCTATTTTATGAAAAACTATTTCAGGAATTTCAATTTTATGATCTACAAGCTTAACATTAAAATCTGCTTTCAAATGAAGCTGAAGTGATTCGCTTACTGTGATTGTAGCATTTATAGTTCTATTCTGTTCTACTCCATGAATGGTAAGTTTTCCAGTTACAGTGACATTGTAATTTCCAGGTTTCATCAAGTCCACATTTTCATTAATTATTCCTGAAAATGTTGCTTTAGGATATTTGTCGCTTTCCATGTACTTTTCATTGAAATGCTCTTGCATTAGAGCATTCTTAAATTTAAAGGTATTGATCATTACAAGTGCTGCTGCATTCCTGTTTACGGGATTTATGGCCGAGGACATGGCAGTTGAATGTGCATCAATATTTTCAATCGGAGTTTCCGAATAAAAACTGATATTTCCAGTGGAAGTTTTATAAACCTTACTTTGGGTTTGTGCCTGTAGTTCTATCCTAACCAGCATTAAACAAGATGCCAGAAAGAGGAATATTAGTTGTTTTACCATTTTTTCTCAGCTTTAATTTTGTCTTTTTGTTTTTTTGCACTTTTGCTTAAACCAAAGACTCTTGAAACATTGAATCCCAATCTTATTTGCCCTTTATCCCATCTGCTGGCAGTATATGGTATCAATTGGACTTCATTAATTGCAAAGGAGTTGGTGACAAATATCTGGAAAACGTGTCCTCCGGTTTCAAGGTCCATTCCTACACTTCCACTGTTATGATAAATATCGGATTGATTTTGGGTATAATTGGTGAGTCTGAAAATATATTCACCGGTCAGGGAAATACTTCTTGTGATTTTGTATCTTCCTAATACCCCCAACGCCATCATATCATTCTTATCGCTGCTTTTTATTACCATATTGTAATGAATGAACGTCGGTGATAATTGTAAAGTGAGCTTCTCATTGAATTTCCTTGCAACCATAAGTTGATACATATAAGAAATTCGAGAGCTAAATTTTTCATACTTATCTACCCCGGTAATGATTTTGTTGGGGTCTCTATCTGCTGATACATTCATTGTTACCAATCCGGTTAAGCTGATAGGCATACTATTATCCATTGTTTGTCTAAGTATCCGGTACTTTAGAAAACCATCTACAAGTTTTCCATAAGAAGATCTTCCTATACCTACTGTGAATCTATCTGTGACTGAATAATCTAATCCTAGTCTAATAGTTGCAGGGCCATCCAGTCCCCAGAAATTAGATGCTCCGGTACTGAAATCAGAGAACCTATGTGATATTCTAAAATCCAGGGACCCTTTTCCTAATGTCTCAATTGTATGAAGATTAATTAATCTTGTTCCTTTGAAAGATGCAAAGACTAACTGTTTGGTTTGAGGCTGTTCGTTTTCAAGACTATTCAATAGATCTTCCTGAGCCCAAAGCTTAAATGAGATATTCAATATGAATATTACAAATACAAGTTTTTTCATAATCACTTTTATTAATTAATTATTGTGGCTCTTTTGCATCAATCCATTGTTGCAATTTTTCAATCTGACATTGAGGGATTGAAGAGCCGGGAGGCATTGGCTGATATCCTCCTTTATGAAGGACTGCTCCCATCAAAGCTCCGTTCTGAGCTTGTTCAAGAACTGATTTGTAGTTATCAAGCACTATGCCTCCGGAAGCGACATCGCCACTATGACATGAGATACAATTACTTGATAAAATATATTTAACAGACAGGTTGTATGTGCTTGCAACTGAACTGTCGCAAGGATCTTTAGTAAGAGCCTGTGGATATAGCTCTTCAAACTTGTCGTAATTACACCCATTCACAATTAATGTGAATAGGAGGATAAATAGGATATGGCAAATATGTTTCATAATAACAAAGTTGATTTTAGCGTCTTGAAAGATTCTAAAATAAATAAGTATAAGCTGATACTCTGACTATAGATAAGGCAGATGTATCAAAGTTTCACAACTATTGTAATTTCACTGAGTTGATCCAGTATTCATAGATTTAAAATCATTACTATTAAAAGTAAGGAGTTTATTCTGATTGAATCCTGGAACATTAATCAAGATCTATTCTTATTTTCTTCCTCTATAAAAGACTACTCTTAATTAAAAGCTAAGAGCAAAGATTTTATACATTTCGCTCTTACGATACTATTTTAGTTGAAAAAATTAATTATTCTGAGCACCAGCATCGATCCAGACTTTGATCTTTTCTATATCACAGTCTGATAGCTTTGCTTGATTTTTGGGCATAGGAGATACTCCATCTGCATGGGTTATTACCTTATACAGTTTACCATTTTGAGCTATTCCTTGCAGTGTGCTAACATCGTTTAAATTCATAGGAGTCGCAGCACCATGGCAAGCTACGCAGTTCTTTGTTATGATCGGCTTGACAGTGTTGGTATATGTAACATCACTTGTAATACAAATATTATCCGGAGTAGGATTGTCTTTCTTCTCATCTTTGCATGAGTAAAAAGAAATTGATAATAAAAATAATAGTGCTAGTTTTTTCATGAGTTTTCTGGTTTAGATTAATATTATTTTTGGGTACTAAAAGTTGATATCGGATGCAGAGCAGCTTAAATCCTCACGAAACCCTCTCTAATTTTAAAAATATTTCCGATATGCGGAAATTTATACCGTAGGATAAAAGCGTGTTCTATTAATTGTATGTTTAAACAATTAATGCCTAAAGTAAATTCTTAATTATTTAATTTTCAACTTTTAAGCAATATTTTTTTTAGTACTTATATATGGGTAACGAGATTATTTTACTAATCTTTGTTTGTTCCTTGCACTTGCTTGAATAAGCATTAGGTTTTAACTGATGCAGTAAAAGCCATAGATATGGAAGCTAAATCTTTATGGGACGAAAGGATTTTATAATCCAAAGAAAGGATTATAATTCTTGAATCCTTCATTTTTTATTTTCAATTTTATTTACTGTTAAAATATCACCTAATAGGTTTAGGCATGAATAATATCAAAGATTCTATTCGCAGACTTTTTAATCTTTCAGAAGAAGAGGTAAATATTTTTCTATCAGAATTTACCAAAAAGGAAATAAAGAAAAACGAAATTTTTATTGCAGAAGGCGAGATCTGTAACAAAGTAGGGCTTATAGAGAATGGTCTTATGATGTGTGTGTATAATAAAAATGGTACTGAAATCATTGAAGAATTTGCTTTTGAAAATAGCTTTATAACGAACTACTACAGTTATCTAACCTGTAAACCATCGGAGAAGGAAATAAGATGTATTGAGGATACAATAGTCCATGTGATTACCCGACAGGCACTGGATAAGCTAGGCAATGAGTATCAGTTTATCAGAGATATGGCGAGGCAAATGAATGAAAAATTGTTTTTAAGAAACCATGATAGAGTTAAATCTCTTTTGCTGGATTCTCCTCCGGAAAGATATCTTCAACTCGTTTCTCAAAGAAAGGATCTTGCACAAAGGATCCCTCAATATTTAATTGCATCCTACCTTGGTGTAACGCCTGAAACCATCAGCAGAATAAGAAATAAAATAAGTACAGGGCAATATTGATTTTGATCAAGAAATGATCAGCCGGCTTCAGTTAGATTTGTTCCCAGTTAGTTTAGAACTTACCAAAATTAAAATGAAGCAAGTAGAAATTTTGCTGAAGCAAACAGAGGAAACTTACAGTTGGGTTAACAGACTTTTGAGTTCCATACCATATGAACAATGGGATATTACTCCCGAGGTAATTGAATCAAATGTCACCTGGCAGGCGGGGCATCTTCTGATGAGCTTTTATTTCCATTCTGTGATGGTTATTTCAGGACACCAGATGGATATTATCCGCCAAATACCCTTAAAAGATTATGATGAAATTTTTACCACAGGAAAACCAGAAAATACAGTGGGCAAATACAAGCCCGATCAGTTAATGAAACAACTAATGCTTGTTGAGTTAAAGTCATTGGAAGTTATAAAATCTTTATCTGATCATGATTTGAATATGACATTGCATTCGTCTCCAGTTACCCATCCAATAGCATCAAACAAATTCGAGGCATTAGACTGGAATATAAAACATGCCATGTGGCACTGCGGGCAATTGGGAATATTGAAAAGAATCGTTCATGAACGCTTTGATTTTGGTTTAAAAAGAAATGGGTGAAAAAGTATATTCCCTTTATGATTGAATTGGCAATTCAATTTTTAGAGATAAAAACATAAATTTGATCTGAAAATAAATTTCTGATCAATAATGAGTTCAATAAAAGGCCTGGAGGATTGGATTCTCGATAAAGGATTTCCTGACGAAAAGAGGAACGTTGAAGTTTCAATCCATCCAAAGTATATAGATATTAAAACTATTTATAATATATCTCCAAAGGAAAGAAAAGCGAAGGTTGCTGAGGATAGAAAGCAAAAGATTGAAAAGATTATAAAATTGAATTTATTCACTTCCTACGAAGTATCAGGTTCTCCTGGTAAACCTAGTGGATTAAAAGCGAAAATTCCATTTTTGTTATTGTCTAAATTAAATAAGATTCAATCAATAGCCTATTTTTCAATTAACAAAGTTGATAAAGCGAAAAGAAGAAAAATAAAATCTTCTCATGAATACTATTGTGTTAAGATGACAGTGGTAGTTGAAGTTGAAAAGCAGAAGAAAGGAAAACAAACTATAGAAGACAGAATGGTACTGATTAAAGCAAAATCTTTTGATGATGCTTATAAAAAGATGGAAAAAGTAAAGAATAAAAAAGCAGAGCCATACTTAAATATTCATGGTGAACTTGTGCGTTGGCGTATTGAAAGTCTTGATGATTGCTTTGTGACGGATATAAATACCCCCGAAGATCTGAATAATCCTGAAGGAGTGGAGGTATACTCAAAACTAAAAGGAAGGCGCTTAACCGAAGAAAGAGTCTGGAATGGTAAGGTCTGATTTTTTCAAGAGCAGGCGATTCTGTTTTCTTTATTGAAAAATAGGTTGATTATTGTGGTGTTTTATGCTGCTGATAATTAGCTGTTTGTCTTGATTGCCACTGTTCAGAAGCGTTAGACATTTTACCAGAATTTCGGAAAAATACATATATTGCTTACTTAGCACGGATTTAAGATGTTATTTCCGAAGCATAAAGACTCTATTTCAGCATTAACAATGATCAGGAATTTTTTAAAAGACAAGTTCTTAATAACTAAAATAAGAAACAGATTTAATCCATCTGTACAAATTTCCCAAAGGCAATTATTTCATTACTATCAGGATCGTATTTCCAAAAGGGAAAATGTGAAGATCGCTGATACGGGCTTCAGAGTTTTTTCCCAGTTTGAAGAAGATGGAAAGTTGCTGTTCTTATTTTCTGCTATAGGAATGGATAATAAAGTATTCGTTGAAATTGGATCTGATGATGGAGTCAATAGTAACTCAGCAAATCTTTACTTCAATTTTGGCTGGCATGGATTATTTATAGACGGAAATCCGAAGAGTATCAAGCGTGGTAGAAAGTTCTATGATAAATATCCTCATCCTTGGTTTTATAAACCAAAGTTTGTTTGTTCGAAGGTAAACAGAGAGAATGTAAATAAACTTATTGAAGATGCAGGATTTAAAGGAGAAATAGGCTTGCTATCAATTGATGTTGATGGAAACGACTATTGGATCTGGGATGCTATCTCTGTCGTGTCTCCAAAAGTGGTGATCATTGAAACACATGTGGAATTTGGCCTGAATAACATTGTTGTTCCTTATGATCCTGATTATTCATACCCGGGAAAACATCCCGTATATCATGGAGCTTCACCAGTAGCTATGACCAACCTCGCAAAAAGAAAGGGATACAGACTTGTAGGGGCCAATGAATTAGGGTTCAATTTTATATTTGTGAAGAATGGAATTGCTGATGAGTCTATTCCTGAAGTTTCAGTAGAGTCTGTACTTTCACATCCATCAGTAGCAGAGTGCTACAAAGATTTTGAACCAATAAAAGACTGGAAATATTTGGAAGGGTAATCGAGGATTACCCTTTATTTTAATTTTTAAAAGAAGAAGTGAAGAGCTAATTTTCTTTATCATCCTCAATAACTTTTTGTAATATGAAATTATATTTAAACTCACTGATAATAGGTGTTTCAATTATTTTTACTGCTTTGATCTTTGCTAATGCTTTTAAGAACAGAAACAGAAGTAATGAAATTATCAGCGTTACAGGCCTTGGAAAGAAAGACTTTGTATCTGATCTGATAGTCTGGAACGGTTCGTTTTCAAAGATTAATTCAAACCTTAAAGAGGCTTATGCTGCATTAGATAAAGACCGGGAAAGTATTAAAAACTATTTGATATCAAAAGGAATAAAGGAATCGAATATTATATTTTCTGCAGTAAATATAGATAAGGAAATAGATGAAGTCTATGATGAAGATGGTAATAAAACTAAAACGATATTCATAGGGTACAGACTTAAGCAGGATGTACAAATTGAATCAACTGAGGTGGATAAAGTAGAAGGGATTTCAAGGGAAGTAAGTGAGCTTATAAATTCAGGAGTGGAGTTCTATTCCAAAAATCCTCAGTACTATTACACAAAGCTATCTGAGCTTAAAATAGAAATGATTGCAGAGGCAACAAAGGATGCAAACATTCGTGCTATGAAAATCGCAGAGAATGCAGGAAGTGATATAGGGCATCTTAAAAATGCGGATTTGGGAGTGTTTCAGATAGTAGCCCAGAATTCATCAGAAGATTTTTCATGGGGAGGTTCTTATAATACTTCTTCCAAAAGAAAAACAGCGACTATTACAGTGAAGCTGGATTATGAAACGGAATAAATAGGGATTGTAAAGATGAAATTCAATATTAGCGGCTATTCTACAGCATTATTCTCCACGTGGTATTTTGTAGAAGAGCTTGGAATATTATTTGATGCTGGGGATGGAGTGGCATCAGCATTGTTACAGAAAGCAAGAAAAGCAGATCACGTTTTTATTTCACATGCAGACAGAGATCATCTGGGAGGGCTTCTGCAGTTCAATCAATTGAACGCGCGGGATGGATATCCAATACTGCATTATCCCGCTCATTGCGGATCATTTCCAGCCATAGAGGAGTTTACAAAGAAATTTGATCCTCATGTAAAAGGCACAGTGTGGAAACCTGTTATTGAAGATGAAGAAATTCAGATTGCGGATCATCTGATTGTTAAAGCTATCAGAAATGAACATGTAAAAGCTGATAAGGGAATACACAAAAGCTTTAGTTATAAAGTTTATCAGACTAAAACAAAATTAAAGTCTGAATATGCCTCACTTCCACAGGAAAAGATCAAGCAGCTTATATCAGAAGCTGGCAGAGAAGCGCTCAGTGAGATAGTCCGAACGAATATACTTACCTATTCGGGAGATACGCCAGTAGATGATTATTCAAAGTGGGACAATTCAAAAATTCTTATTCATGAAGCGACTTTTCTTGGAGGAAAAGATGACGACAGAATAAATAAGCATGGAAACAAACATAGTAATTTGGATGAAGTTATAAAAATGGTCTCTGAAATCAATATTGAAACATTGATTCTGGGGCATTTCTCTTCAAGATATTCGAATGAACAAATTGATGAACAAATAAAAAAGCTGTGTAAAGAATATTCGATTAAGATACCTGTGTATAGAGTACTTCCCGGGCAAATACACCGAGATATACTTAGGGGGCAACCAGTCAATCAATAGTTTAAGAAAATATAAAAAGCCAGAAAAGGAAGGATGCAATTAAAAATATGTCGGTTCTTCATTCAAGGTCAATGTTTTTAACCTAAGTAAAGTTAATGTTGTATTGATAAATAATTGGCGTCCTGAATCAGTATAAACAGTTTTTAAAACTAAAATTGTCGGAATTACCCCTTACGATTGTCGTTTACAATATATTCTGATGCAAGGTTTTAAAGTAATTTTGTGTCATTAACAAATCTAAACCAAAAGACTATGAGCAAAGAAACAACAACCCCAATATCTGTAACCGTAGAGGCTTTGGTAAAAGCACCTGTAGAGAAAGTCTGGAAAACCTGGAATTCACCTGAAGATATTACCAAATGGTGTCAGGCATCTGACGATTGGCATGCACCTTATGCGGAAAATGACTTGCGCAAAGGTGGAAAGTTTAAGACAACAATGGCTGCAAAAGATGGCAGTTTTAGTTTTGACTTTGGTGGAGAATATACCAATGTTGAAACCAACAAAGTGATTGAATATACAATGGAAGATGGCAGAAAAACAAAGGTCGTATTTACTGCACAAGGGAATGAAACTAAGGTTGTTGAAACGTTTGATGCAGAATCTCAGAACCCTGTAGAGATGCAGAAACAAGGCTGGCAGGCGATTCTGAATAACTTTAAAAAGTATACTGAAACAGTTTAATAAAGAGCTCTCTCTTTATGTGGAAATAATAGGTAGTTATAGGTACTGTGCAATAAAGGTTTCATAATTAGTTTATGAGACCTTTCTTTTTTTGATCATCGTTGGTATTTTTAATTTATCAATAAGTAAAGACTTTTATCGTTTAGCTTTAAAGCCATTTTTTATGAAACCTCAGATAGGTATCTCTAATCCTTGTCACGAAGACTGGGAGAAAATGAAGATCGGTGTCCGGTCCAGATTTTGTATCAGTTGTAAAAAAGATGTTACTGACTTTAGAGATAAGTCAAGACAAGAAATACTGGAATACCTTATTTTAAATTATAATAAACAGGTTTGTGGCAGATTTTATTCATCCCAACTTGACTTTTCATATGAGGATTTTGTAGTAACAATTAAGGCGCTTTCCAATCAGCAACAGAGCTCTAATCTTGCTTTTTATCTTTTAACACTTGGGGCATTAGTCTTATCTGGTTGTGAAAACAAGTCGAATGTTGAGGCTAAAACAAACATCATTGCTGATACCTCATCAATAGCAACAACGCCTAAAGTGCTTGATGATACTTCAGGAATAAAAGAGGTTGAATCAGGTCCTGATAAAAGCGTAATAAAAAGTGATGTTGAAAAAAGGGTGTTAAAAACAACTCCAAAATGTATTGAAATGGACGAGGTGATTGAGGTACCGATTGAGATTACGGGAATTGTAGCGCTACCTCCAGATACAATTACACCAAATGAAGGTCCGTATACACATGTCGAGAAAATGCCAGAGTTTAAAGGTGGGTTTGAGCTTATGATAGCATATATTCATCGCCATCTTGAGTACCCAAAATGGGAGAGGAAAAATAAAATAGAAGGTGTTGTTTATGCGACTTTTGTTGTAGATAAAAATGGTAAAATTAAGGATCCAAGAATTCTAAAATCAGCAGAAGGTGCCCGAAATTTTGACTCTGAAGTGCTTCGTCTGATTAATGAAATGCCGGATTGGGAAGCCGGCAGTCACAATGGAGAGAATGTAGATGTAGTATTTAACCTTCCTGTTAATTTTAAACTTGATTAGTACAATTTGAGTGAAAAGCAGTTGTTCTCGGGTTGTTTGCGACATTTTTTTTTCATAAGTTTACTAAAGAAGAAATATATTCTTTTCCTGATTTCGAATTTTCTCAGAATTAAAATCAGGAAATAATTGTTTCAAGAGGTTTCCAGGTATATTTTCTAATGAAGCACATATCAATTCTTGTTCCGAAAGGAGCAGCTTCCCTAGGCTGCATTGAAGGAGCATTCAAGGCATTCACAATGGCAAATGAGTTTCTTATCAATAAAGGAAAACAGCCGTTGTTTAAAGTTCAGTTGGTTGGGATTGACAAAGAAGTTCAGGTTTATGATTCTTTTTTCAGAGTTCATCCTGATCTGACTATTGAAGATTCCTTTAAAACCGATTTGATTATTATTCCTGCTGTTAATGGCGATTGGACACAAGTTATAAATATCAATAAGGATTTTTTTCCTTGGATCAATAAACAATATAATAATGGAGGAGAAGTAGCAAGTTTATGCGTCGGGACTTTTCTGCTGGCATCAACAGGATTGCTGGATGGGAAGAAGTGTGCTACACACTGGCTTGCCGAGCATGCATTCAGACAGATGTTTCCCGAAGCCATATTAGTATCAGAAAAGATCATTACTGATGAAAAGGGTATCTATTGCAGCGGAGGAGCCAATTCATTCTGGAATTTACTTATATACTTACTTGAAAAATATACAGACAGAGAACTTTCCATACTTGCTGCCAAATATTTTGAGATAGAGATTGACCGTTATAGTCAGTCTTCATTTGTTATGTTCAGAGGGCAGAAAGAACATGAAGATGAGCCTGTAAAGAAGGCACAAGAGTTTATAGAATCCAATTTTCAGGAGAAGATCTCCGTTGATCAGTTGTCTGATTTGTTTGCGGTAGGAAGAAGGAGCTTTGAACGTAGGTTTAAGAAAGCAACCAGCAATACTATTACAGAATATATTCAAAGAGTAAAGATTGAAGCTGCAAAAAAGAACCTCGAATCAACACGAAAGAATATCAGTGAAATCATGTTCGATGTAGGATATACGGATTCCAAGGCCTTCAGGGATGTGTTCAGAAAGATTACAGGTATGACTCCTATAGATTACAGGAATAAATATAATAAGCAAATGGTGACGTATTAAAGAAGTTCTTATTTGAATTACATAGAAGTAGCAGTGCGCATAAAATAGGATAAAAGGTGGTTCATTCATATTTGTCAGTTATACTGTAGTGGGGATATGTTTTAAAATGGTAAAAGCCAAGTATATCTCCCTAAAAGAGATTTACAGTAGTTAATGCAGCACATAAATCTTCTCTAGTTTCCTCTTCTTAAACACTTCTATCTTTGCCCAATCTGATGTATTTAAGATGTTGTCTTTCGTACACCATGCTCTTCTCGCTATAGCAACTCCCAGTTTCATAAAGCTGTAATTTCCTGTATTATGGCTGTCGGTGCCTATAACAAGCTTTACGCCTTTCTCAATAGCTCTTTTAGCCCAACGATCATTAATATCCATGCGATGGCTGTGGGCATTTATTTCTAGTGCAGTCCCTGTATAAGCCGCAACATCCAGGATTCTTTCCATATCAACTATATAGCCTTCTCTGGCTCCAAGTACTCTTCCTGTCGGATGGCCTATTGCGCATACGTATGGATTATGACAGGCTTTAATAATTCTTTCTGTATTGTCCTGGTTAAAATGGGAATGAATTGAAGCTACAACCCAATCAAGCGTCTGTAATAGTGAATCAGATAAATCCAAAGAACCATCAGGCAGTATATCCACTTCAGTACCTGACTTTATAAGGTCTTTGCCAATCTTCTTGTTTACCTTTTTAATCTCTTTTAACTGTTCTATAAATTTATCCTCCTCCATTCCTCCCGCAATTATTTGGGATTTGGAATGATCCGTAATGACGATGTAGTCATATTTTTGGTTAGAGGAAATATAGTCTGCAATTTCTTCAATGGAGCTGTGTCCATCTGACCATTTCGAATGTGTATGCATATCGCCTTTTATATCCTCCATTGTGATGAGCTGAGGTATCAACCCTTCAGAAGCAAGTTCAATTTCACCAGTATCCTCGCGCATCTCAGGAGGCATCCATTCAAGACCCAAGGCATGATAAATATCTTCTTCATTTTCTCCGGCAATCTTTTTATTTTCCTCTACAGTAAAAAGTCCATATTCATTTATCTTATATCCTTTTTCAATGGCAAGTTTTCGGAGGTGAATGTTATGAGCCTTTGAACCAGTAAAATATTGCAGCGCTGCACCCCATTGGTCTTCCGTTACTATTCTTATGTCTACCTGACGTTTAAAAGATTTGAAATATACACTGGCTTTGGTATCGCCTTCCGCATAAAGGTTTTCAACTTCATCAAGAGATACAAAATGCCTGATGATAGCTTTGCGGTCTTTGGCTTTTGCCGCAATCAAAAGGTCAATGTCACCAACAGTTTCCTTTTGCCTGCGAAGGCTTCCTGCGATATCGATCAATTGAATCTGTGGAATGGTATTGAGCATTTTTATAATGCTTGTACTGATTTCCTGAGCATCCCAAAGTGAGAGTCGCTGCTCTGCTTCAGTTTTCTTAAGTAAAGAAGATAAAATATTATTTACCTTCTTTTTTTGAAAACCTTTAAGCTGCAAGATTCTGCCATCCTGAAGGGCTTCTATGATTTGCTCTTTGGTACTTAAGTTAAGATCATAATAAAACCTTTTTAATGTCTCGGGACCCAATCCCTGAACTTTCATTAGTGTCAGAAAGTCTTTAGGAACTTCCTTTTGCAGATCATTAAATAAGCTGACTTGATTAGTTTTAAGAAACTCAAAGATTTTCTCTTCAATGCTTTTACCAATACCATAGGTCTTAATAAATTTTCCGTCCTGAATATGATCTCTGATATCTTCGGGAAGGTCATTGATTATTCTGGCTGCATTGTGATAGGCTATAGACCTGAATCGTTCTTTAGGCCCTTTAAATTCATATATGCTGCCTATTGACTCAAAGATCTCGGCAAGCTCCTTATTTACCCTGTACATAATCCTTACTCCAGCTTCCTAAAATAAAAACAAGCAGTAAATAAGGTTGGTTTCTGATGGGGTTTTAAGGGAAAGAGTAGAAATTAAATTTTGAAAAGGAATGGAGATTCACTTACCAGGTATAAAAAAGCAACAGTTTGAGCAAGAGTATAATCTTGTTGCACTTGCTCAAAAATGTTGCTGAAGTAAAAAGGCCGGGGACTGACCGGCCTTTCTTCTGAACTTAATTAAGATATGCACTTAATTTTTCAGTAATGACTTTTTTGGGAACAGCTCCAATAATCTTATCTACGACATTTCCATCTTTAAAAATTAACAGGGTAGGAAGACTGCGCACTCCGTACTTGGATGTTGTTAGAGGATTAACATCCACATCAATTTTGGTAATCTTTGCCTTTCCCGCATATTCATTTGCCAGGTCCTCAATAACCGGTCCCATCATTTTACAAGGTCCACACCATTCTGCACTAAAATCAACAAGCACTGGGGTAGATGTTTTTATCACTTCGGTATCGAAAGTTCCATCTGTCAATTCGAGGTATTTAGTTCCGTTTTCCATAAGTTTAACTGTTTAAATTGAATGTTTTATATATTTGAATATATCAATATGACAAATCAAAAAAAGTCAGAATTTGTTAATGTCGTTTAAAAATGCATTGAATTCTTCGATGTTTTCTCTGTTGATACATAATTTAACAAATCGACCTTCTTTATCAGAGTTTATCAGACCGGAATCCACTAAAATTTTGATGTGATGAGAGACTGAAGGCTGAGCCAGGTTTATGACTTCAGTGAATTCGGTACAATTTACACATCCTTTTTCTGCAATTGTCTGTAGGATAACAAGTCTGTTTTTGTCACCCAGGGCTTTGGCCATTTTTTCAATCTGTTTTATGCGATCATCCGGTTTAATTGCCATCCTGACTAATTGTTATATAAATATATTTAAATGTTTCGATATATGCAAACTTCTGCCTAATATATACTCCTCTTATTTCCTGATTTGGATTTTTTATACCATTCATAATTTTTCCTGATCATCACAATCAGTTCATAATCAGAAGCTGTTTCGATAAACTCTCTTCCAAAATTACATTTACTTATAAAATCGTCAACATCTTCTTCTTTAACTCCGGTAACATCCATAATAAATAACCGGTTAAGACGATATTCTTTGAGTTGTTCGTAATATTTGGCTTTTTGAAGCTCTGCTACCTTTTCATACTGATGATACTTTTTGCTATATCGTTCATATAAAAAGGTAATAGGATTCATAATGGTGGCAGGCTCCTGATTATTAGGGTATCTGTATTTCTGTCTAGGCTCACTTTTCCCTATTACTTCCACACTTTTTAATTGTTCAATGTCGGGGACAAGTCTGATGGCATTCATTTGCCTGGTGGTCATTTCCTTATGCAATGGAAATATTTTGGTACGATACCCCAGAATGTAAATAACGATCGTATCGTTGAGAGATGCATTGAAGTAGAAGTACCCACTTTTATCAGAAATTTCAACTTTGTTTGTACTTTTATTAATAATAAGGGCGTCTGAAATGCCCTTTGAATCAACGCTGTCTACCAAGCGACCATTGATGAGATAGTCTCCCTGGGTTTGACCAAAACCTTCCCGAAGTCCTGAAAAGAAAAGGATAAAAATTAATAAATGAACTAATTTCAAAGCCTGAGACTGTTTTATCTCTTTATAACTGCTAAACCTATTAAAAATTTTTAAGAAGTTAAAATGTTTTTTACGCATAAAAAAGACTGCATGAAGTATGCAGTCTTTTTTATTATCGGTCAGTATGTTTCGGTTATCTTACTACAGTAACTGCACCTTTTACTTTGTATGGACCTTTATATTTTTCATTCAGGCCTTCATATGTTACAATGTAGTTATAAACTCCTATCGGCATCACTTCACCTCTGTATGTACCGTCCCATACTGCTTTCGGATCATTTGACATAAAGATTACTTCTCCCCAGCGATTAAATATTGTAATCTGGAAGTTGGTGTAATACTTACCAAATATATCTAGAGTTGATTTACCTTCAGTACTTGGATCAAGTCCAGTTGGAACATATAATCTTGGAGGACAAATATCTTTGATAGATGTAGAATCCTCTTTTTCACATTGATATTGGTTGATCACACGTACTTTATAGAATCCTGAATCTGTAGCAAACAGTATTCTTGTTGTATCATTATCAACCTGCGCATCGCCGGTCCATTTATATATGAGTCCAGGTCCAGCATCCAGTTTGATGACTTCTTTGTTATCCATACACAAATCAAGTTCTTTCGGTAACCTTGGATTTGGTACTTCATTCAATTTGATTTTTGTTGTCAGCAAAGTATCACACTCTCCAATTGTAACTTTAACAGCATAAGCGCCTTCAGAATTAATTAGAAGTGAATCATTACTGTTGTTCATTGATACTCCGTTTTTCATCCACTCATAAGTTACTGGCAGAGAATCAATATTACTGATATTGGTAGGTCTCGCAACAAACATTGCTGTTTTATTTGAACAGAAAGCAGAGTCTTTTATGCTGAATATTGGTGATGGGACTCCAATAACTCTTATGTCGTGACTTGCTTTACATCCATCGTTGGTAGTAACACTTACCTGATAGAAATTGGTATCTAATGGTACGATTATTCCAAGGTTGCCTCCGGTGGTTGTTGCATTAACCCCCGGTCCTGACCATTGGTAATTGGATGATGGCAGGGTAGAAGTGATGCTTAGAACAGTACTACGATTTTCACAGGCAATCTTATCTGAACCCATTAACACTGGTAATGGATTAATTTTAATTTTCTTAGAAACAGAGCAATTGCCAAAAGCATAGGTAACAGTGTATTCTCCAGGTCTTGGTACACTAAGGATCGGTAATACCTGATTCGGCATAAGTTTTCCATCCTGAGACCAGATGTATTGACCGGTAACGAGAGGGATATCTCTTAATTTTGCGGCAACATACAGAGGTTGATCAAAACATGTATCAGCCGGCATTCCAATAGTAGGAGGGGTAAATACTCTTACCGTAACTGTATCGAACTGATCACATGGTCTGCTGTCGAATACTCTTAATACAAGTGTTGTATCACGATCAAGGTTTGGAAGCATTATGTTTGCACCTGATCCCATTAATACTCCATTGAGATTGTACCATTCATAAGATACATCACCTGTCAGGTTTGCGGTAATTGTTGGGGTGCTTGACATACAGACATCAAGATCTTTTCCTGCATCTGCTGTGGGTTTTGGCTCAATAATGAGCGTTGTCATAGCAACAGTTTCATTACATACGCCATTTCCAGTAGTTGTCAAGTTCAGATGAATCGAACCTTTCTGTTTATCCTGCAATGAAGGATAATAAGTTGCTGCAGGATCTTTAGGATCTGGAGAGAATGTTCCACTTCCTTCTGATGTCCAGAATACACCAGTAGCATTCTGGAATTTACCATTTAGTTTTGCACCGTTAGTTATATCACAAATAATAGCCGGACCAGGGTCAGCAACTGGTTTTGGCATAAATGTAATTTCAAGGGTATCTTCATCAGCTTTACACAATGTCACTTCTATGTTTTTTATTGAAAGTTTAACAGAACCTGAAATGCGATCTTCCAATGAAGGTATGTACTTTGTGTTCAGGTGATATTTTCCTGGAAGAAATATACCGGACCCTGTGCTGGACCATTCTATTTTTCCTCCATTTTTAACTTGCCCGTTAAGTGTTATTTCCGGGGCATCAAAACAGAAGTTTTGAGATGGTCCTGCAATAACCGTTGGTTGGGGATTGAATCTGACAGTAAGTTGATCCTGAACTGGTCTACAACCAGGTTTTCCTTGTACTTCCATTATAAGATTTATTGCCTGGGCATCAAAATCAGTAGGGTCCGTCTTGTAAACAGTTGAAAGTTGATTCCCATTTACGAAGCTACCTATACCACTGCTTGTCCAGTTTATACTGGTATAATTAGTTGCTGAACCTGCTAACTTTATTTCCTCTGTTTTCTCACAAATTCTTATGTCAGGACCTGCATATAATGTAGGTTTTGGATTGATAGATATATGTTTAAGTCTTGTAACACCTCCGCACTTAGACATTCCGTTTACTTTCAACCTTAATGTTACCCCTCCAGCTTTGATATCACTTAATCCTGGGATATATGTGGCTATCAGTGAAGAAGCTGATGGACTGAACTTTCCGGATCCATCAGTTGTCCAGATGATTCCAGACGAATTAGTAACTGTACCGTTTAGGGAAACAGCAGGACTATCTTCGCACACAGTTGTGTCATTACCTGCATTTCCGTCGGGTAATGGGATAAACGTGATGTCAAGCGGATCGGTAGATGGTGCGCATTTTCCATTATCCTTTGTAGTTAATGATAAGATGATTCCGGTTTTCGTCCTGTCAATAGCTCCTGGTATATAAGAAGCATTTAGGGAGAATTTATCTGGAGAAAATGTCCCGTCTCCATTTGTTGTCCATTCTCCAGAAAGTGCTCTTGTCAATTTTCCATTAAGTTTAATACCTGGAATATCAGCACAGACATTTTGGTCAAGTCCTGCATTTGCTTCTGGTAGATATTGAATGGTTACGGATTTATAATCTGCTACCTCCGGACATACTGAATTACCGGTGGTTTTAAGTGCTAGTATAAAACTACCTGCTTGTTTTTCTTCATTGGATGGAGAATAGGTGTTTATAAGAGTAGTCGTCGGAGCACTAAATGACCCGGTTCCCATTGCTGACCAAACTCCTGAACCTGTTACCGATTTTACAATTCCATTCAGTGCAATTCCGGTAGCTGAATTAACACAAATGGTATCGTCCAGGCCTGCATCAGCTTCTGGCATTTTAACAAAATCTATCTTTTTATCCTTACTAACCTGTCCACACGTTCCATTGTCTGTTGTTTTTAATGTTAAAGTGACAGTGGATGACTTGTCATTTTCAGACGGAATATAAGATGCAGTCAGACTTTGTGCTCCCGGCGCAAATGTACCTGTACCTGAAGTTGACCAGATGGCTCCTCCGGCAATGGTGATTGTTGCTTTTAGCGGAATAGTCTGAGAGTTCGAACAAACTATAGTATCAAGTCCAGGATTCGCTGTAGGAGCAGGAGTTAGAGATAGTAAGACATCTTTGGTTACAGGAGGGCAATTGCCTAATCCGTTCACCTTCATGGTAACTTTAACAGTGCTATGATTATTCCTTTCCGCTACAGATGGCGTATAATCAGGTGTTAGGGTAGTTACATTGTTTAAGCTTCCAGTACCTGCTGTTGACCATTGAATAGAAGAATAATTTTTAGCGGTTCCTGATAATTGAAATGCAGCAACATCTGCACAAAGTGACTGGTTAAAACCTGCATCTGCTATTGCTTCCGGATCAAATGTCAGATTCAAAGTATCTCCGATTGAATTACAAATCCCATTTCCATCTGAGCTCAGAATCAAAGTTACAACTCCGGCAAGTTTGTCATCCGCATCGATGTTGTATGTGGTAGATGCAGCATTTGAGTTTTGGAATGTACCTTTACCAGTAGTTGACCATATTACATTACCATTTGTAACATTTCCGGCTAAAGCTATTGAGGTCATTGTATTACAGATACTTGTTATTGAACCAGCATCAACAATCGGACCTGGTATTATAGCAAATGTAACCTGATCAGCGGTGGCAGGGCACATACCTGATGCCGGACTTGATAATGTCAGAGTAACTGTTTTAGCTGCAATTTCTGAAGTAGTTGGCATATAAGTACCATTAGATACTGTGGCATCAGGAAGAAAAACTCCTCCTCCTGGCGAAGTCCAGGTGGCATTGTTTCCTGAACCTTCAAGCTGAATAGGTAGGTCTGTGCTACAAACAGTGCGATCAGGACCTGCAAATACCTTTGGATTTGGATCAAACTTCAGGATTAAGGTATCAGAATAGAAGTTACAGGAACCATTTCCTGCAGTATTTAATATAAGGTATGTAGTCGTTAATTTATCTGCTGCAGATGGCAAATATAGTGCCGTTGGGCTGTCAGGGCTTGGAGAGAAGGTTCCACTTCCTGTTGAGATCCAATATCCGCTTGATGCTACTTTAACTTTTCCATTAAGTTGTATTGAAGTGACATCTGAACACGCAACTATATCTGGTCCAGCATCTATAGAAGGAATCGGACTGATAGTGAGAATCATCTGATCTGAAACGGCTGAGCAATTTCCATTTCCTGTACTTGTAACAGTGATGAATACTTTTTTGTTGATGCTGTCATTGGTCCCTATAAGGTACATTGGGTTATGGGTAATATTGTCAGGTGAAAAATTACCGTCTCCTGAAGTGTTCCATTTTACTCCTGTAGCATTAGTAAATGAAGCTGATAACTGAACCGCTCCAATGTCTGCACAAACATTTATGTCCGGTCCAGCATTTACAACCGGTGTTTTTTCAAATTTAACTTCCATGACATCGGATAATGGATTACAAACTCCAGTGCCAGTCGCTGTAAGAGTTAATTGAACTTTTCCTGAAGCTCTTTCCGCAGCTGAAGGAATATAAGTGGCATTTAGCGTTGATGCATTAGGAGAGAATGTACCTGCTCCAGAGCTTTTCCATAGTCCTCCGGAAGCATTAAGAACTGTTCCGGAAAGATTTATGCCAGCTACATCTTCACATGCAATCTGATCATCTCCTGCATTAACAATCGACAGAGGTTTTACTGTAAGGTTAAGAGTATCTCTGGCAGGCTGACAAAGTCCATTACCTGAGGTTGTCAGAATAAGTTTAATTACAGATCCCGGTGTTTTGTCGGCATTACCTATCAGGTAAGAGTTGCTAAGCTGGTTAGCTGTTGGACTAAATCCACCATCTCCTGAAGTACTCCAGGTTCCTCCGGTTGCAATAGTCACAACTCCGTTCAGATTAACAGAGGTTACGTCTTCGCATATTTCCAAATCTGGCCCCGCTTTTACGGTTGGAGCAGGGGTAAAAGATACATCTGCAAAATCCGTAACGGCGTTACATGTACCATTCCCTGTGGTAAGAATTTTAAATGTTACTTTACCTGCTTCTTTATCTGTTTTGGATGGAGTATAAACTGGATTTAATGCGTTTGCATCAGGACTGAATGTCCCTGTTCCTGTTGTACTCCATTGCTGTCCTGCCGCTGTTGTTACGTTTCCAGCAAGTTGAACTCCAGTTACATCGGAACAGACTTTTTGATCTGGTCCGGCATTAGCGGTTACTAGTGGTGTAATGTTAATCAACATTTCATCTGTAAGAGTTGCGCAAGGAGCATTACCTACACCTTGTAATGTAATTTTGATTTGCTTAGCGGCAATGTCTTCAGCTGATGGTTTATATTTCGCATTCAGATCAGAGCTGTTTGGCAGAAAAATACCTGTTCCTTGTGAAATCCAAAGCGCAGAAGAATAATTAGAGATTGTTCCTGATAAACTAACCTCTGAAACGTCTGCACAAACTGTCTGGTCTGGACCTGCATTTACTTTAGGAAGTGATAAAATGGTAACATTTATTGAACTTACAGCTTCTGGACACGCTCCGTTCCCTATACTTTTTAAAGTTAGTGAAACATTACCTTTAGAAATATCCCCTCCTCCTAGATTGTAAGTCGTATTGACATTATTGCGATCCCCAAAGGTACCATCTCCTGATGTCGACCAAGTTCCACCTGTAGCAGATTCGATAGTTCCGTTAAGTGTAATTGAGGAACTGTTTTCACAAATTGTAAAGTCGCTTCCTGCATTTGCCTTTGGCATTGGGGTAAAATTAACTGTCATCGCATCTTTTCCTGGAGCGCATGCACCATTTCCAGTAGATGTAAGTGTGAATGTCAATATACCTTTTTTAAGGTCTGCTGCACTTGGTTTATATACAGCATTAATTCCATTAGAGCTAAATGTACCACTTCCTGTGCTTGTCCATGATCCGCCTGTTGCGACATTTATTTTACCTGAAAGTATCACGGAGGTTACATTTTCACAAAGTTCTTGATCTGTACCAGCATCTACTGTTGGAATAGGAGTAATGGTCAATGTCATCTTGTCCTCAGCAGGATTACACACTCCATTACCAGTTGTGGTAATGGTCAGGGTAATTTTCTTTATAACTGTGTCTTGTGAGGATACATAATAGTTTCCATCTTTTTGTGATGCATCAGGAGCAAATGTTCCAGATCCTGAACTTTTCCATATAATTCCACCCGCATTTGAAAAAGTCCCGTCGAGTTTAATAAAACTTGTATTTGCACATATCGTCTGGTCAGGTCCGGCTTCAACCTGAGGAGCATCTTGGAGGATAAATGTTACTTTATCTGAAAGTGGAGGACAAATGCCATCACTTACAGATGTCAGAGTTAATACTATCTTTTTGGCGTTAACTTCTGCTACGGATGGTACATATGTCGCGTTTAAAGTTGTAGCATTAGGAGTATATGTTCCTGAACCACCAGACCATGTAGCTCCTGAAGCATTAAGTACAACACCATGTAATTGAATTCCGCTGACATTTGCGCACAAGGTTTGTTCTGGACCTGCATCTATCACTACTGCATCTTTAAATGTAACAGTCAAGCGATCAGAAACAAGTGAACAAGTATCATTACCTAAACTGGTTAGAGTTAGTATTACACTTCCGGCTGATGTATCTGCAGATGAAGGGACATAAGTCGCTGTTAAATTGCTCCTGTCAGGCAGGAAAGAACCTGTTCCATTCGTTGACCAAAGAGCCCCTTTAGCGTTTCCAACTTTTCCGTTTAATGAGACATTCGGAGAATTGCCGCAAACCGTTTGATCTGGTCCAGCTTCTATTTCCGGACCTTTAGGGATTCTGAAAGTGACTGCATCAGAAACCGGAGGACATGATCCTACTGCATCTGTTGTTACAGTTAGGTTTACAACTCCAGCTAACAATTCAGAAGGAGAAGGAGTGTATATGGCATTCAGCGTTTTATTATCCGGGGTAAATGTACCCGAGCCACCTGTCCAGGTTGATCTGGAACCTATAGCATTAAGCCTGATCGGCAAGTCATTAGTACAAATAAATTGATCCGGACCAGCATCGATTACAGGTACAGTTGTAAATGTAACAACCATGTCATCAGAAACCGGAGGGCAGACTCCTGTGCCTGTTGTAGCAAGTGTAAACGTAACACTACCTTTTGATTTATCACTTGCTGTGATATTATAAGTTGCATTTATGATTGAATTGCTTGGCACGAAGGAACCATTACCGTTAGTTGACCAGACTGTTCCTGTTGCATTTTTAAATGTTCCGAAATTGAATACTATAGCAGTTTCAGTACCGCAGACAAACTGGTCCGGTCCTGCATTTACTTCAGGAGCTGGAAGTAAGTTAAACGTTACATTATCGGATACGGGGTTACAGTTTCCGTTATTGGTTGTTACAATAGTTAAAGTAACTGACCCTGCGATAACCTCTGCCACTGAAGGGGAGTAAACCGCATTGATGGCTGTAGCATCAGGTGTGAATTTCCCATTGCCACCAGACCATACAATTCCTCCGGCAACTGTCTTGCTTCCGCTAAGCTGGATCCCTGCGGTATTGGAGCATATGTCTTGCCCTGGCCCGGCATCTACTGTTGGAGATGGGGTGAATGTAATATCAAGATATGCAAAGGAGGAATTACATAATCCGTTATCCGTAGAACTTAAAGTCAGTTTCAGAGAACCGGAATTAACCTCGTCTGCTGTTGGTGTATATATTGATTTTATTGTATTGGCATTTGGAGAAAACACTCCTTTACCACCAGACCATACACCTCCTTTGGCAGGGAGGGTAACTTTTCCGTCCAGATCTATAGTTGGATTATTTTTGCAGATGTTTATTGAATTACTTGTAGTTACTACCGGAGCTTTAATAATTGTTATCTCCAAACTATCGGTTTCGCTTTTACAGTTTCCATTATTTGAAGAAGTAAGGTAAAGTTTGGCAAAACCAGCGGCAATTTCTGTTGCAGAAGGAGTATAGGTTGTTAAAAGAGAGGTGTTATTTGGAGAATATGTTCCATTTCCTCCTGTCCATATACCAGCACCAAAACTCACAGTACCGTTTAAAGTTACATTAGCATTATTTTCACACACACTTTGTGAAGGGCCTGCCTCTACAACCGGGCCAGGAGTGAATGTGATTTCTACATCATCACTTACCGGAAGGCATGAAGTTTTCTGAGCAGTAAGAGTTAGCTTCAGTTTTCCTGATGCAATTTCAGATGGGGTAGGAGTGTAAACTGTATTTAGGCTGTCTTTACTTGGAGTGAATATTCCATTTCCGCCAGACCAAGTCACAGATGTTCCAAGAGTAGCAGTTCCTTTTAAGGTGATGTTTGCATTATTTGCACAAACCGTTTGGGCTGGTCCTGCATCCACAGTCTGGACAGGATCTATCAATACCAGAATTTTTTCTGTAGAGGAACTGCAGTTGAAATCATTACCAACACTTGTTACATTAATAATAGCCAGGTGATCCGCCAGATCTTTGGAGGATGGTATATAGGTTACATTCAGGTGACTGGCAGAAGGTGTGAAGGTTCCATTATTTACAGAGCTCCAAAGGATTCCAGATGCTCCGGAAATAGTAGCACTTAAAGCCACATTCGGATTGTTTTCACAAGCAATCAAACTATTATTGACGTGAATTTTTGGTGATGGTCTAAACTTAACTGTTAGTGAATCTTTCACCGGATTACATATTCCATTACCAGTCGAAGAAAGGTAGAGTTTTATAGAAGCCTTGGCTGTATCAGCAGAAGAAGGTTCATAGGTTGCATTTAATGAGGTCGCAGAAGGTTTGAAAATTCCGGTACCTTCAGATGACCATATTATGCCGGTAGGTCCTTCAACAAAACCATTCAGCTGAATAATATCTTTTTTACACAATTCTTTGTCTGGACCAGCTTCTACTCTAGGAGGTTTGGTGAGGTAGATGATCATTTGGTCAGATACAATACCACAAGGATTATTATCAGGAGTAAGGTTTAAAACAATATTGGCTGAACCTAATTCTCCTTTACCAGGAATATAAGTCGCATTTAAAGTATTGGCATCCGGAAGAAATGTTCCACTTCCTCCAGTCCACTTTCCTGTAGTACCACCTTTAATGCTTCCTTTTAAAAGAATAACAGCATTGTTAGAACATACAGTGGTATCTTTTCCTGCATCTGCCACTGAGGTAGGAGCTACTACAATTTTTGTTTTACTACTCACAGGTGCGCATGAGCCGGTACTTGTTGCTGTCAATGTAAGTTCTATGGAACCACTCTCCAGTTCTGCCTTTGTTGGTGTATAAACAGGATTTATTTTATTTCTGTTAGGAATAAAATTACCATTTCCTCCTGTCCATGTAACCTTTGAAGCATTAGTCACCACTCCGTTAAGTTGTACAGTCGTTGTATTTGAGCAGATGTTGGAAGTAGGTCCTGCATTTGCTGTAGGCAGAGGAGTGAAAAATATTCTCATTGTATCTGTTACAGATGGACAACCAGACGTAGGATTGGAAGTAAGTAAAAGTTTAACCATGCCTCCGGTTTTTTCTGCAGCAGTAGGAGTGTAGCCGGCATTTAAATCGTTTACATTAGAGAAAGATCCATTTCCTCCAGACCATTTACCTCCGGTTGCCCCAGTGATTTTACCGCTCAGGATAAATGTCGTAATATCAGCACAAACTGTAGTGTCATTAGGTGCAAGAGGGGCGTTTCGACTTTCCGCATCAACAGTCACATTCTGCACTGTATAGTTAAGTTTTTTCTCAATTACGTTGGCATACCACCAGGTATTTATAGATTCGGGACAAGTAGGTACGCATTCGTTGTATCCTCTGTCTCTCCATTTATGACATCCTCCTGTACATCCTGTCAGGTTTACTGTTCCGTCAAGAGTTGCTCCGGCAATAATCTTTGAATCATCCCAATATAGCTTGGGTTTTCCTGCTCCCGGTTTTTTGGGTGCATATAATTCAACAATATAACCGTTACGATGATTTTCAACATCATATAACGGAAGGTGCGTCAATCCATTAAAATAGTTAACAGTAATGTCAAATGTTTTATTTGCTGGTACAACATTACCTAAACCATCTTTTGTATTCCAGGGAAGACAGTTGTATCCAGCTTTTACCGTAGTATTGAATAGAATATCTGATGTGTTTTTTTGATATCCGGCCTGACCGTTAAATTCAAAAAGTATTTCAACTGTTCCTGTTTTATCAGTATAGACTTCAATACATCTGTTGTTGGGGTCACAACCTGTAATTTTAGGGTCTTGTGTAAGGCTACCGAATTTTCCTACTGGGAAGCAATTGGTGTCAGGTTCCGTAAGGAATAGTTTATATTCAGGATATGTATAATTTCCGATTTTTGATTGTCTGTCATATTCAGCATTTCCTGTTTTAGTAGTTCCAGTGGAGTTTGCGGAGATTGAAAATCCGAAAGGCTGAATACCATTGAAGTTTAGCGAGGTAATAATGCTGTCTTTGGCATAGACATACATGGTTGTTACAAATGGATTGTTACCAGCATTCGTTGTAAAATCCCATGCTTTGGACCAAAGTCTTCCCGTTTGAATTTTATTTGTAGTGGGGTTGGCTACTGTAATATCAAAATAGGTAAAGATCCTTTTTTCCGGTCTTGGGGTAGTGGATGATATGGGGTTAAATTCAATATGATAATTTCCTGGCCCCGGAGGAGTGAATTCTAAAGCATTATACCCACCAGCCCCTACTATTTGACTGGGTCCATTGTATGCTTTGTCATAGGTATCGATATAACCGGCTCCGGATTTAGGTAGTCTGTATGTATTTGTTGTACCTGCGACAGGAGTAAGACCGGGGATGGGTACGGCCGTATTGGATTCATCCATAAGACGAAAATAGACGTCATCATTAGTTTGCTTAAAACCCATGTAAATCTTTTCGCCTGGATTACATACCTGAATATTCAGTCGGTAGTCTTCCGGAGCATTAAAAGTTGCAAATGGCCTGGATAAGGTATTCAAGTCAAAGATCTGAACATAGCCATTGGATGATGACGTTGGCATCAATTGTCTTGTTCCTTCTGAATATGTCTTAAAACATATTGAAAGGCACATAGACAAGATAAAAATTTTAGTCTTTGTATAAGTTAACCCCATAACTTAAATATTTAAACTAGCGTTAGAAATCAAAATGATTAAAAAAAATTGATTTATTTTTATATTAATTTTAAATATTTGTAAAATGAACGTATTCAGAATTAAATGGTTACCATTGTAATTTTTCAATGCGAACTCAGTTTTACAAGGAGATAAAATTAACTCTAAATATTAGAATTTCAATATCTTGTTAGTTGATTTGTGTTGAATGTTTAAAAATTTGTTAAATTCGTCGAATATTCTTTAAAACTGGTATTGAAGTGATAATCAGGTTAAAAATTGTATTTTTTATCTTATTTGCGATTTCATGGAATGGAGCAGCATGTCAGGATATTCAGTTCTCTCAATTTTATGGAGCTCCACTGTATGTTAATCCTGCTTTTGCCGGAAGTACTCATAAAACAAGGCTTGTTCTCCACCAAAGAATTCAATGGCCTAAACTAGATGGAAAATATATTACCTCGTTATTTTCTGCAGATACCTATTTCTCCAAATACAGAAGCGGTCTTGGACTACAGGTTTATAAAGACTGGCAGGGAAGTAATACCATCAATTCTACAGATGTTTCTTTGTCTTATTCATATGAAATTTTCTTAACCTCAAAAATTGTAGTCAGACCGGGATTACAACTGGGATATATTTCCAGGACGCTTGATTATTCTGATCTGGCTTTTAGTTATCAATATGATAATAACGGTAATATCGCTCCTGGCTTTGATAACGGAAAGGTTAAAAAACAATTTATGGATCTTTCAACCGGAGCAGTTATATATACTGAAAATCTTTGGTTAGGCTTTGCTGCAAATCATTTAAATACTCCTAATCAATCATTTATAAATGGTGAGGCTCCTCTTCCTACAAAGTATTCATTTACTGCCGGGTATCAGATAAACTTCAGTAGAAGACTTGACCAATCAACGTTGCAGGAAGAAAAGCAAATAAGTCTGATCCCTACTGCACATTATAAGTTTCAGGGAAAATCAGATCAGACAGACCTTGGTGTATATGGTGTGTATGATCAATTGATCGCAGGCTTATGGTATAGAGGTATTCCGGGGTTAAAGCGTTATAAAAAGGGAGTTCAGAACAATGAGTCAATTGTCGGATTGGTAGGATGGAAGTACAATAACCTTGCAATTACCTACAGTTATGATTTTATCGTTTCAAGATTGGCCCCTGCCAGAAGCGGAGGAGCTCATGAGATCAACCTGACTTATATTTTTAACAAAAGGAAAAAAATCAAACCTATGAGGAGAATGCCTTGTCCTCATTTCTATAAAAGTTTTTAATTAGTAAATATAAAATTTAAACTGACCAGAAGGTTTGTGTTTCTTTTTTACTTTACTGGAATTGGCATTTAGGTCTGCCAGTTGTTCGTTCTGTTTTTGACGATTTTTCTCTGCTGTTTTTTGATTAGCCTTTCTGTTCTTTTTGTTTTTTTCAATTACCTCTTGAGCTGTTCTCTGATGATAGCCTTTGAGTTGCTCTTTCTCAGCATCATTCATATTATACATCTTTCCTGTTAGGCAGGAACTTAGAGTAATACAAATGAGTATAGGTAAGAACTTCTTTGGGAATATATGATTTAAGGCTGTCACTATAGGTAATTGTTTTTAGGTAATTAATAAAGCCATGCCAAAATTTCAACGTTCAAACATTCAAAGTCTTGTTCAGAAATTTATATCCTGGAAAATGAATTCTCCAAAAATAATCTATTTTTTGAAATTGGCATCTATTTTTATTTCAATACAATAAAAACGTCACTTTTTCAGATGCCAGCCGTAAAATCCTGATATTTTGAATTACAGCAAAGATTAAAAAGTAACCAGAATATCTATTAAAATATTGAAATTCTATCAATTCGTCGTTAAAAGTTTAATTTTATTTATAATATGTTTTTTTTCTTTAGAGGAGTCCTTATTCTGATTTTAATGACGTCCGCACTGGGTGCATATTCACAGAATAATTCAAAAGCTGCCAGAAAATATACTGACAAAGCCTTGGAGTATTTCAAAGTAGAGGATTATGAAACAGCCTTGACTTATTTTCTAAAATCCGATAGCCTGGATGGAAATGATCAGGATGTTTCCTATTTAATCAGTCTTTCTTTTTTCAGATCTGATCAAAAGTTAAAAGCATTACCTTTTTTGTTAAAAGCTAAAGCAGGAGGTATTAAAGAACCTGAATTGGATCTTTACCTTGGCGAAGCTTATCATTTGTCACATAAGTTTGATAAGGCAATTGAAAGTCTTACTTTATATAGATCTATGCTTCGTTCATCTGAAAAGGAAAAAATCAGGGAAGTCGAGGACCTGATCCAAAATTGCAAAAATGGTATTGAACTGGTTAAAGCTCCAGTGGAGGTTAAAATTAAAAATCTTGGCAATATTATCAATAGTGCATTTCCAGACTATGTGCCAGCATTGTCTGCAGACGAATCCTTACTGATTTTTACATCAAGAAGGGATAACAGCACTGGAGGAGTTAAAATTGATAATCAATATTTTGAGGATATTTACATTTCCACTAAGAAAGACAATAAGTGGACTAATCCTGAAAAGCTGGGCAATGAAATTAATACTCCTTCTCATGATGCATGTGTTGGAATTTCACCTGATGGACAGCAGATTTTTATTTATAAAGTTGAAGAAGGTAAATATTATGGGGATTTATATGTAAGTAATTTAACAGGTAAAACCTGGTCTAAACCTAAGAGTCTGGGACCTAATATCAATACACCTTCATGGGAACCATGTGCTACAATTACCGCAGATCAAAAGGTACTTTTTTTTATTAGTAATAAAAAGGGAGGAATCGGGGGAACGGATATATATATGAGTAAGCGCCAACCAAATGGAGAGTTTGGTCCTGCTACAATTTTAAGTACAGAAATTAATACCTCCAAAGATGAGTTTTCTCCTTTTATTCACCCTGATGGAAAGACTCTTTATTTCAGTTCCAAAGGACACAACAGTATGGGAGGTTATGATATTTTTTCCTGTACTATAAATACTGAAACCGGACAAGTCATCTCTAAGCCTGTAAACCTTGGGTATCCTATAAATACTGCTGATGATGAGGTTTACTTTGCTTGGTCTGCTGATAATAGAAGAGCATACTTTGCTTCTGAAAGGACGGGAGGAGTAGGCGAAAAAGATTTATATGTACTTGAGAGACCTAAGGCAGAAGCTTCTCTTGTAATGTTAAAAGGTACAATTATTGGGTGTGATAGTAAAAAGCCTGTTGCTGCAAGTATTATTGTAACTGATATTTCTACAGGAAAGGATATTGGGAAATATTCATCCAACAGTAGTACAGGTAAATACATTGTCATTTTACCAGCGGGTAAAAACTATGGTATTACAGTAGAAGCACCAGGATATGTTTTTTATTCTAAGAACATAGATATTCCCTTCCTCGATCATTATAAAGAAATTGATGATGAAATCTGCATGGAAGGACTGAAGAAAGGTACTGTATTTATACTTCGTAACGTGTTTTTTGACGTGGACAAAGCTATATTGAGAAAAGAGTCAGAGACAGAGTTGGAGAGGGTTCAAGAGATTCTGACATCTAATCCTTCTATTAAGATGCTAATCTCAGGTCATACAGACAGTGATGGTAATGATGACTATAATCTTAAGTTATCAGAAAATCGAGCCCATGCTGTAAAAGACTATTTGATTAACAAAGGTATATCAGCAGAAAGGCTTTCCTATAAAGGATATGGTGAATCAAAGCCGGTTGCACCCAACGATTCTGCTGATAATAAACAGCTAAACAGAAGAACAGAAATTGAAATTGTTGAATAGATTTATTCAACAATGAATAATGATATGAGGTAATTTTATTTTGGTATAAAATTACCTCTTACTTTTACAAGCACTTCTTCAGCTATTTTCTCCCATACAATGCTGGGAACTTTAATGTTGTGATCTTTCAATTTTACTGTGAAGTCTGAAGAGAGAAGAATCGTACCATCTTCATTAATATTGAGAATGCCCTTTATTTCCCTGTATCGTTTAACCCCATGAATATCTAAAAAGCCAGTGACCAATACATCAGTTTTACCTGGAGTTGCTTTATTGACTGGGACATTTAGTTTACCTTTAAACCAGGCATCAGGATAGGTTTCAGTTTCCATGTAGTTCTCATTAAAATGGTCTTGCATTAATGAGTTCTTAAAATGAAAACTGTTAACAGGTATCTTAAAAACAAGTGAATCATTCACCAGATTGATTAATCCTTTTCCAGCATTACTTGATGCGTCAATATTTTCGAGAGGTGTTTCTGAGAAAAATGAAACGTTTAAATTCTTTTCTTTGCTTTTGTAAATCTGGGAAAATCCCTCTATTGAAAAAGCAATTATAAACGTTATAATAAGAACTCCTCGATAAAATTTCATTTGGGTATAATTAAAATCTTACTTTGTCCATTCTGATTTGTTTTTCCTGTTTAGAGTGAAGATTCTTGAAACATTGAAGCCAAGCCTAATCTGTCCCTTCTTCCATGAAGCTTCTGTATAAGGTATGAATTGAACTTCATTGATACCCATAGAGTTCGTTACAAACAATTGAAACACGTGTCCACCAGTTTCAATATCTATGCCAATGCCAGCGCTGTTATAGTAAATATCCGGTGATGCATAATTATTTAATCTTAAGATATATTCTCCTGTTATGGCAATTCTTTTACTTATTTTAAATCTACCTGATCCTGCAATGGCAAATATATCATTACGGTTGCCTTCTTTTTTCAGGTTATAGTGAATAAAGGTAGGGGTAACCTGTAATGTTAATCTTTCATTAAACTTTCTGGCAACCAGTGCTTGAAAAAGATAAGAGAACCTATTAGGGAAATTGTTAAACTGGTTAACACCAGTAATAGTGTTTTCTCCATTTTTTGTTGTGATGATATTGAGACTAGATATAATAGTAATTGTTACGGGAGTGCCACCAGCAAGTCTTTGACTTAACAACTTGTATTTAAGAAATCCGTCTGCAAGTTTTCCAAAAGAACTTCTTCCAATACCGATTGTAAAATGATCAGTAATACTGTAATCCAATCCGAGTCTTATATTGGCAGGACCATCAAGCCCCCAGAAATTAGAACTTCCAGAACTGAAATTTCCGAATCTGTGAGAGATACGAAAATCCAGAGAACCTTTACGAAGAGTCTCCACTGTTTGAAGGTTGATTAGCCGTGTTCCTTTAAACGAATAATGTACCAATGGATTTTCAGTCTTCGGAGAGTCTTCATCAAGCATTTTGCTGAGATCATCCTGTGCAAAGGATAGATAAGGTAAGGTGAGGCAGATAAAAATTAAATTAAAGACTTTCATATCATTACATTCTCAGTAGGCTCCTATTACTGAATTTGCAATTTCGTCTTTTTTATGATTTATTCTCCATAAATTTTAATTGTACATTAAAAGAAAAGGCACAGAAGTTTTTCTGTGCCTTGAATATTTTATGAGCTCTTTAATTAGTTATAAGAGATATAGTACAGGTTCTTAAAATTCTTTATTATATCAGGAAATTTTTCCCCATAATTGAATTCCACCCATTTCTCAAGTTGCAGTGTTTCTTGTGGACTTAAAAGATTGATAGACTTATTTAATTCCTTTTCAAAGAGGCTTTTGTCAAAACTGACTTTTTCTAATATATGAATACTGTATTCTAACATGGCTATTAATTTTTATAACTGATTTAATGCTGAAAACGGAAATGGAAATTTTTGGTTTGAGTATAACTTGTTAATTTTTAATTAATACCACAAAAAAAAGATAGTCTTACAGGACTATCTTTAGTTTATCAATCCATGAACGAGGTCTATTACCTTCTCTTCACTTTCCTTATCTCACCGCTTGAACCCCGTTATATATTTAACATATTAAAATTTCATATTGTTTGAAAACGTCTGATAGAATTTTAAAAATGGTATGTAAAGCCTTTTATTTTAATATTTTATGAGCTCTGGATTTAAATGCAGGGCTTGAAAAGGGCAACTGGTCTTGCAAAATTATTTTTAATTCTTTAAGCAAATCCTCTTCTTTAGCAGATAAATTATAGGCTACTGTCATCGCAAAAGCTTTAATTGCTACTGGAACTTTTGTGGTAATCAAATAATCAAAACATAAATCCAACAATTCACCCTGAACGGAAGCAGGTATTTCCATAAATTGAAAAATGCGCAAGGTATTCCGTTTAACGGCATCATGCGCATTTTTCTTTAAGTTTCTGACCATCCTTTTTAAGTATGGTTTTATCAGATAAGGATGTTCTTCTGCAATTGTGCTTACAGCCCACGAAGCTCTTTGAACTAATCGGGTTTCTCCGTTAAGAAAAATATTCATGAGTTCTTCGAAACGTTCCTGGTCATTGCTAATGTATTTGCAGATTTTATTGATCTGAGCTTTTGAATGTTCCTTTAACAATTCTTTCCTGATATCCATAATAGAAAAAACAAAGCTTAAAACTTTGTTTCTGCAATTTATACGAATGAAATCAGAGTACGATTAAGTCTTCCGGACTATTTTATGACATAGTTTAAGAGGTAATCAATTTCCTTTTTCCTATCGATAAAATCCCTGACATCAAAGCACGATCCGCTCTCAAAAAGTTTTATATTGTTATTCTTCATATAATCAAGTGCATGTTCAATGATAGATTCACGCACATTGATTTCTTTAAGGTTAGTGATGATTCTTGAAATGTAATTACATGTGAATTCCCATAGATCATCATTCACCACATTGTATTCAAGGAAATATTCTTTATCATCTATAAAAGTATAGAATTTCCTCTCTATGTTATCATGTAGGATATCCATAAGCCTCGGGGTTTTATTTTAAAACAGTGGCAGCTTTAAAATCGTGCGATATAAATACAAATGTTTGTTCTGACGAATTGATATTCATATCAAGAGTGTGATTCTTAGGGATAAAAAAAGGTCCCTCATCGGGAACCTTTAAAGAAATCACTGTTTTAAAACTTTTTTAGGCCTTCCGCTGAGCCAGATAACCATTACTGCAACAATGATAAGGCCGCCGGCGAGCATGGTCTGATTGGTAAGTTTTTCGTTTCCTACAAAAACACCTAAGATTACAGCTATGACAGGATTAACATAGGCATAAGTTGATACCTGAGATGGATGTGCCTCTTTGAGTAAATATGCATAGGCAGTAAAGCCTATCAGTGACCCGAATATTATCAGATAGACAAATGCCCATAATGACTTAGAGCTTACTGAATCAAGGTTGATGTTTGTAAATTCTCCGCTGAAATATGAAATGATCAGCAGTATTATACCTCCTGAAAGCATTTGCAATCCTGTTGCTACTAAAGGAGAGGATGGAAATTTTGCCCTGGTACCATAGACAGATCCTAATGCCCATGCAAGGGTAGAAATCAGAATGGCAAAAATACTTAATGAATCAGCTTTAACTAAATCTTTACCAGCTCCGGTACCAGTCATAAATACCATACCTGCCATGCCAATTAGAATTCCTATCCATGTTAGCAGGTTTGGTTTATTATCTGTTTTAAACATCCATAATAAAAGGACAATCCATACAGGTTCAATTGTAATCAGCAGAGCTGCTACAGAAGATGGTATTCTTTGCTCTGCCCATACAAGGCCTCCATTACCTAATACCAGTAATAGAAATCCGGCAATGGTAGATGTTTTGATTTCTTTAATTTCAGGAACAGGAGCTCCCTTTAGTCTTCCTGTGAAATATAATATTAATCCTGCCGCAAGGAAACGGGTTCCAGCCATGAAAAAAGGTGGAAAACTTTCAATTGCATAGCGAATTCCCAAATATGTTGATCCCCATATAATATATACAGCGGCAAAAGCTCCTATCAGAAGCCAGTCAGTTGCTTTTCTCTCTTCTTTTAACATATTGTTATTTATTTAGAAGGCTTAATAACTACCAAATTTTCAGTTCAATTAGTTCCCATTTAGTTTTGTGTATATACAAAAAAAAAATCCCGGACAATAGTCCGGGATTTTCTATATCTGTATGGAATAAACCTTTTCTTTTAGCCAATACATATCCCGGACCGGTCTCTGCAAGGGACCGCAATAATTGCCGTGATATGTGACTTAAGTATTAGCACTTTTTATTTTTTTATATATAACAAACATATGAAGATTTCACAGATAAGACAAAAGAATAGGTTTTATTTTTTGTTCAACATTGTTATTTGACATGTGTCAATAAATTTTTTTGAAGATTTTTTAATTAGCAAAGAAAATTATAGTTCAGATAATTAAGTGGTTAAAACTATTGTGTGAATGACTTTGATCAGAAATTTTAAGGAAAATAAAAAAAAACAATTTTCCTTAAAATATTTTCTGAACTTATCCGTCAACACCATTAAATGGAATCTCTACCAATATACATGACCCAGAATCAAAAGGATAAAATAGAGCAGACTGTCCGCAAGGAGAGGAATAAGCTGTTTAATTTTATCAGGAAAAGGGTCAAAGCAAAAGAAGATGCTGAGGATATTCTGCAGGATGTCTTTTTTCAGCTTACTCAGGCTTCAGGAAGTATAGATACCATTGATCAGATCACCTCCTGGTTGTTTAGGGTGGCGAGAAACAAAATTACTGACCTTTACAGAAAGAAGAAACCGGAAACATTTACAGATTATAATGAAACTGTGAAAGATAACGAAGGCTTATTTCTTGAAGAAATCTTACCCGATCTGGGAAACACTCCTGACGACGAATACTTTAAAAACTTATTATGGGAAGCCGTGCAAGAGGCTTTAGACGAGCTGCCTGCAGAGCAGAAAGAAGTCTTTATGATGCACGAGTTTGAAGACCAGAGTTTTAAAGATATGTCAGAGATCACCGGAGAGCCGGTAAATACATTGATCAGTAGAAAAAGATATGCAGTGCTTCATTTAAGAAAGCGTTTGCAGGAGTTTTATAAGGAAATTAAAAAATAAGGAGTTATGGGTTTTTGTTTTAAAAAAGCGATCAAGTTTGTCATTCTAGGATTCCTTGCAGTAGTGCTGTTTGGATTCATTACAATGCAACTTTGGAACTGGCTGGTTCCGGATTTGTTCCACGGCCCTTCCATTAATATATATCAGGCTTTAGGTTTATTTGTTCTTTCTAAGATTCTCTTTTCCGGATTTGGAAGAAGAGGTTGCGGAGGCCCTCAGCATAATTTTTTCTGGAGAAAAAGATTTGAGCGTAAAATGGCTAAACTTAGTCCGGAGGAAAGGGAAAAATACATGAAAAAGTTTTCTCATTGTTGGGGTGGAAATCCTTTTGAAAATCAGTGTCAGGGAGAAAGTGAAAAAGGCGACAATGCATGAGAATAAGCAACTTTTTGATCGAATACAACCTTACCAGAACGGTTGATGGACACGACGAATTTTCAGATGATAGGACAAAAGAAAAACGGATGGTTGTCTCTGTGACCAATAATCTCAGTGAAATTTTCACAGATCTGTTGGACACGCATAGAAATGATAGTATTACAGGAATAGAAATAGTGTCTGTTGTCAATCTTATTGATAATCCCGGAATAAAAGGAATGAGCAATTATATTAACATTCCGGGAAATTAATGATTATTAATCAATGACCATTGGGATGTGCTGGTTGATTATTTTATGATTGAACTTTGTATCGGCAGATGGGATAATGGTCATTGATATTTTAAATAAAATTTTAGTAAGGTTAATGCTCTGTTTTCAATAGCCTCCCTCTTAGAAGTGAGGCTATTTGAAAGTCAGAATAAAGTGTAAAACCAGGATAAATTTTTAAAATTGAAAAAGATTTTATGGGGTATTCCAAGACTTATGAAATAATCTGGGCAAACATAGACGCAAACAGACATCTAAGACATTCTGCCTACAATGATTATGCAGCACAAGTGAGGGTAAGTTTTTTTAAAGACTTTGGTTTTTCAGTTGAAAAGCTGGCTCGCCTAATGATAGGCCCAATCCTTTTTAGTGAGAATACTAAGTTTCTGAGAGAAGTTGGAATGAATGACTCGATCACTGTTGACATAAGAGTCGCCTCAATGCGAAAGGATGCATCCCGATGGAAGATTGTTCACCAAATATTCAGGTCGGATGGTGTATTGTCTGCTGTCATAACTGTCGAAGGGGCCTGGATGGATTTGAATACAAGAAAGCTTACCATACCTCCACCGGAAATCCTTGGTATGATTGAAAGTATGCCCAAAACGGAAGATTTTGAATTCGGGCCTGAAAAAAGCTGATTGGATTTTGAGGTTATTGAAATTTTAAAATGCTTTAGAATCAATAAGGAAGAAGGAAGAAATTATTTTCTTTATTACGAATAAAGGGATCTGTGAAAATAAAGGGTTAAATTTAGATTTGTCTCCAATTTTATCAGGGGCAATAATTCTAATTAACATTCAAATCCTTAAATAAATATCATGGAACCAATAAATTCACTGAGCCACGTAGCAGAATTTCATAAGACCTTTAAACATCCTATAGAGCCAGAACCTCTGATTCCTAGTGAAAAAAGATGCAAGTTGAGAGTTTCTCTGCTTGCAGAAGAATTGAAAGAATTGGAAGAGGCCATTGAAAATAAAGATATAGTTGCTGTGGCAGATGCTTTGTGCGACTTACAATATGTGTTGTCTGGAGCTGTGCTTGAATTTGGTTTGGGAAAGAAGTTTCCGGAGTTGTTTAATGAGGTGCAGCGTTCCAATATGAGTAAGGTTTGTCATTCTGTTGAGGAAGCGGAAAAAACTATTGCTCACTATAAAAACCGGGATAATACCGAAGCTTATTATACCGAAAGTGCAGGGAAATATCTTGTTTACCGCAAATCTGATAATAAGACGTTAAAATCTGTATTTTATTCTCCGGCAGATCTGGAAAAAATTGTCAAGAGTAAGTAATTACCTCTGATTGTATGTCAATGATCTGTGGATGCAGAATACTTAAAATTAATTCAAAGTTGATCTCTCCTAGTTTTCAACTTTGATTTCCTCCCTTATTTGAATGATTAAAGCTTATTGAGATTTCTGAAAAGAAAAAAACTTCTTGATAAAGCTTTAAAAATATTTTGGTTCATAAAGTTCTGAACTAATTGGATTTTTAAAAGTGATTTATGAAAATCTATTTGAAAAATACAGGTGTTGCTGTCTTGCTTTTGCTTGTAATGTCTGCCTGTAATGGTGTATTTGAATACAGTCCATATGTTACTCAGGTTAAAGGTGGTCTTAAGCATATTATTACGAAGAATTCAGATTGGCTTCACAAGATTCTTTCTGATGCAGAAGGTGATATAAAAATTGCAATGATCTCAGATACTCACTATGATTATATAGAGCTTAAAAAATTTATAGATCATATAAACAGCAGAAAAGACATAACTTTTGTAGTGGTAGGTGGTGATATTGCTGATAAAGGATTACTGAAAGAATTTGAGTTTTTTGAAGAGGTAATGAAAGGGCTCAATAAGCCTTATTTTACTGTTATAGGCAATCATGATTATCTGGCAGGAGGTGGGGAGGTATACAGACAAATGTTTGGGGCATATAACTATTCTATTGAAGCTGGAGGAAAAAAGATTATCTTCTTTGATGATGTATTTTGGGAGAGTAATAAAAGACCGAATTTTTTATGGCTGGAAAATGAACTTAAGTCTACCGGATTAAAAAAGCCGATAGTTATTACACATATTCCGCCTTTCGGTGATCAGTTTTCCAAAGAGGATGAATCAATTTATGTAAATCTGATGAGGAAGTATAAGGTACAGCTATCTGTTCATGGACATGTGCATACATCTTATCATGGCAATTATTATAATGATGAGACAAGCTATGTAGTAGTGCCAAGTATGTTGAAGGGAACATTTTATGAGTTCACTTTAACTGATAATATAAATGTTAAAGAATCGAAATTGCAATGAGTGAATTTTTAAAGAAGGCATTTTCGCTGGTATTTGTATATGCTATCAGCAGGTCCGCATTTGGCGCGGATTCTACCATTACCATGGCAAGAAAGTATAAATTACTGCCACGAGTGTATACATTGCAATATGCAGGTAATCTTGGATTTCTTTCAGGAGGATTGGGATACAGCCTTGTTAAAGATAAGGTCCGGCTGGGGCTTTTTTATGGGTATGTGCCAAAAATTTTTTCTACCAAAGCGATACACACCATAGCATTAAAAGGTACATTGAATCTGTTTAGATCAAGGGCTGGTCAGGACAAATTGTATATTGGAACTACCTTAAATATGGAGACAGGAAATAATTCATTCCTTAAGCTTCCTGATAAATACCCTAAAGGATATTATAAAACCAATGCCTTTCATCTTACAGTATTTACCGGAGTGAAATCATTTTTTGCTTTACAAGACAGAAAGCTTAAGGGAGTTGAACCTTATATAGAATGCGGAACAGTTGATACATATCTGTACTATTGCATATCAGAAAAACTAAGTTTTTTCAAAATCCTTAGCTTATCGGTTGGGCTCAACTTACAATTTAAGTAGCTTGTTGACAATTATTACAAGTTTAACTCAGCTGCTTTTTTCCTGAGCATTGATATAATGCCGCTCATCTCTTCAGGGCTGAGTCTTTTGCGGTTAGCGCTGTCTATATGGACTTCGCTTTTTTCCAGTTCCTGGTACCAGTCTCCGGGGTTTGGCAAGTCTCCGACTTTTCTGGGTACCACGTGCATATGAACATGAGGCACCGATTGTCCTGCCGCTTCTTTTTCCTGCACGGCCCAGTCAAAGGCATCTGTATTAAGCGCTTTGGTAAGTAAAAAAGCTACTTTTCTTCCTAACACCATAAATTCAGCTACTTCATCATCAGTGAAATCAAACAGACTTTCCACATGTTTTTTAGGAATTATAAGCGAATGTCCGGGAAGGACAGGCGCTATATTGTATATTGCTACGAAATTTTCAGAGCTTAGAAAACCTTCCTGAACTCTTTTATCACAAAAGGGGCAACCCATAATTAATTTATTTTAGATCGCAATTTAATATTAAACCCAATTTAATCATTAGCCATTGAAAAATCCTCTTAAATCATCCACCGGATTGGAACTTATAATATTTTGATTATCAGGGTTATTATTTTAATGCATAATCTCGGTTAAATTAACTTGTTTTAAATCTGTTTCTTAGCTCTGGATTAATAATTTTAACAGAAATATGAATCTAATTACTCTTACTTTTTCGTTAAAAAGGTAGCATGAAATTTATCACTATTAAGTCATTTGATAATCCTGTAGAAGCCAATATTGTTAAGGCCAAATTGGAAGATTCCGGTATTCCCTGTTTTTTAAAAGATGAGAATATCGTGGCGATCAATCCTTTATATGCCAATGCTACCGGGGGAATCAAATTACAGATAAATGAAAAATTCAGATTTCTTGCACTTGAAATTCTGGGCCTTACAGAACAATCTTACGAACAAAGTCTCGTATGTCCTGCATGTGGCTCCGATAGAGTTCATTTTGTAAGTTCCAGTAGAAGCCTGAAAAACCTTTTCTCATTTATACTTTCTTTGGCAACCGTCACTTATCCGATATTCCTCAAAAAGGTATATAAGTGTGAGTCCTGTGGCAAGGAATTTCCAATTGAAGATTAACAATCACTGATTGATTCGTATGGGATATTTAAGTGTATTCGACATGCTTAAAATTGGGATTGGTCCATCGAGTTCCCATACATTCGGGCCATGGACTGCAGCCAGAAAATGGATCCACGAATTGATTTTATCAGGCGCTCTTTTTAATGAAATAAAAGTAGAATTGTATGGTTCCCTGGCGCTCACGGGCAAAGGGCATTGCACAGATAAAGCCATTTTATTCGGATTGATGAACTTTGATCCCGAAGAGGTTGATGAAAATTTGCTGGATTTTTATTTTAACAGTGCTCGTGAAAATAAACTGATTGTTCATGATTTGCTCAGAATTAGGTTTGACCTGATTAGTGACATTCAATTTCTTAAGAATACAGTGCTTCCTTACCATTCCAATGGAATGAAGTTCAAAGCATATTTAAATGAAGCGCTTGTTGCGGAAGATATCTTTTATTCAATAGGTGGTGGCTTTATAGTAAAGGAAGGAGAAACAGAGTCAGCATTAACAGAAAATAAAGAGCTTCCATACCCTTGTCCCAGTCCTAAAGATCTTGTTACTACAGCCTTTAAACATCATCTGTCTATATCTGACCTTGTTCTAGAAAATGAAAAGATGCTCAGACCTGAAGTGGAAATAAAAGCCAGGTTGATGAATATATGGTCTGTTATGAAAAAAGCAGCTTATGCTGGATGTCATCAAGAGGGTATTTTGCCGGGGGGCTTGGAAGTGAAAAGACGTGCAGCAGCACTGAATAAGCAGCTGCTGAGAGTTCATGACTACAACAACGCGGATGAATGGATGGAGGCAATGAAAGTAGGGCGTGATTTTAAAAAAGTTATTACAAGGATCAGCTGTCTCGCACTTGCTATCAACGAAGTCAATGCATCTATGGGCCGAATTGTGACTGCACCCACTAATGGTTCTGCAGGAGTTGTGCCAGCTGTTTTGTTTTACTATATCTGCTTTTCAGGTCAGGAAGTAAAGGATGATGACATCTGCAGATTTCTTCTGACGGCAGGAGAAATTGGGAAGTATTTTAAGTTAGGAGCTACCATAAGCGCTGCCGCAGGTGGTTGCCAGGCTGAAATCGGAGTTTCATCCTCGATGGCTGCAGCTGCATTAACAGAATGTTTAGGAGGTTCTCCAGCTCAGGTTCTGATGGCGGCAGAAATAGCAGCAGAGCATCATCTTGGACTGACATGTGATCCCGTTGGAGGTCTTGTCCAGATTCCTTGTATTGAAAGAAATTCCATGGGGGCAATTAAAGCGATAACAGCCAGTATGATGGCACTTGCAGGAAACCCTGATTATGCTAAGGTTAGCCTGGAAAATGTCATCAGCACAATGAAGGAGACCGCTGAAGAAATGAATGAAAAGTTTAAAGAGACCTCGCTCGGTGGTCTGGCCGTTAATGTTTCGGTTAAATTTTCGGAATGTTAATTATTCGTAGAGACGCCATGCAGGGCGTCTCAGTAAAAGAGTAAAAATAAATCATTATCAACGACTTCAAAAATAATAATTACCGATCAAGTAGGATAATATCTTCATTAATATATGAATCTGCTGATTATCACAAAGCCTGAGACGCCATGCATGGCGTCTCTACGAAATTTCCCTTTTCCCTTTCATCAGAAATCGTTAAATTCGTTATTGGCTTAATTTTAAATCGAAGCCAAGGATGATCAAATGATTGATTTTACAGAAGTTAAGTTACATAATATCGTTGTCCATAATATCGGAAACAGTCTTCAGGAAGAAGGGATGAAATTGTCAAAAGGTCCTCTGGTTTTCAGAGAATCAATAGTGAAAGAACTCCTGATGAAGTATTTTTTATCACCCTTTAAAGGTGAACTCTTCTACAATTTTTTCCATGATACAGAACTTGCACTTAATGAAATTTATAACTACGCCTCTAAGATTTTTGATGATCCTGATTGCTTCTATCTTCAGACCATCAACATATCCAAACATCTTTATGATAAATCAAATCATCATAATATAAAGGGTGGAGAGTTTTATCTTGTCTACTTTGCAGACTGCGTGGTGAACGGAGACTCAATGGATGCAATCGGTTTGTTTAAATCTGAAAATAAAGATACCTATCTCCGCATATTTCAGGAAACTGATAATTTTGAAATTGAACACGAGCAGGGCATAAACATTAACAAGCTTGATAAGGGTTGTCTAATCTTTAATACCAATAGGGAACAAGGATATAAAATATGTGTGGTCGATAATACCAATAAAGGTCAGGAAGCACAGTACTGGAAGAATGATTTTCTTAAGATTAAACAACATGAAGATAATTACTTCCATACTCAGAATTTAATGAAACTTACCAAAGAGTTTTGTAATGATGTATTGGCTAAAGAGTATGAGGTAAGCAAAGCTGATCAGATTGAGCTGATGAACAGGTCCGTGCAGTATTTTGCCAAAAAGGAAGTCTTTAACCTTAATGAGTTTCAGGCAGAAGTTATGGGAAGTGAAGAGTCTATGGTGAATGCTTTTAATACATACAAAGAAGAGTTTCAGGAAAAGAATCAGGTAAATACATACGATGAGTTTAATATTTCCAATGGTGCTTTTAAAAGCAATAAGAAGATATTTAAAAGCATCTTAAAGCTGGACAAGAACTTTCATGTCTACATTCATGGCAACAAAGAATTCATAGAAAGGGGATATGATGAGGGACGCCAGATGCACTACTATCAGTTGTTTTTCAAGAATGAAACTTCCTAGAAGTTAGTTTTACTGCTGTTGCTTATTTATTCCGTTTGATCTCAAATGTTTCAAACAAAGCTGAAAAACCTCTATCCGTAGGGCTGCAAGCATACAAACCTATATTGATCTTTGGAGCTTCCTTGTGCAAATGAGCAATTCTTATCTGCTGAAAATTTTTCTTACCATACTTTGCATAAATTTCAAAGTCTTGGCCTTTTCTGATAATTTTATATTCAACTTTTCTTATATCTGCCGGGATTTCCTGCGTTGACCAGTCTGAATAGCCAAGATTCGTTACTACTGCCCCGAGGTGTGAAAATTCACTTGTTTCATATTCTGTTGAAGTCTTCAGCCAGTTATCTTCATCAAGACGTATGCACAGGCCAGCCTGGTCGAATCTGTGTTTGGGAGAAAAAGATACAGTTGTAATCATCTCAAAATCACCTTCAACTTCTTTGTATAAAAAATGAGCATTATCATTTCTGAATCCGTAATGTGTTCTTTGCCAGAAATCAGATCCGGAATCTGGCTCAATCAATAATCCTTCTGAAGTTACCTTCCATAGTTTAGGCTCGTGAAACCATTTGAAATTCTTAATACTATCTGAAGTGATCATGTTTAAAGTCGTAATGTTTTTAGTTTCTGTTGGTGCCTGATTCTTTTGTTCATTGCATGAAATTAAAACCATTAAACACCAGACAAAGCAGAAATTGCTGATTTTGGAATAAAAGTTTATCATAAGCTTAAAGATATTTTTTTTGTTTAAAAATGGAAAATAATCATTTGTGATTATCAAAGATTTTCCGTTTTTGTCATGAGTTTCAAATTAATTAATATTGGGCAATATTAAACTTTTTGAAAATGAGAATACTCTTGTCAATCCCATTATTGTTATTTTTACCCTTTCAGGGTGCACTGTTGAAGATATTGATGTCAACTATGCAAAGAAGGTGTCAGGTGCTTATGCATTAGGTAGTTATGAAAACCAGCTGGGGACCTACGGCCTAAATGTAAATGATAAAGTGATCATCACAAGAATCAATGACAATCATGTTAAAATATATGTAGATTTTTATAACTCAACTGATGACATAGTTGCTGATGATGTAATGCTAACGCAGAACGGCTCAAGTTATAATTTATCCCAGACTTACCGTTATTCGGTGCTGAGCGGTGAGATAGATCCTAAATATTTAACTTGCAGATTAGATTATAATAATGGTAATTTTGATTTAATTACTGAAGTGAAATAAAACATAAAAAGCTTACTAATGCAAAACAACAATATATTCAATTTTATACGCACACCTGATTGGATTTCTTTGGGAAATGGAATTTGTGGAGGGCTTGCAATTATATTAAGTATCAAAAACCATAATGCTTTATTTCCAGCAGGATTAATAGTTGCTGGTGGCATATTGGATTTCTTTGATGGGAGAGTGGCAAGGAAATATGGCCTGGCATCTGATTTTGGTAAAAATCTTGATTCACTATGTGACATTGTTACTTTTATTGTTGCTCCTGTTGTTTTTGCTTTTATTTATTTACAGGAACTTTCAGTCTGGGAAGTAGCTATTCTTGTTTTTTATATAGCTGCAGGACTTCTAAGATTAGCTAGATTCAATGTTACAGGTACCTTAAGTAATGGAAAGTATTTTGAAGGCATGCCTGTTCCATTCAGCATAGTGCTTATCGTTTCGTATTTTCCATTACTTCTGCTTTCACTGCCGATGATATTGTGGATCTTGCTGTTTCTCATACATGGATGTCTGATGATATCAACAGTTAAAATAAGAAAGCTATAAGCAGGGTAGTAAGATCTCGAACATGATTAAAGTAAAACTGGGTAACTTATGGTTTACTAACCACTTTCCCAGTTTTAAAAAAGTTTATCCATTTTTGTCTTTTGTCTTTGGGAAAAGAAGCTTCTTTCACCGCTATAAAATTCGCATACAATGATTGATTGCCCAGCACAACGTACCACAATTGGGATTCAGGATTATGATCGTTAATGAATTCCGGAGCTTCAATAGTAAAAATAATCCATGGGTATTGGGCTGTGGAGTCACTTTGCTCTATTAGTGTCAATTTTGCTTTAGGTGCTTCTGTTTTGGCCTGATCGTAAAAGATGCTCATCGCTTTTTCTACAGACAGTACTCGTGCGCTTTTTATTGAACTCATATAGCCCATCTCTGTCCACTTGTCCATAGATTCATTAGCGTGAATAAGTTCAGTTATTTTTACCTGATCATCTTCCTGGCTGTTACCTGTGACCCAATGCTCATCTTCAGGCCAGTTTAATATAAAAGATTCCTTAGGTCTGGGAGTTGTATTGCAATATTTATCAAGGTAAATACCGGCTTTCAGATCTCCTTGCTTATCTGCCTTTATAAAGTCTTCACAAGCTCCTTTTTTATTACCAGTCTGAGCACGTAGCTGTCCACGAAAGTTTAAGGCATTTGGGAATTTGGGATCGAGCTCAATTGCCTTATCAAGGGGAGCCAGTGCTTCTTTGTATCTTTCCAGAGTAGCAAACACAGTTGCTCTGCCATAATGAGGATCAGGGTAATTAGGATCAATTTCAATAGCATTGTTGAAGTCCTCCATGGCTGCTTCCAGGTTCTTTAATGCTAGTTCACAAGCTCCACGATTGAAATAAGCCGTTTTTGATTTTTTGTCAGCTTTGATCGCTAATGTATAATCCTTGATAGCTCCTGAATAGTCTTCTTTGTTGTGCTTCTCAAGACCGCTTTGAAGATATTCTTCAGCCGTTTGAGCAAAGACGGTAACAGAAAACAATGTAAATAATATTGATAATGTTTTTTTCATTAGTAAGCTACACTGACTATTTAAAGCTAACAGATATAATTATTTTTTCACAGAAGTTTGGTGAATTAGATTCGCAATTTTTGTAATTCCCAAAACAGTGATATTATCAACTATAGTTTTGTTAAAGAAAAATCCAACCTTTCCAGACAAAACGCCTGTAGGATAGAAGTTGGAATGGCCAATGTCTCCATTCATTGCAGTGATGCAGAATGAGTGATTAGTATAAAAGAATTCAATAATTTGAATATGCTTGTATTTTTTACTCGATGAAAATCCAAATAGCTTTTTGGTTTTGATAGTAACGTTATAAAACCTGATTCCTCTAATCTCTTGGCCAAGAATATCTTTCCATCCAAATTCATAAGGAACCTTGTGTATTTTATCATCCGGCTTAGCTATAGAAAAGCTTTCAAGTTTGAGCATATTAGGAATAGCTAATCTATCAGAGTTATCAAATGGATTTGTTACAAACCATTTCTCTCCATTTGAAAAAGTAATTTCCCATTCTGGTGAATGAAGAACGAAATCATCCGTATTAACATTTGTCCAGTTTCCGGATATGTCATAATGAAATTTAGTTTCGATATACTTAATATCGGAAATGGATTTGCCAAGGAACTTTTCAAAGGAATGTATGGTGTTTCGATCTTTCATCTGATCTTTAAGGAATCTAGGTTGTTACTTACCATTTTTTTCATATATAATCTTACCTTTTTAGCCAAAAGCCAGGAGATTTAAATTTCTAGCCAGGAAATCCAAATTACAACCATGTAAATTCGAATTACAAGCATGCAAATTCGAATTATAAACTTGGAATTTTGGGTTACAAATCTCGGAGATTTGAATTGAAAGCTTCAATTTTATGAAAAACTTTATCTGAAAAGGCAAATTTTAACTTAATCGGAATCATCATTGTTCTTCATATAAGAACTGCAGGGAATATGAAAATATTATTAACAGGAGCCAACGGATATATAGGAAAACGACTTTTACCTGTATTGCTGGAGCAAGGACATGAAGTGATTTGCTGTGTCCGTGACCGGAGAAGGCTTGACACCTATGATAAATATAAGGATAAAGTGTCCGTATTCGAAGTGGATTTTTTAAAGTCTGTAGATATTAATAGTGCCCCTTTGGATTTTGATGTAGCATTTTATCTTATCCATTCTTTATCCGGTTCTATTGGAAAGTTTGAAGACAAAGAACGTTCCTCTGCTCATAATTTTGTCAACTATATGGATGCCAGCTCTGCCCGTCAAATTATTTTTCTTACCGGTATCGTAAATGAAGAAGTTCTTTCTCCTCATCTTAGATCAAGAAAGATGGTGGAAAGTGTATTAGGGGAATCTAAAATACCCTTGACCGTTCTGCGCGCCGGTATTATTGTGGGCTCAGGAAGTGCTTCCTTCGAAATCATAAGAGATCTGGTAGAGAAGCTTCCGATAATGATCACTCCTAAATGGGTAAATAATAAAATCCAGCCTATAGGGGTGGGAGATGTTATAAAGTTTCTTACTGGTGTAATGTTGAATGAACATTGTCTCAATAAAACATTTGATATCAGCGGACCTGAAGTGTTGACCTATAAACAGCTGATGCTACAGTATGCGGAAGTAAGGCATTTAAAACGGTACATGATCAATGTTCCTTTTATGACTCCGCGCTTGTCTTCATATTGGCTGTATTTCATCACGTCTACTTCCTATAATCTTGCTGTAAACCTTGTAGAAAGCATGAAAATAGATGTAGTGGCAAAGGATAAGGAGCTGGAAAAAATATTAAACATTCAGCCAATCACTTACAAAGAATCAGTGAAGACGGCCTTCAGAAAGATTGAGGAAAATATGGTTGTATCAAGCTGGAAAGATTCTTTTGTCAGCAGTGAGGCTCAATATTCAATGATGGACCTGATTCAGGTTCCTATGTTCGGATGTTCTAGAGACAAACAGGAGACAGAATTGAAAACCGATATTGAAGATGCTAAAGATAAACTTTGGTCCATCGGAGGACGAAATGGCTGGTATGCTTCAGACAGGCTCTGGAAAATCAGAGGCATGATGGATAAACTCGTTGGTGGTGTCGGTTTAAGAAGGGGGAGACGGGACCCTAATCGTCTGAACAATGGTGATGCGCTTGACTTTTGGAGAGTTATTCTTTCGGATAGAAAAGCAGGAAGGCTTCTCTTATTTGCCGAAATGAAAGTGCCTGGCGAAGCCTGGCTTGAGTGGAAGTTTGTTCGGCGCAATGAGAAGAATTTCCTGCAACAGATAGCAACCTTTAGACCGAAAGGTCTACCGGGAAGGTTATATTGGTATCTGATGCTGCCTTTTCATCATTTTATTTTCAATAAAATGGCCAGATCCATTGCAGCTGGAACTACAGAAAAATGATTTTTAAGCAGGGAATTAGTACCCTTTAATTTTCAGAAGCTTTAGAATTTTTCTTGTTGAAAACTTTATAATTTATCATTGTTACGGAATATTTTTTCAAACCGTATAAACCTGTTATATTCCGATTTCGTTTTTACAAATAACTACTAAACAGATATTGTCATGGCAAGTAAACCCTGGTTAAACCAATACCCGAAGGAGGTCAATCCGGAAATAAATCCTGATGCTTATGCTTCGGTACTGCATTTTTTTGAGGATTGTGTTAAAAAATACGGGGATCTTGTTGGTTTTGTGAACATGGGTAAGACCATGACTTTTAAGCAACTCGATGAATATTCAACTCAGTTTGCATCTTATCTGCAGAACCATGCAAAACTGAAAAAGGGGGATAGAATTGGGATTCAGATGCCGAATCTTTTACAGAATCCAGTGGTAATCTTCGGAGCTATCAAAGCTGGCCTAACGATTGTAAACACCAACCCTCTTTATACTGAGCGCGAAATGGAGCACCAGTTTAAAGATTCAGGTGCCAAAGCGATTGTGATCCTTGCCAATTTTGCCGATAAACTGGAGGCTATCAGGAAAAATACGGACATCAAGAACATAATCATAACGCAAGTAGGAGATATGCAGGGAGCTTTTAAAGGAGCTATCGTGAATTTCGTGCTTAAGTATGTTAAAAAGATGGTGCCAGCCTTTAATATTCATGAAGCGGTTAAGTTCAATGATGCATTGAAACTGGGTAAAAGTTCTTCATGGACAAGGCCAGAGCTTAAAGGTTCTGACGTTTGCTTTTTACAATATACAGGGGGAACAACCGGAGTATCTAAAGGTGCCATGCTTACTCACAGAAACATTGTAGCTAATATGCTTCAAAGTTATGAATGGTTTAAGCCGGTATTGAAAGACGGAGAAGAAGTTGTGATCACGCCGCTTCCGCTATACCACATATTTGCATTAACTGCAAACCTTTTGGTAATGATGAAATATGGCGCTAAAAATATCCTGATCACCAATCCAAAAGATATGAAAGCCTTCATCAAAGAGCTTAAAACGTATCCGTTCACATTGATGACTGGAGTAAATACCTTGTTTAATGGTCTTTTAAATCAGGAAGCTTTTAAGACTGTAGACTTCTCGCGTCTTAAAATGACTGTCGGCGGTGGGATGGCGGTTCAGAAACCAGTTGCTCTGAAGTGGGAAGAGGTAACAAAGACTAAGCTTGCTGAGGGATACGGTCTAACCGAAACTTCTCCTGTTGCTTGCGTAAATCCTGTTGATGGAAGAATGAGACTCGGTTCGATCGGTTTGCCTATTCCAAGTACTGAGATGAAGGTGATGAATGATGACGGTCAGGAAGTAGGCATAGATGAGCCGGGAGAGCTTTGGATCAAAGGTCCGCAGGTAATGGCTGGCTACTGGCAAAGGCCGGATGAAACTGCTAATGTTATGGTGGGTGAATGGTTTAAGTCAGGCGATATGGCTGCTATTGATAAAGACGGTTTCTTCCGAATAGTTGACAGAAAGAAAGAAATGGTGCTGGTGAGCGGATTTAATGTATATCCAAATGAAGTGGAAGAGGTGCTATGTATGCATCCTAAAATACTGGAAGCAGGAGTGAAAGGCATTCCGGATGATAAAACCAATGAAGCGGTAAAAGCATTTATCGTGAAGAAAGATCCATCTCTTACAGAAGAAGAAATTATAGAGCATTGCAGAAAATATCTGACGTCTTATAAAGTACCTAAGCATATCGTGTTCAGAACAGAACTACCGAAAAGCAATGTTGGTAAAATATTGAGAAGGTTGATGGAATAAAAAAGGATTTTGAAATTATTCTTTAAAAGGGACTGTTTTGATTATTATTAAAACAGTCCCTTTTTCTTTTAAGTCAAAATAAGCGCCAATCTTTAGGATGAAATAGTATTGTTTTGTTTTAGGAAATCTATTTTATATATTTCATTCTCAATTAATAAACAGAATAATACAGGTGTCCCTAAGGTGTATTATTCTCATGGCTTTCCAGTAAATTTTATTATCATCTTAACGGAATTTTTAATTCCTCAATACGTGCTATGTCTTCTGAAAAAGTTCAAAAGGATATCTCTTTACAAAGAAATGTATCTATACAGACCAAATCTTCATTGGTCAGTCAAGACTATGGAAAGTTGTCTAGGCATGGAAGTGATCATTTACAAAATAACGGCTATGGTATGCAGGTGGCAAGTTCTATGGGAATGACTTATCCTATGATTCAGCCGAAACTTACAGTAGGGCAGCCAAATGATAAATATGAGCAGGAAGCAGATAATGTAGCTAAAAGTGTGGTAAATAAAATCACCAATCCATCAAATGATTGGACTACTTCAGAAAATATAAATGCGATTAGTGGGAATACCCAGGTTTCTCAGAGGATAATGAAAATGGCTGGACCCGATGAAATAAGCGAACCTGAATCAGATGTTGAAGGTAAAATTGAAAGTTCAAGAGGAAGAGGAAGTGCATTGCCTGATTCAGTTAAGACTCCAATGGAAAATGCATTTGGTGCGGACTTCAGCAAGGTTAAAATTCATACAGATAATAATTCCGACAAATTGAATAAAACAATACAGGCCAAAGCATTTACAACCGGAAGTGATATATTTTTTAAATCAGGAGAGTTTAAACCAGAGAGTAAGGAGGGACAGGAACTGGTGGCTCATGAACTTACTCATGTACAGCAACAGACAGGAGCAGGGCCGAAGTCTACTGTGCAGAGACATGTTAACACATTAACTAGTTCTCCATTGGTAATACAAAGATTTGAAGATGACTTTAAAACCGATGATGCAGATGCTTTAACCCGATATCTTACTGACGCATTGCAGGAGATTAAAGATTATATTACTAATAAAGATTGTGGTATTATCGGAAGTCCGACATGCAGGGGCGCAAGAATAAAACTTAATGGCCTTAAGACAAAGCTCAGCAAAAAAAACATTCTTACTATAAAAAAGAATCTGATTACTGGAAAAGGTGTTTCATCTGAAGTGTTTGGCGCAATCGAGACTTTAATTATAGAGGTGATCAAACAAATTGACATAGCAACTTTAATTAAAGATAATGAAGTTAAGAAAGAAAAGAAAGTTGAAAAGATTGATAAATCGGGAAGGAATTTTGAAGAAGAAATTAAGAATGCGGGTTGGGATAAATTTAATAAAATATTGGGAGAGCTGGGGATTGAAAGTGCAGAAATACTGCATAATTTTAACGTTCTACTAGCAGATACAGGAGGAAATGATATTTCGCCACAATTCCTTAAAGCTTTATTTCTTACGACAGAAGAATGTTATTTTTTAGGCTACCTACGCGATCTTGTTGATAAAAAAAGTTTTATCCTACATTTACTTAAGCTTAAAGATAATTCTGAAAAAGGAGCGTATTCGGGCATACTTGCAGAGCTTCAGGCACTGTCTATTCTTCTCGATGAGAAACGCATCATAGAAGGAAAACCGGTGGTTATGGGAGAAATGAGGCCCCGCACCTTACCATTTGCAGGAGCACATCCTAAACAAGATATCGATTTGCAATATGAAGATGAAAAAGGCATAGCCCAGTATATTGAAGTAAAGGACCGCGTAAGCACATTAGAAAGTAAAATGAACAACCTCGTCGGTAAAGCAAAACTTGATGATCAACCGTTTGAGGAAAATGATTCAAGGCAGATAACCAGTCTCTTAAAAATTGTAAATGATGATTATGATCAAGGAAAACATTCTTCTTTGACAGTTGCATGTATCAGCCCTTATGGATGGGTACGTTTTATTACCGGAGATCATTGTCTTCAATTGATCAAGTATAATGTCTCTTTCAAAATAGCAAGTGTATTATATTCGCCATCAGATCTGACCATATTAAGAGGATATGTTGAAAATATTTTATCTAAAGAATATGATCCAATGTGGAAAGAAAATTCAAAGAATGAAAAATTACCAATTATAACACCTAGCCCTGTAGGTAACAGACATCAGTCAGCATGGGAGTATGAAGAAAAGCAAAAGTTTCCTCCTACGATAGATGAGATAAAGAAAGATGGGAAAAAGGAAGAAACAAAGTCTAAAGAAGTTCCTGTGGAAAACGATAATGCAGCCTCAACCGAAAAAAAGGAGATAGTTAATTGATAGCCGATTAATTTCAGCTTCGAGGCCGGTTGGTCTTTACCCACTTTCTCAGAAAAATATCATCAGAGCTTAGTTTACCAACGACTCTGTAGTTTGATTTACTGAGTACACCTGATTTTAATAATGGTTCTTTTACAACTTGAAATGGATACATGCCACTGGAATGAATAAAGTAATTCCCATTGCTTGATAGAAGTATAAATCCGGTATGTTTGTCCAATCCAACCACATATAATCCATTGCCAAACAGCTTCAACTTCGTTTCAAATTCATTAATATCAAGGCCAGACAAATGATGAACATTCTTTTTTGAGACGAGACTTCTAATCATCTCTTCCGAGGGACATTGGGCCATTCTGCTTCTTTTGATTGGTACTCCCATATCCCTTAGTACAGTTGTTACAAAGTATCCACAGGCTATGCTTCCTTCATTAGGTGTTTCAGTTGTGCCATTGAAGTCCCATTTGGTGCCATACCAATAAGGGAAAACCTTTTTATTGATCAGACTAAGGAAATTCTTTTCCAGCTCAGCTTTTCCAGCTCTTTTTTTATACAATTTTTTCTTAATTGTATTGATGGAATCCAGTTCAAGCGGATAATTCTTATTGTCCAGGAAAGGTTGGTTATTCAAAAGGAATCTGAATTTATTCCAGATTAGAAATGCAGCACAGAACAGAATGATAAAAATAAGTACACGTGCAAAAAGAGTGAGCTTGATTTTTTTCTTCTTTTTTTCTTTTCCGTTACCTGATACTTTCATCCTACTGAAAACCTTAAATCTGGATACAATTTAGCCAGTTTTCAGGGAAATCGGAAGTCATCTTATGAAATGACCAAAAGAGTTCAAAAGGTAAGTGATTCTATGTTTCTAATGAAGTCCGTTCTTTTAAAATACGGAAAGCCATATAATCAAGGCTTTCCGTATTAACTGTATTAATTAAAGCTTCAAGACTGGTTTATAGACCCGTTCATCATCATGAATGATCATCAGATAATAAACTCCTCTTTTAAATCCATTAAGATCTATATCTAAAGTTGATTGGTTAAGATAAATTTTTTGAAAATATACTTTTTCACCAGTCGAGGTATGCAGGCTTACTTCTATTTCTCCTTGAAGTGTATTTAATGAAGTAAGCGTAATTTTGTCGTTTGAAGGGTTTGGAAACAAAGTAAAGTTTTCTGCTGCCAATTTTTTATAGTTTCCTAATATCCCCACTCCAAATGCAGAGGTAATATAAGAACACCCGTCAGTTCCGGTTACCTTGCAAGAGTAATATCCTGAAGAGCTAGTTTCAAAAGTTTTTCCTGTTGCTCCATCAACTAATTGGTTATCCTTGTACCACTGGTAATTTGTACCTTCGGGCGCTATAAGTATATTTTGATCTTTGGTAATTGTGGAATTCCAATATTCCCCTAGCTCAAGGTGAGGAGATGCATCGGAAGCACTGATATTTTTTCCGCCTGCAACTGCAATAATTCTGACTTTATAAAGGTTCCCTGCTTGCAGGTTGTCAGGGAATGTTGCATTGATCGTTCCACCGGTTGTTGAAGATAATGTTCCTATATCTATCGGATTATCAAAATTTCCTAATTTATCGGATACCTGAGCAGTAAAAACATTGCCTTCCGGAAATGTTCCTCTTGTTGTGAAGCTATAAGTTGTAGCCTGTCCATCACAAATTGTCCTTGAATCAGGATTATTAAGAATGATACCAGGACCTAGTACTGCAAAGTGAATATTTTCATAGTAGTTAGGCATTATAGTGTTGCCTTGCTCATCCAATAATATGAGATCTATTTTCCAACCATCTGTCCCTGCTGCATAATTTGGTTGTTTAAAACGAACAAGTGTATGGTCTGAATTTGCAGAGGCCGGAAAATCATATAACATGAATTTATCGTAATTCACAGCAGGTGAAAGTTTTGTTCCTTGCTGCCATGTTGCACCATAGTCGGTAGAGTATTCGATATAGACATCTGAATTCGCAGTAGTATTCGTTTGAAGCCATTTGAAATCTACCTGAATAAATCCTCCGGTAGAGAAGTTTACAGGCTTGGAAACAGCTACTCTTTCGCCTGCTCCTGTAAATTGCAATTTGCCTGCTTCGTTTCCTGAAACAGATGTCCATTTATTTATGTCATAGTTCAGAGAATCTCTGATAATAATAGTTTTAGATCTTCCAGGAAGGCTGGTCGCTGCGACTACCTTTACTCCATAGTTTCCAGGAACAGCATCCCAAGGGATCTTAGCGTGTATCGGACTTCCAGTTGTAGTTCCACCTATGGTGATCTCTTCATCGCTTTTATGCATCAGAGCGATATATATAGTACCAGGAGGAAAACCTGTCATTTCAAAGAAAATATCAAACTCCTCTCCAGGGTACAGATCCCTATCAGGATTCTTACTCAAATTTTCACTGAATGTGGTATCTGTCGGTAGCTTTACTTGTTGTCCATATAGCCTGGTTAAATTGAACAGGAAAAATATAATGCAAGAAAGGTAAATACCTTTTCTGCGAAGTAATTGTCTTGTCATAATCTTATGATATAAATGTGGTTGTTTTGAAAAAAAGCATTTTTAAATTAAAAATGTTTTGTACGCGGTGATTCTTCTGAAATTATAGATTTTACTGAATCAGACTTAATCAAGTGAATGAAAAATATTTACTTAATTATCATCCTTAAGTCCTTTAATCAGACCTATTCCTGAAGAGAAAAATAATAGGCCAATTATTGAACATACAATTAGTGTTCTCCATTCAGGGTTTTTATTATTGATAAAGGTATATGCGGCGTATAATAGGGTAAAGGCTCCTAATAAAGTTAAAATAGCCCCAAAGATTTTTTTCAAATTCATGGAAAGTATTTACAATAAATAAAGTTTTTTTATCATGAATTGTTTTAAGTGGGGAATAGAAGTGAATCCTGACAGACCCATGAATAAGCTATTCAGGTTTAATTTTTATCAAGCGGGCATAAAATAGACAAAAGTATTACCAAGAGAAATTTTATTCGGTTTTAAATTATTTTTCTATTGATAATCAGTGAGATGATTTTGTCTTTCAAATTAAATAAATTAAATGTAAGAATTCCCTTGATTCTCCTTCAATGGTCCGGGATAAAAGTGTATTTTTATAGTTGGGCAAAAATTAAAACTTCGATTTTTGCCTCCAAGTGAAACATAATCAGGTATTTTAAGTGAAGCAACCTTTAAGCATTAAAGACCTCATCAACCTCCTATACCAAAACAGGGAGGTTATAGAAATGCTTTTTGGAAATAAAGAATCCATAAACAAGTCAGAAATCCTCGCCCGGGATGATATGAGTGATGAAAAGCTGGAAAAGCTGGCCATTTACGAAATCATTCACGAAAACAATAATATCATCAGTCTGGATGACCGTATTATCACTTTTATTGAGGAAGTTCTTGAAATAGGGGAAGTTACTACCAGCTTCATCAATGATAATATTCAGTCTCTCAATGAAAATCTGAAATATTATAGAATTGATAGTAATCCAAGGTTTCTTCGGAATATTAAAAGGTCACTCAAGAAGATCAACTCCACAACATCAAGGGAAGTAATAAAGCTTCATAAGAACATTGATGAAGCTTATAAGAATCAGGGTAATTACCTGATAAAGCTTCAGGAGCTTGATAAATACAAGAGAAAGCGGGATGATATCATCAATCTTATCAAAGAAACAGAGCAGATCATTTCTGATGCACAGGGCTTCTTTAATACAATTGTTGATGCAGAGCTGAGCTCTATCATACTTGATTTAAGATATACATTAGTCAGAAACCGCGATTATCTGAATGAAATTCAGGCCCAGATCATTGACTATATTAACAAGATTCAATACCAGGCTGAGATATACAGGAAGATACAGCGTCTTAAAGAATTAAAAGACTACGAAGAACTAAAGTATAAAACCAACTTTGTTGATGTTGTTGCTTCAACAAATGCTTTAATGTTCCGTAAACGTGTGCCTTTAAAATCAAGGTTGTCTATTGATTTCCTTTATTCAGATCAAGGTACTGCACTTACACAAAAGGTAGCATCCAAGCTTCATTTACTAAGGCATACAGATAGAAAGCCCGCAGGCAGAATGTCTGATGGTTTTTATGAGACCTACAAAGAAGAGTCTGCCAGCCTCAATATTGCTGGACTTGTAGAAAAGTTTCAAACAGGAAATGTTGACTTATTTCAATTTGTTCAATCTTATAATTTCCCCGAAAAAATTGGTGAGCTAAGTCTTGAGAAAAGAATTTCTTTATATGTCGGTATCTCCATAGACTATGACTCTCAACTTGATATCACAGATGAATTTGGCTTTATAGAGTTGATTAATGATAAAGGTCAGAAGCAGAAAGTGGGATATGCTTTGATTAAGCCGAAAGCGGAAGGCGGAAAGCTTAAAACTGAAAGCGCAAAGCCGAAAGCGGAAAGTGAAAAGTTAAAAGTAGAAAGTAAAAAGTCGGAAGCTGAAAGCGTAAAGCTTAAAGCCGAAAGTGAAGAGTTGAAAATTCAATCTATGGAGCAAAAGGTTGAAGAGGTTAAAGATGAAAGGGTAGAGGTAAAAGCAAAAAGCTTAAAGCTTAAGGCTGAAAGTAAAAAGCCAAAAGCAGAAAGCCTAAAGCTTAAAGCTGAAAGTAAAAAAAAGAAAACTGATAACTTAGATCTTAAGGCTGAAAATGAATTGCAAAGTGTTGCTTTACTTAAAGATGGAAAGAAAAAAGTAACTAAGGCTAAAGCCATAAGCAATAAAAAGAAAAATAAATAATATCCAGTCACTCAAGTCCTTCTCCTTCAGGAGAAGGATTTAGGATGAGGTTTATCTAATTAATTATTTTAAACAAATAAAGCTTTAAGCTTTTTGCTTTCAGCTTTAAGCTCAAAAAAATGGTTCCTAAACAAACAGCAGAAATATTTCAGATCCTCAGCAAAGGTAGCTTCATTAGTTCAAATGGAAGTCAGGCGAGGTTGTATGACTGTATCAGTCATGACGAAAACTTCAGGGTGCTGAAGGAATATTTTGCCCATATAGGCTATCACCTGGAAAGTGGCCATAACTATTATTATTTCAGTCAGCAGGATGAAACGAATGCAAACATGGAGAAAAAGCTGGAGCAGTTTGCTCACTTTATCGATGTGATGGATTTTTTCTCCTGTCTTGATGTAAAGCCTGTCACTGGCACGCGTTACAGAGTAACTCAGATAGCAGAAGAGTGCTTTGCAAATGAAAGGCTAAGGCAAAAAATATACGCCATATCAAGGAAAGACAAGCTGACAGATAAAGTGATAGATGTAGCGGGCAGTTTGGCCAATGGTGGATTCCTGGAACAGGAAGACGAAGATACATACAAGGTAATGGATGCTATACATTACCTGGAAACAATTATTTCCCTTATAACAATTGATGACGATGGAGAGCAAAAGAATTCTTAACAGGATCATTTTTATCAACATTGCAAATACAGATTACTCAAGCGCTGAGATCGCAGGTAATACATGTTTTGTCGGAACCAATAATATGGGGAAGACTACCTTGCAAAGGGCTATATTGTTCTTTTACAGTGCGAACACCAGAGGCCTGGGTATTTCCGGTTCCCAGAAGTCATTTGAGGATTATTATTTTCAATATCCGAATTCATATATCATATATGAAATTCTGACAGAAGAAGGTATGTTCCATGTAATGATTTACAGGCATAATAAACTGTTGTTCCGTTTTGTTGAAAGCCCTTTTAATAAAGATCTGTATATCGTCAACAATGAAGCAGTCCTTCCCAAAGAAGTGCTGACAAGGTTTAATGAAAATAAATTATACTATAGTGATCAGATAGAGACCTTTGAAAGGTATAGAAATATAATCTATGGCGCCGACCCGGATAAGCGTTATAAAAAGTTTGCATTACTTAAAGGGAATAGCAATTATCACAACATCCCTCTTGCTATTACTTCAATCTTTCTGAGTTCTGAAGCTTCTATAAAGGCAGAGTTTGTGAAAGAATGTATTGCAAACTCAATCAGCACCAAACATACCAATATTGAACTGAAGACTGTAGAGCGTCAGTTGCGTCAGTTTACAGAGAAATACCAGGATATCGAGACATTCTTCAGAAAAGAGAATGCTCAAAGAGGAGAGTTGATTAAAGATAATTTTTCGCAGATAAAAAATCTTAAAACCAAACAACGAGCTCTTGCAGCAGAACTTGGAGGTGCAATTAAATATGCAACAGAGCAGAAGGACTTATTAGGATTACAGGTTGCAAATTTCAGGCAAAAGGCAGAGGCGCTTACAAAGGATTTTAAATGGAAAGAAAATGCCTTTCAGGAGAAGAAGGGAGAAATCAATCAGGAAATCGGAGCTATTAAATCCAGGCTTAAAGAAGCGGATAAAAAGCAAAAGGAGTATCAGGGAAAAGGCATTGAAGATTTGCTGAAGAAGGCGGATGAGAAAGCACAGCTTTTAGCCAGTCTGCAAGCAAGGGAAACAGAGTATTCAACGCTGACAGCTGGTTTCAAAGACGTAGAACAACAATATAAAACTTTATTCGATGGTCTTGAAAATGAAAAAAAGGAATTCCTGAATATGATTGCCAGTCAGGGACTGTCCCTTGAAAGAAAGTTTCAGGAAGTGAAAAGCAAGCTGGCTGAAGAGTTCAGAAAGAATGAAAATAGTCTAAGAGAAAAGCATGCTTCTGCTACGGATCAATTCAAAGGACGTCTTCACAAGAAAGAACTGGATAAACAGAAAGCAGAGTTTTCTGAAAAGGAAATCAAGAAGAAGAAGTACTTTGAAAGAGAGATTGCTCTTATAAAAGAAAACCTTGACGAGATAGGGAAGAGACGACTGGACAGAGAGGCTCAATCAAAAATTAAGAACAGAGAGATAGAGTCTCTGAGAAAAGAAGCCGAACATATAAAAGAAAAGAACAAGATAACAGCAGAGCAATTTACTTCGAAGAATAAAGAAGAAATAGCTTTAATAGATGAAAAGATCAAAGCAATTGAAGAAAAGCTTTCTGTGCATCAGAATGCATTCTTTGGCTTCTTGCAGGAAAACTATCCTGAATGGCATAAAACAATAGGGAAGGTTTGTAATGAAGAATTACTCTTCAGTAAAGATTTGAATCCTAAATTGATTCAAAAGGAGTTGGATAGTCTTTATGGAATTCAGCTTGATCTTGCTAATGTTAAGATTCATTCAAAATCTCTTGAAGAATATGAGCAGGAGAAATCAACTTTACTGCAAGAAAAATCTGTGTTGAATCAGAACTTCCTTGACTTCAGGGAAGCACAGGCAAGAGAAGAGCAATCTAAGCTTGCATCCATTGGAAAGAAGAGTGCTCAATTCAAAAATGAACTTTCTCAATTGGATTACGATGCCGAGCAGGATGAACAAAAGGAGAAGCAATTCACACTTGATCTAAATGATTGGGAGAGAAAAGCTGAATCTCAGAGAGAGCAGGATCTGACAGAAGTTTATACGCTTCAGGAAGAGTTAAAAAAAGAATTAGCTGAAATCAATGCTTCAATGAAAGGTCTTGCAGAATCACTCAAAGACGAATTGAAGCTATTGAAAAATAAGGAAGCAGATCAGTTAAGCGAAGCGAAGAAAGATTATGATGATGAAGCTGCTGTACTCGAAGAATCAAAAGACTCTAAGTTAGAAGAACTCAACGAAAGGAGAGAGCAATTACAGAAAGATAAATCCAAGAGCTTAAAGAATAAAGGTATTGATGATTCAAAGATTAAGACTCTGGAGAATGAAATAAAAAGCATTAAACAAGGTCTTGATGAGATAGAAAAGAACGCTGAGCTTGTCAATGACTATAAGAAGGATAAGCGAGAACTGTTTGATAAAGTTGAATCTTTTAATAAAGAAAAAGAAATCCTTGATGAGAAGATAAAACAATGTGAAAAGGATTTCAGTGTAGAAAAGCAGTCGTTTGATAAAGATAAAATTCAACTTGAAAAGGAAAGTTCTAAATTCCTTGAAGAGCTTAAAAAATATTCAGATGGTCTGGATTATTTTGAAAAGCATTTTAAAGAAAAGGCTTTGTTTGAACGTCTGCGTCATTTGATAGAACCTGCCACTGCGATGCCTTCTGACCTTGGTATAACAGCGCTTTGTTCTCAGCTGTTCTCCAATGACGGAGAGTATCATGGACAGTTTGAGAAATTCAGAAACAAGGTTACCGAGTTTACAGGACGTTTCCGTCCGGAAAACCATTTGAATTTCCGTATCAATACAAATGCAAATGAATTTGAATACGAAAGGTTTGCTGAGTACCTGCAAGAGTTTTACAATGAAAATAAGATCCAGACATCTATTGCAGAAGTAGCAAAAAACCATGGGATGTTGATTGACGCTATTGCCACAAAAGTTAAGGCACTCACAGACCATAAAGGCCGTATCAACCGAATGATCAGCAAAATGGAAGCTGACTTTGGAAGAGCATCTTTTGAAAGTTCTAAGCTGATCGAATACATAAAGCTGAAGTCTGAAGACAGTGAAAACAAGGTCTTGAAAAAGCTTCAGAAGATTGCCGAGTTCAGAGAGCAGAATCCTTTCCTATATGGAGAATCCAATCTGTTTAATCAGGAGAATAAAGCCAAGTCAGAGATTGATAAGAAGTCTGTAGAGTTGTTAAATGATCTTCAAAAGACCATCAGTGAAGAAAATTATGATGAGATAAAAGTTCAGGATTTGTTTGAGCTGAGGTTCAGAATTAAAGAAGGAAAGAACGATACAGGCTGGATTGAGAAGATTGACAGAGTTGGTTCTACAGGAACAGATATGCTTGTCAAGGCAGTAATTTATATCACATTGTTAAATGTTTTCATTAAGGAGTCAACAGAGAAGACAGCTCAGAATTTTAAGGTTCATTGTATCATAGATGAGGTAGGGCAGATCTCAGCTCCTTATTTGAAAGAGCTGATAAGCTTTGCAGAAGAAAGAAACATCTATCTGATCAATGGTCTTCCTAATGAAAGCAAGCTGGAAACTCATTACAACTATACTTATAAATTCAGAAAGGATCAGCATGGAAATGTGAAGGTGGTACCGTTATTGACGATGAGTATTGAGCCTTGATTAAATTTTTTTAATATAACAATAGATCTTGTATGGAAGAACAAGAAAGCTTGATAACTTCAGAAACTAATGTCAAGGTTTATCCAGACAAACCAACAGAGGAAAGTGCCGCTAAATCATTACTGCCTTCACTTGCAAGCGCACTTCTGTTTATTGGCGCTTCCTATCTTGTATTTGACTGGGATCTGACGTACATTTTAGTATTAGCAGGTGTGCTTCTCTTTCATGAATTGGGACACTTCGCTGCAATGAAGTTTTACAATTATAAGGATGTGTCAATGTTCTTTGTTCCATTTTTCGGAGCATTTGTTTCGGGTACAAAAGACCAGATCTCTCAAAAGCAATCCGCAGTCATTTTGCTTGCAGGACCCTTGCCAGGAGTATTGCTAGGTGCGGTATTATATTACTTTTCCTTGGCAAATAATAATGACTTTTTGCTGAATACTGCTAATTCTATGATTTTTATAAATCTTTTTAATCTGCTCCCAATAATACCTTTGGATGGAGGACGACTTATCAAATGTCTGTTTTTCGAAAGAAGTGAGCTTATTGGCAGTATATTCAGCTATTTATCCATTGGTGCTCTATTCTACTATTCCATTACTTCTCAATCTTATTTTTTGATGCTTGTTCCAGGTTTTTTAATGTTTCAGCTATTTGCTCAGTCCCAGTTGAAAAAGACTAAGAAAGCTGTGCTGGATAAAGGAATTAACATTAATAAAAGCTTTGATGAACTTAGTAATGAAGAATACTGGCTTGTCCGTGATGAGATAGGAAAAAATATACAGGCTTTCAGTAAGTATATGACTCCCGGGAAATATGAGATTTCAGAAAATGAACAGAAGTTAATAGGGCAGGTTAAAGCGGTCATTCAAAAAGAACCAATTCAGGATCTTAAAGTGGGAGGTAAAATACTTTTTACAGCAATTTGGATTTTATCTTTTATAATTCCTTTTGTAATTATTGGAGTAAGTATGATATTAACACGAAGATTTTAAACTTATATAAGCACGCGGAAAAGGAGCTAATTAAAACTTTACACTTTTTAATATGAAAAGATTATTACTATTACTACTTTTTTTTGCTACCCTCTTTATTAAGAGTGCAAAGGCACAAGATGTATATATTCCTGATCCGAATTTTTGGAAAATAGCGTTATATGTATCTGATAAAAATAATGATCAGAAAATTCAGGTTTCGGAAGCTGAGAAAGTGACATTTCTTGAGTTACGAGGTAATAATATTAGTGATTTGACAGGAATAGAGGCTTTTGTAAATCTGGATACTCTTTTAGTTGCTACAAATAATCTAACTGTTCTGGATGTATCTAAAAATAGGAAATTGAAATTTCTTAATTGCGCAATAAATAAGCTGTCAGCTTTAGATATTTCAAGTAATCTTGAACTTGGTACGCTGGTGTGTAATGAAAACTATTTAACGAGTTTAGATTTGAGTATGGCTGATTCTTTAGTTGAACTATGGTGTTTTAAAAATAATCTTGATGAATTAGACCTGTCCAGTTGCAGGAAATTAAAGAATTTATTTATGGCATCAAATTCGATTGAAACGATTGATCTCTCTGATAATTCACAATTAGTTGCTTTTGATTGTTCTTTAAATGGATTAACCCATCTTGATCTTTCAAATAATTTGTCATTAATAGTATTGGGTTGTTCTTCAAATGGACTAAGTCATCTTGATGTTTCGAGAAATATAGACCTTCAGTATGTGAAATGTGATGAAAATCAATTTGAGTATCTGGATTTTTCACATAATGAAAATATTGATTCTTTATTTTGTAGAAATATGCCAAGTTTAAAATCAATCTGCGTTCCAGATGTTGATTTTGCAAACACTTATTATCATAAAGATATTACCGCAGAATGGATTGATGATTGCGTGTTGGGTATTAATCATGATCAAAAAGAGCCAGCTATCAATATTTTTCCTAATCCCACAAAGAACACAGTACATCTGGAAGAAAACTCAAGTTGGGAGGTATTTGATGTCCATGATAAATTAATAATGTCAGGTTTCAGTCACCAAGTAGATTTAGCAAATCAATCTTCCGGTGTATATATAATTCGGATAACGGGCAAGAATGGATTAACTTATTCTCAAAGGTTGATCAAGGAGTAATTTATGGGACTGGATAGCGTACTTCTTCTTTTTAAATAGAATTGCCTCTTTCTCAGGCAGAACATCTCGTCTCGTTTCAGGAGCTTCTGAATGTAAGTCCTGAACTTTCGAATATGCTTCCCGAATCTCAAGAAGTTCCCCTGAAAGCTCCGGGAGTAAGCCTGAAGCTTGTGTCGTCCTAAAAAAAGTTTACAGTTTGGATTGGTAATCCGATTATAAATTTACACTTTTTTATTAATCCTAAAATCGCTTTACATTTGATCATCGGATGAAGCGGAATCAGGCTCTGCTGAGGAGCAACCTGCCAGGATTAATCCGGTCAGATAGCATAATTAATCCGATAATAGGTTTACACCGTTGTCGGATTTGCTTTTTTATGCATTCTGTAAATGCCTAAAAAAACCTTTATTCCGTCATAACCTCCTTGTTTCTCCAATGTCTTTTTAATATTCCATCCTCAACGTGAGCCCTTTCTGGGGTCAACAAATCACAGCTGAGGTGTGGCCTCTTTTCGTTATA
>NZ_AUFX01000014.1 GCF_000426725.1 Sporocytophaga myxococcoides DSM 11118 | reverse complement strand
TATTAGGCCTGCCGCTAGCGTTCATCCTGAGCCAGGATCAAACTCTCCATTGTAAAGTATTTTTCTCGTATCAGACCTACTAAACTCGTGAATGATACGGGCTATATTACTATAGCTTAATGTCTGTTTGACCGCGTGACTACTCTTTTTTAATTTCTCAAAAACAAATTGACTTTGTCCTCAAGCGGTTCGCTATTCATTTCAATATTCTCAAAGAACTTTTTATCTACTCACTCTCTTTTGAGTCTCGATATTCGTCGCTAATTTCTTCTCAATCAGCTTCACTAAACCACTTCACTTAAACCCTCTCTCATTTAGCGGGTGCAAAGGTAAGAAACTTATCAACTCGTGTCAAGAAATTTTAAAAATTTATTTTACAATTCTTAAAACTCTTTATCTATTTCCGAGTTATACTTCCTTCAGTAAAATTCTCAAAAGCCTACTGCTTTTTGATTAGTTATTAAATTTTGAATTTGAGGGAGACAAAAATAACACTTTTTCTAATCACTCCCAAAGAAAATTTAAAATATTTCAACATTCCTCTTTTTTTTAGCCCATCCAGCTTTGAGGGATACAAACTTAGTGATAATTCCAAATATGTCAATAATACAACCAATCTATTTATCCACATTATTAACAACTCATAAAAGTAATTTTTCAAAAATTCGATTAACTCTCTCATCTAATGATAAATGGATGTCAACAAATGAGAATAAAAAAACCGCAAACAGGCATTAAACCTCTTTGCGGAAAACAATAGCTCAATAATTCTTATCTAAGCAGTAATGATATTTCTTAAAATAGTTTGCTTTCTATCAGGACCTAAAGAAATTAAAGTCACAGGTACATTAAGTTCTGACTCTATATATTGTATATACTCATTAAGCTCAAGAGGAAGATTTTCTGAATTTGAATAATCACTAATTGATTTATTCCAGCCTTTGAAAGTCTTGTATATTGGAGTTAAATCCGTCTCAACAATATCAAAAGGTAGAGTATCTACAATGCTGCCATCTTTCAATTTATAATGAGTACATACTTTAATCTCTTCAAATGCATTAAGGACATCAACTTTCATCATTAATAATTGTGTTACACCATTCAGCATTATTGCATATTTAAGAGCTGGTAAATCTATCCATCCACAACGTCTTGGTCGGCCAGTTGTAGAACCAAATTCATTACCCTGTTTTCTTAATGTTTCTCCTTGCTCATTATCTAACTCAGTTGGAAATGGCCCTCCCCCTACTCTTGTGCAATAAGCTTTGAAGATTCCCAAAACTTCACCTACGTGTGATGGAGCAATTCCTAAACCAGTGCAAGCACCTGCTGCCATAGTATTTGACGAAGTTACAAAAGGATAAGAACCAAAATCTATATCAAGAAGAGATCCTTGAGCACCTTCGGCAAGAATAGTTTTCTTTTCAGATATAAGCTTATTAATGAAATATTCGCTATCAACAAAGTTAAATGTTCTCAAATGATCAATAGCTTCAAAAAACTCCTTTTCAAGAGATTCAAGATTACTATAATCAAATTGATAAAAGTCAAGAATTGTCTTATGAGCATCTCTTAACTTCTGATATTTAGCTTTGAAATCTGAAGCAATAATGTCACCTACTCGAAGTCCTTGCCTTGCTATTTTGTCTTGGTAAGTTGGTCCTATACCTTTTAACGTTGAACCTATTTTCTTTTCACCTTTAGAATTTTCAGAAGCTGCATCTAATAGTCTATGCGAAGGAATTATTAACTGAGCTTTTTTGGAAATGAAAAGGTTCTTGTTAAAATTAACATTATACTTTTTCAGACCATCTATTTCCTTTTTAAATATGATAGCATCTAATACTACACCATTTCCTATGATATTTATAATAGAATCATGAAAAATCCCTGAAGGAATCTGATGGAGAACATGTTTTATACCATCAAACTCCAGAGTGTGTCCTGCATTAGGCCCACCTTGAAAGCGAGCAACTACCTGATAACGCGGAGCAATAAAATCTACTATTTTACCTTTTCCTTCATCCCCCCACTGAAGTCCCAACAAAATATCTACAGCCATTATTTTTAATATTTATTTTTGAATAAGTTTTTGAATTGCTTCTTCTTGTGAATTAACTATTAAAAAAATAGCATTCAACTTGGTAATGATGAGTAATTTTTTGATTTGCTCTGAAGGGCTTACTAATACAACTTCTCCTCCTTTGTTTCTAAACTTTGTCAGAATGGTTATTAAAACTCCAATACCACTGCTATTCATGTACCTTATCTGAGAAAGATCAATGCTGCACAAAATAATCGATTCGTTTATTTTATCATTGACGAGATCAACTAATTCCATTCCATTCGTTTCTCCAATGAGATCTCCTTGAAGCTGAATTGACAAGATATTTTGCTTTACTTCTGAAGTGTATTTCATTTTTCCTTAATTTCCTTTTTATTTTCGCATTGAGCGTTTTTACATTCCCCATAAAGTATCAGTGAATGGTGTAGAACTTTAAAGTTTAGTAATTCGCCCACCATTGTCTGTATATTATAAATTCTTGGGTCGCAAAACTCTACGACTTTATGACATTCAGTACAAATTAAATGATCATGCTGACGATATCCGAATGATTTTTCATACTGAGCAAGATTTTTACCAAACTGGTGCTTACTTACTAGATCACATTCAACAAGAATATCCAGTGTGTTATAAACAGTTGCTCTGCTCACACGATAATTCTTGTTTTTCATGCTTATGTATAGAGATTCAACATCAAAGTGCCCTTTTCTGGTATAGATCTCCTCTAATATAGCAAATCTTTCAGGGGTTTTTCTAAGCCCCTTATTTTCAAGGTATGCGGTAAATATTTTCCTTACCTCGTTAAAAATATTTTCGTTCGCCTGCTGCATAAAGCCTCCAAAGATACAAAGATAAATTTTTCTATCACAAGTCAAAACTCTAATAGTTTCAACCTTGTCAAAAAATATACATCTGATTTACAAATAAATACCTATTATTTAGGATTCAAAACGGTTTACTGTGATTACATCCTGCACCTTTTTTAATTTCATAATGAGTTTATTAAGGTGTTTTGTGTCATGAACAAACAACATGATTCGGCCTTCAAACATTCCATCCTCTGTTTCAATGGTAATGCTTCTCATATTCACTTTTAATTCATTGGAAATGATTCTTGTAATATCATTAACAATTCCTACTCTGTCCATTCCATTAATTTTTAATCCTGTGAGAAAAGCAAGTTCTTTTTGAGCTGTCCATTTGGCCTTCACAACCCTGTAGCCATAGTGTGACATTAATTCAATTGCATTGGGACAAGTTGTCCTATGTATTTTAATTCCCTCATTTACTGTAACAAAACCAAACACATCATCACCTGGAATAGGATTACAGCATTTTGCAAGTTTATAATCAATCTTTTCCATATCATCCCCAATAAGCAGAAGATCAGCATTGGGATCGCCGGTTTTCTTTGGTTCCTGAGGCTTAGGTTCAACAACTTCTTTCTTTTCAGGCTTCTTAATCTCCTTTGGTTCCTGAAACTTCTTAATTTCTTTCGGATCTATAATTCCTTTGGCAATATCGTAATAGAGATCCAAAGGAAATTTCATGTTAAAATAGATTAACAGCTGATTTAAAGTTTCAGCGTTCAAATCCAACTTCATTTGATGAAGCTTTCTTAATACAATTTCTTTACCATCTGAAGCGATCTTCTTTTTTTCCTCCTTCAGACAATCCTTAATCTTTGCTCTGGCCTTAGAACTAACAACAAATTTAAGCCAGTCTTCACTTGGCTTCTGTTTACTTGAAGTAAGGATTTCTACCTGATCTCCATTATTCAGTATATAGCTGAGAGGCACAAGCTTCTGATTTACTTTGGCTCCAAGACAGTGCATACCTATCTGTGTGTGTATTTCAAATGCAAAATCAAGAGTCGTTGCTCCATGAGGCAGAATTTTAAGGTCACCTTTAGGAGTAAAAACAAAGACTTCTTCATGAAATAGATTGGTTCTGAAATCATCCATGAATTCCAGAGCAGAAGAATCATTTGTTTCGATTAGTTCTCTAACCTTTTTGATCCATTCTTCTAATCCCGATTCGCTTTTACTTTGCGTAGCCTCCTTATACTTCCAATGTGCAGCATATCCCTTTTCTGCAATATCGTCCATCCTTTTAGTACGAATTTGCACTTCTACCCACTGTCCAGATTTACTCATCACAGTAGTATGAAGGGATTCATAGCCATTGGCTTTAGGAGTACTGATCCAGTCTCTGAGACGATCCGGATTAGGTTTGTAAAAATCCGTTACGATAGAATAAGCTTTCCAACATGCAGCTTTTTCATTCTCGTAAGGAGTATCAATGATGATTCGAACTGCAAAAAGGTCATAAACTTCTTCAAAGGGAGTATTCTGTTTTCTTATTTTATTCCAAATAGAATAAATCGATTTGGGCCTTCCTTTTACAATAAATTCAAAATTTGATTTATCCAGAGTTAGCTGCAGTGGTTCGATAAAATCTTTGATAAACTTATCGCGGGCTGATTTTGTCTCATTAATTTTTCTAGCGATACCTCGATACACTTCCGGATCAGTATATTTTAAATAAAGATCTTCCAGTTCTGTCTTAATTGCATACAAACCAAGACGATGAGCCAATGGAGCATATAGATAAATGGTTTCACTGGAAATCTTTAATTGTTTTTCACGAGGCATACTGCCTAGAGTACGCATATTATGGAGTCGATCCGCCAGCTTAATTAAAATAACCCTAACATCATCCGATAGAGTAAGGATCATTTTCCGAAAGTTTTCAGCTTGCTGAGAACTTCCATGTTCAAAGACACCTGAAATTTTAGTAAGTCCATCAATAATTCGTGCGACCTTTGGACCAAAATCTCTTTCAATATCACTTATCTCCAAATGCGTGTCCTCAACCACATCATGTAGCAAAGCTGCAATGATTGAAGTCGTCCCCAATCCTATTTCCTCAACGGCAATTTGAGCTACAGCCAAGGGATGATATATATATGGCTCCCCTGACCGCCTTCTCATATCCTTGTGAGCCTGGAGTGAAGTAAAAAAAGCTTTTTTAATTATTTTCGCGTCGTCATCTTTCAGGAAGGGTTTGGCGTGCCTTAATAACTTTCTATACCTGCGAATAATTTCTTTATTTTCCTTTTCAATATCTACCGTCTGCATGTCTCAAAAATACGCAAAAGCTATTTTATTTAAACTTGAATTAACTGTAATTTCGTATTACGGAAGTAGATCCGATACGTTATAAATTATATTAAACTGTCTCTCATATACTTAACAATAAAAAGAAAAAAAACTTAAAAAAAATGAAATATTTTCTTGCATGATAGATAATTTCTTTGCTACCTTTGCAGCGCAATTTTGAACAACAGCACAGAAATAAAGTTCAAAAAAGCGAATCAAGTTTGGAAAAACCAATGCGGATGTGGCGAAATTGGTAGACGCACTAGACTTAGGATCTAGCGCTGCGAGGCATGGGGGTTCGAGTCCCTCCATCCGCACTGAAACCCTCAGAATTAATCTTCTGAGGGTTTTTAAATTAATCACGGTACCTTATTGTTAATAGAATAAAATCGGACAAAAGTGGAAATTACATTAGAAAAACAAAGTGCCACCAATGCAACCCTAAAAGTAAATCTTAATGAGTCAGATTACAGACCAAAAGTTGCTGAAAAGGTAAAAGAATACAGCAAGAAAGTCCAACTGAAAGGTTTTAGACCTGGAAAAGTTCCGACTTCTTTAGTTGAAAAAATGTATGGAAAGAGCATTCTAGTTGATGAAATCAACCAGATTCTAAGCGATTCTATCACCAAATATATCAGAGAAAACAAACTTCCGATTATAGGTGAACCACTTCCTGATTCTGAGAAATCGGAAAACATTAACTGGGAAACTCAAAAAGATTTTGAATTCAACTACAACTTAGGGTTAGTACCCGAATTCAACCTGGATCTATCTTCTAATGTAAAGCTTACCAAAAACAACATTAAAATTGAAGATAAAGTTGTTCAGGAAACGCTTCAAAATCTTAAAAATCAGTTTGGACAATCAACTAATCCAGAAGTTTCTGCAGAAGGAGACTTTATATATGGAAATTTGAAGGAAGAAAACGGAGACTTTGAATTTCAAAGCCTGTTCCCTACAAACAAAATAAAGAAATCTGAGTTATCGAAGTTTGTAGGTTTAAAACCAGAAGACAAAGTCACTTTTGAAATTGAAAAAACTTTTGATGATGCTGCTGATATAGCATACGTTACAGGACTGTCAAAAGAAGAAGCAGAAAAAAAACAAGGAATTTTTAGCCTAACAGTTTCTAAAATCAACAGATCTGAAGCAGCTGAATTAAATCAGGAGTTCTTTGACAAAGTATTTGGTAAAGATGCAGTGAAGTCTGAAGAAGAATTCATGGCTAAACTGAAGAGCACTATAGAAGAAAATTACGGAAGAGAGTCTGACCTTTTGATCAACCACCAGATCAGAAAACATTTTGTAGATAATACTCAAATTGAATTACCATCAGACTTCTTGAAAAAATGGTTGCTTGTTTCTAATAATGGGAAAATAACTCAGGAGCAGATAGACAAAGAATTCGATTTATATCTTAAAGAGTTGAAGTGGACTCTGATTAAAAATAAAATTAGCGAGGATAACGACATTAAAGCTGAGAACGAAGAGATTATTGGCAAGACAAAAGAGATGGTAAAGCAGCAATTTGGCGGAATGGCATTTGGAGCAGAGCTTGAAGAAACTTTTGACAAAATTGCAGACAACTACCTAAAACAAGACAATGGCAAAAACTACATTAAAATGTATGAGCAGCTTGTTAACGAAAAGGTTATTGAAACCGTAAAGACAAAGATATCTATAGCTGACAAGAGTGTAGATGTTGAAGAATTCAGAAAGATTGCTGAAGCACAAGACTGACGTTTTGACAATAATTTCTAATTGGTAAAGTTTTTGAAAGTCCTTTGTAAAAAGGACTTTTTTTTTACATTTGTGCAACACTAACAAAAATGAAAATGATAAATAAGGAAGAATTCAGAAAATTCGCCATTAAGGATCAGAATATTGGCAGCAACGTAGTGGATCAATACATTAAACAAGTTGAGAGTACTGCATTTCCATACATTAATAATATGACTCCTAATATTGTTGAGGAAAGACAGATGAGAGCGACTGTCATTGACGTTTTTTCACGTCTGATGGCAGACAGAATTATCTTCCTTGGCACTGCTATAGATGATTATGTTTCCAATATTGTTGTAGCTCAATTATTGTTCCTTGAATCAGCTGATTCAAACAAAGATGTGATTATGTACATCAATAGTCCTGGAGGTTCTGTTTATGCCGGGCTTGGTATTTATGACACAATGCAGTATATCAACCCTGATGTAGCGACAATCTGTACAGGATTGGCAGCTTCAATGGGAGCGGTATTACTTTGCGGAGGAGCTGCTAACAAGAGATCAGCTTTGAAGCATTCAAGAATCATGATTCACCAGCCACTGGGAGGCGTTCAGGGACAAGCGTCTGACATAGAAATCACTGCAAGAGAAATTCTTAAATTGAAGAAGGAACTTTATGATATCCTTGTTCATCATAGCGGCAAAGACTATGCAACTATCGAAAAACATGCTGACAGAGATTACTGGTTAACATCAGCAGAGGCTAAAGAATACGGAATTGTTGACGAGGTTCTGTTTAGAACTCGATAATTAAACTTAATTTAAAAAACCTTTGTTAAAATTTGGGATGTTTTGATTCCTTGTATAAGGTAAAAATATCCCAATGTTTTAATTAGGGAAGGAATACGAAAAACAAAAATAATGGCTCAAATCACCTGTTCATTTTGCGGAAGATCTAAAAAAGATGTATCACTAATGATTTCTGGGATACATGCTCACATATGTGACAGATGTATCACTCAGTCTCAGCAAATACTTTCCGAAGAAGTTAAAACCAAAAATAAAAACAGTGTTCCTAAGTTCAACCTGATCAAACCATCGGAAATGAAGAAGTTTCTTGATCAGTTTGTCGTGGGACAAGACGAGGCCAAAAAGGTAATGTCTGTGGCTGTTTATAATCACTATAAAAGATTAATGCAGCAACAGGAAGAAAATGATGTAGTGATTGAAAAGTCGAACATCATTATGGTTGGAGAAACAGGAACGGGGAAAACCTATATAGCCAGAACTTTGGCTAAAATCCTTCAGGTACCATTCTGTATCGCTGATGCTACAGTTCTTACAGAAGCAGGTTATGTAGGAGAAGATGTTGAAAGTATATTAACAAGGCTTTTACAATCTGCTAATTATGATGTAGAATCTGCAGAAAGAGGTATTGTTTACATTGATGAGATTGATAAGATTGCCCGTAAAGGTGACAATCCTTCCATCACGAGAGATGTGAGCGGAGAAGGCGTACAACAAGCTCTTTTAAAACTTCTGGAAGGTACGCAGGTAAATGTGCCTCCTCAAGGCGGAAGAAAACACCCGGATCAAAAAATGATTGCGGTAAATACCGAAAACATCCTATTTATTTGCGGTGGCGCTTTTGACGGTATCTCAAAAATGATTGGCAGCAGATTAAACACACAGCCGCTTGGCTTTTCAAATAAAGAACAGACCTTTGTCGATAAAGAAAACCTTCTTCAATATGTGACAGCTCAGGATCTGAAAACCTTCGGTTTAATTCCTGAATTAATAGGTAGGCTGCCTGTGCTCACTTATCTGGAGCCACTTTCTAAAGAGACATTGAGAATGATCTTGACTCAACCAAAAAATGCTATCGTTAAACAATACAAAAAATTGTTTAAGATGGAAGATATTGAGATTGAATTTGAAGAAGAAGCATTAGATTTCATAGTTGAAAAAGCTGTTAATTTCAAATTAGGGGCAAGAGGTTTAAGATCGATATGTGAAGCGGTTATGACTGATGCAATGTTTGAACTGCCATCTCAAGATGAAATTAAAAAACTTGTAATTACCAGAGATTACGCTGTAGAAAAAATTGAAAAATCTAAATTCAGTAAATTGAAAGCAGCATAAGAAACTATAAGTTATAAATAAAAAAAGGGCTTTTTAAAAAAGCCCTTTTTTTATTTTATTTATTCATTCGGTTATTTTTCATTCAGATATTTCACCATTAATTCCGCAGCTCTTTTCGAGGCGCCAGGACCTTCAAGGATTTCTTTTATCTTAACATAACCATTTAACTGATCTTGCCTTTCCTTGCCGTATATAATCTTCTTTAATTCTGCAATCAAATTAGACGGGGAGAAATCTGATTGGATTAATTCTTTTACTACCTCATAGCCTGCAATAAGATTAACAAGTGATATAAACTTAACAGTTATAAGAAATTTAGCGATACTGTAGGTAACTGCACTAGTTTTATAAACCACTACCTGAGGCACTTCAAATAACGCTGTTTCCAGTGTTGCAGTACCTGAAGTTACAACTGCTGCTTTAGCATGTGATAATAAATCATAAGTTTCATCAAATATAACAGCTACTCTACCCTCCCTTTTAAAATTATCATAATAATCTGAAGGTAAATTGGAGACACCTGCTACGACAAATGTAAACTCAGGAAAAGATGGCAGTACAGAAACCATATAATGCAGTGTTGCTTCTACTTCCTGCTTTCTGCTGCCAGGAAGAACGCCAATCAATTGTTTTCCTTCCAGGTTATGTTTACTTAAAAATCCTGGATCAGATTTAAAATTTGCAACTGCATCAAATACTGGATTTCCAACATAGTCTACATTAAAATCAAATTTCTTATAGAAATCCTTTTCAAAGGGCAGGATCACAAACATCTTATCCACTACCTTTTTGATTTTATTGGCTCTGCCCTGATTCCAGGCCCACACTTTTGGGGAAATGTAGTAATAAACTTTTATGCCTTGAGCTTTTGCAAAAGCTGCAATCTTTAAATTGAACCCTCCAAAGTCAACCAGTATAAGAACATCGGGTTTGAAGGAAAGAATATCTCTTTTAGTTTTTTCAAGGATCTTATTAATCGCATTTAGGTTTTTAAACACTTCCCAAAAACCCATGAAAGCAATATCTTTAAAATGAGAGTATAAAGTTACCCCAGTCTCGGCCAGATAATCTCCTCCAATTCCCCTGATATCAGCATTGCCATCCAGACGGATAATTTCTTTGCAAAGATTAGATGCGTGAAGATCTCCTGATCTTTCACCACATATTACATAGTACTTCATATGGATAGTCCTTTACTCTCCATAATATTCAACAAAGTTTCTCGGCGTCTCATAAAGAGTGATACAATGCAATTTAGCCTGAGAAATAGATTTAATTTCTTTATCAAGAATTTTCCAAATCTCCATTGCCAGAATTTCTGTGCTGGCCATTTTGCCTCGCATAAAATCTACATCCAGATTAAGATTTTTATGATCTAGCTTTTCAACAACTTCACTTCGGATGATTTTGCTTAATTTTTTAAGATCAATTACAAAACCAGTATCCGGATCAGGAGTTCCTTTCACTGTAACAGTCAAATCAAAATTATGTCCATGCCAGTTTGAATTCGCACATGGTCCGAATACCTCCTTGTTTTTCTCCTCTGACCAATTAGGATTATACAGCTTATGCGCTGCATTAAAATGTTCTTTTCTCGAAACGTAAATCATCAAATCTTTTTCTAACAGATTATTCAGGAAAAGGAATAATTCCTTTTGTGGAGCAAATATACGAAGAAAGGAATTCCCAAAAACGATGTAATTATTCCGATTGGTAAACCAGCTGGCGGATAGGCTAGTCTGGCAGCATAATCGCAACCAAGTATAAATAATCCGCCTATCCAGGAGGAATACAGAATATTAAATTTTCCTGTAATTCCAAATAACGCCCTGACAAAGTGGGGAATAAACAACCCGACAAATCCAATCGGGCCTGATGTCGCCACCGCAAACCCAGTATTTAAACTGATAAAAATCAAAATAAACCATCTGAGTTGGGAAACTTTTAACCCTAAAGTGTAAGAACGGCTTTCACCCAGGAGCAAAATATTAATATGTTTTTGAAAAAATAAGAATATAATATTTGAAAAAACTAAAGTAACACCTAATAGAGGAATAAAATCCCAACTTGCTCTTTCGAAACTACCCATACTCCAAAAAATGACTGCTTTTAACTTACTTTCAGTATCAGAGAAAAAGATTAATAAACTAATAAATGCTACCAGAAATGAAGACAAGGCAACTCCGGCGAGCAATAATTTAGCAGGATTAATATGTCCTTTTTCATATGCAAGTGTAATGACCAATAATGAAACCCCGGCTGCACCGGCAAAAGCAAATACTGGAGTCATTTGAAAACCGAAAATTGTAAATGGCACTAATCCTATATAAACTAAATTTGCCCCAAGTGATGCTCCGGAAGCAGTACCCATCAGATATGGATCTGCAAGCGGATTATTTACCATTATCTGAATTAAATAACCACTAAAGGCAAGTGCTCCGCCAACCAGAAATGCGAGTATAATTCTTGGCAATCTTAGCTTTATTAAAACATAATGAACATCATTATTTCGATCAAAATGGAAGAGACTTTCTTTCAAATCATTAAATGAGATACTATAAGTTCCGATTCTGAGTGATAAGACTAGTAATAGGATCGTTAATATTATTAGTATTGGTACTATTAGTTTACCTGGCATTTTTCGAAATATTTTTAAGTTCCATGACAGCTTCCAATATTCGTGGTCCTGGCCTGGATTGTAAATCTTCTGTAATCTTAAAAATCGCCTTATTTCTGTAGCATTTCATTCTTCTTAATTCAGGGTAGAGATTAAAAAAATCTTTTTCATAATCTGAAAATGCACAAAACATCACATCAGGATTTTTGGAAAGAAGATATTCACGGCTTACTTCAGGAGAAGTTTTCTTAAAGGAAGAGTCAATAATATTATTCATTCCGGCAATTCTGAGTTTATCTGTCATAATTGAATAATATCCATGAACATATATCGGGGCGTTCCAAATGATATTAATTGCAGATAGCTTCTCGCCAAAACTTTGACTTAATAAGCTATCCTTTATATGAGTCAATGAATCAACCAATAAATCAGCTTTTACTTTCGCACCACAAATTTTACCAACATCTCTTATTCCTTCAAACACTTCATCTACAGTTTTAAAATTCTGAATATAGACTGGAATTCCAAGAGCTTCTATCCTTTTTATATCATCCATTGGAGTTATTCCTTCGAGAGTTAATACCAAATCAGGACGGAGTTTCATCACCCCTTCTATATCAAGAGGATAATTGTTCACTATTGGAAGCGTTTCAATAGATGGGGGAAAATTGCAATTTTGCGTTCTCCCAACTAATTTTTCAGGACAAATACTTGCAAGGATCTCAGTAGAAGAAGGGCAAAGACCCAATACACGACTAACTTTAGCAGGTAGATGCAATTCATCCACCAGAACATCATTACTATTATTTTCATTGGATTTTACTTCCTTATCACTATGCGTCTTACATGCAGTGAAAATGAGTAAAGAAAAAATCAGCAATCGCAAATAAACCTTTTTCACCCTCTATATCGTTCTTTTTTTTGTAAATTTAGCCTTTCTTAAAAATTCACCCTACAAAAAGAAACTATTTGTTTTATGATGGTTGTGACCGGAGCAGCAGGATTTATAGGTAGCTGCCTTATCAGTAAATTAAATGCTGAAAACTTCAATTATATTGTTGCTGTAGATGATTTCAGCAATGAAGAAAAAAATAAAAACCTGGTTGGAAAAAAGATACAGGAAAAAGTACACAGAGATGATTTTTTCAACTGGCTTGACAAAAACTATGAGCATGTTGAGTTCATCTTCCATATTGGTGCCAGAACTGACACTACCGAATTTAACAAAGAAATATTCGATAAACTTAATGTTGAATATTCGCAAAAAATATGGAATGCATGTGTTAACTATCAAATTCCGCTAGTATACGCATCTTCAGCTGCTACTTATGGACTTGGAGAACTTGGATATGAAGATAACGAAGCCGTAATTCCAAAACTTAAGCCATTAAATCCTTACGGTGATTCTAAGAATGATTTTGATATCTGGGCACTGAATCAACCTAAAAAACCCTTTTTCTGGGCAGGGCTTAAATTCTTCAATGTTTATGGCCCTAATGAATATCACAAAGGCAGAATGGCCAGTGTAATATTTCATGCCTTCAATCAGATAAGCGCCAGTGACAAGATGAAACTATTCAGATCCCACAATCCTGAATTTAAGGATGGTGAGCAAATGAGGGATTTTGTCTATGTAAAAGATGTTGTGGATGTTATCATGTTCCTGATGAGAGACAGAAAGCATTCCGGTATCTATAACCTTGGAAGCGGAAAGGCGAGAACATTTCTTGACTTAACCAAGAATACCTTTAAGGCAATGGGTAAAAAAGAAGATATCAGTTTTGTAGACACTCCGGCTGACATCCGTGACAAGTACCAGTATTTTACTGAAGCCAAAATGGAGAAGTTAAAGGCTGCGGGTTATTCCAAACCATTCCATACACTTGAAGAAGGTGTGAATGATTACGTAAAGAATTACCTTATCAACAAAATATATTATTAAAAATTTATAATAGCAGGAAGCTTAATTCTGATGGATTCTAAAAGTCTTTTATACATTATTCTGGGGATACTATCTTTTGATTTTATACTTGAACAGGTTCTTGATTATTTAAATCTCAAACATCAAAAAAACGATTTACCCGAAGAGTTAAAAAACTTATATACTGAAGAAGAATTTAAGAAGGCACAGGATTATTTTACTGCCAATGCCAAATTCAGTTTTGTATCAAGTACGTTGAGCTTTCTGCTTATTATCACTGTCATTCTCACCGGTACTTTTGGATGGCTGGACAAACAATTAAGTTTAAAATTTCATAATCCTACTTCTTTAGCATTAGTATTTTTTGGTATCCTCTTCCTGTTTTCTGACATTATCAATATTCCTTTTTCCTTGTATAAGACCTTTGTAATTGAAGAAAAATTCGGATTCAATAAAACAGCTATCAAGACATATATCCTGGATAAGTTAAAAGGTTATCTTCTTGGCGGGTTGCTAGGCGGTCTACTGATATGGCTTTTTATTTTTATGGTTACCAGTATAGGTCCTGGCTTTTGGCTTTACTTCTGGATCATCTTATCTGTGGTAATGCTTGTGATCAATATGTTTTATACCAGTATATTCGTTCCGCTATTCAACAAACTTACGCCACTTGAGAGCGGTGAACTAAGAAACTCAATTGAAGAGTATAGTAAGACTAACAATTTCTCTATAACAAATATCTTTGTTATAGATGGTTCGAAAAGATCTTCCAAAGCAAATGCATTCTTCTCTGGTATCGGACCAAAGAAAAAAGTGGTTCTTTATGACACTTTGATTAACAATCATACCAAAGAGGAGCTGGTTGCAGTCTTAGCGCATGAGATTGGTCATTTCAAGAAAAAACATATCATTACTGGACTAATCCTTGGTATTATACAAGCCGGATTCATGCTCTTTCTACTCTCCTATTTCATCTTTAATACAAATTTATCGGAAGCTCTGGGGGCGGATCATTTAGCAATTCACATCAATTTAATTGCTTTCGGAATTCTGTATACTCCCATATCTCACATTACTGGATTAGTGATGAATATTATTTCGAGAAAAAATGAATATGAAGCAGACCGTTTTGCTGCTGTTACATATAGTAGTATTGCACTTCAGGAAGCTCTAAAAAAACTATCTACAAAAAACCTCAGCAACCTGACTCCACATCCTGCATATGTATTTATGCATTATTCTCATCCACCGTTATTATACAGATTAAGAGCTTTAAAGCAAGTTCAATAAGGCGATGACAGATAGAACGTGCTATCGATTTTAAATTCATAATACATAAAGACATACAACAATTTGATTATTAAACCAAAAGAATTAATTTAAAGCAAGTTTTCATTTTAAGCTCTTTTTCAGAACAAACCATTTTGAAATCAATTATTACTTTTCAAACTAAGCGACAAAATAAAACTCTATGAAACTTGCCAGAACTATACTCCTTTCTTTACTGGGTTTTCTGCTTTTAATCTTTATCGTAGCATTATTTTTTCCTAAAACTTATACCGTTCAAAGGAGTCTCGTAATCAAGCAACCTGCTGAAAAGTTATACAAAGAGATTTCTGATTACAATGATTTTAAGGAATGGAATCCCTGGTCTGAGACAGATTCTACAACCAAGAAAATTGTAGAAGGACAGCCATCACATTCCGGTCATAAATATAGTTGGGAAGGACAGAAAACAGGTAAAGGCTATATTATTATTACTGAAACCAAAAGCCCAACAATGGTTCATTCAAGACTTATAACAACTACACCAATGGAGTCAGAATCTGAAGTTGATTTTACTATTGAGCCTGTTGAAGGCGGTACTAAAGTAACCTGGAAAAATCAAGGCAACCTGGACTATCCCTTTGGAAGATATTTTGGTTTTATGGTAAAGGATATGCTTGAAAAAGATTTTGATAAAGGTTTGCAGAATCTGAAGAATTATGCAGAGAAGCACTAATGCATCTCTGCTTTTTATCTTCTATTAAAGTTCGATCTGAGAAGAAAGTTGTTTTAATGCACTTAAAACATGTTCAGTAGTATGAAGAGAACATTTTGGAATACCTTCGGCTCCAACTAAACGACAATCTTTCCCACGACTACTTATCACTTCATGATAGCATCCCGCATATTCACACGGTTGCTGTAAAAATATTTTATTCTTATTATCCAGATGTCTGAATTCAGGATTAACTGACCCAAAAAATATTGCTGATGGTATTTGAAAACACCCTGCGATATGACTTGGTCCGGAATCCAATCCTACAAATAATGATGCATTGTAAACAAGTGACATTACCTCTCTCATATCACGGGTTTTGTACCACTCCCCATAAAGCTCATCTCCATTTTTGGATATCTGAATTACTTTCAACCCTAATCCTTGAATATATTTAACAACTTCTTTCCAATTCACACCATAGATATTTCTATGGTTTAAAGGATTTTTGTCGATGTGAAGTACTACATATTTTTCAGGAATTAATCTTTTCTTTTCTTCTTCAGACAAATATATTTTTGGAAGAGATAAAGATTCATTTTTAATATCTGCAGCCTTAAAGTAGGCTTTTAAAACATGGATCTTAGGAGTCTTTTCATATGCCATATCCAGCTTAATTATCCTCTTTGAAAACCCTAGAAAAGGCAATGCCTTCAATAAATTCTTTTTCCATTTTGGAATAGGTTTGTTTAAGAGAAGATATGGGCTCGGATAGTTCTGAAAAACCTCAGGATAGTTGGTAATGACATTCACATATTGATTCTTTGAAACGAGATAACGGACTACAGGCTCTGCCCATAAAACATCACCGAATGCATTAGCCCTGTAAATATGAATCATGCTCTTTATTAAAAATGTGCTTACTTTATAAAATAACTTTATCATTGATAACGATAAAAGCCATCAAAAATAAATATAAAGTAATTAATAGTTTTAGAAAAAATATTTACTGGCTTTAAAATCCTTTTTAACAAAAGCCAGATTAATGATGTAGAGAAATTTTATCTAAAGACTTTTCAAATAAATTCTTTTTGTCTTGAATAGGTTAACAAATCATTGATCCCTTCCGAAATTTTGAGAATATCCGGCAATACAGCATTCTCTAATCCAATATTTACTGGTAGCCCTGGAACATTCAAGGCACCAATTGTATAGATAGGTGCTTTGAGATATTCAAAGCAGGATTTCTGAATACGACCAGCCAGTGCCTGAATAAAGGAATTTTCTAAAGGTGCTTCGCTTAATAGCAAACACCGCCCAGACCTTTTAACAACTTTATAAATCAGGCTTTCATCTAATGGGTATAATGTTCTCAGGTCAATAATTTCAACCTTTTCTTTAAATAGTTGTGCAGCCTCTTTTGCCCAGTAGACTCCAAGTCCATAAGTGATAATTGTGACACTGTCGGGATTCTCAGTTTGTAATACCAGATTTGCCTTTCCTAATGGAAGTATGTAGTCCGCATCCGGTTCTACCATATAGGCATCCTGGGTTCCTGGAATTTTACTTCTGTAGAGTCCTTTGTGCTCCAGCATAATGACTGGGTTCGGATCTATAAAAGCAGCCTTCATTAATCCTTTGATATCTGCGGCATTAGATGGATAAACAACCTTTATACCTTTTATTGTCAACAGTAATGATTCAATACATCCTGAATGATAAGGTCCTCCTCCAATACTTGTTCCTACTGGTATTCTTATTAATGTCCTTATAGGAAACTTTCCATTGCTGAGATAGCAAGATTTTGACACTTCAGTTACCAGTTGATTCATTCCAGGATACAGATAGTCAGCAAACTGAATTTCTACAATTGGTTTAACTCCAATTGCAGAAAGGCCCGCTGTTGAGCCTATAATAAAGGCTTCCTGAATTGGTGTATTAAATACACGGTCATTTCCGAATTTATTTTCAAGTGTTGCTGCTTCACCAAACATTCCACCAAGTCTTCGTCCAACATCCTGACCATAATAAATGCATTCAGGGTTCGACTCCATAATCTCTTCAATAGCATGTAGTGCGCTTTCAACCATAGAAACCTTTGGCTTATTCGCCGGAGTGCGATTACCTTTTTCAACAAGGGCAGTTGTTGGTGCAAAAACATTATCCAGTACAGATATAGGATCAGGGTCTTCTGCCTGTTGAGCCTTCTCAAAACTATTCAGGACCTCATTTAATGCCTCCATTTCCAATCGTTTCAGCTCATCCTCAGATACCCCCATATCAATCAGCCGGTGTCTGAGCTTAAATGCTGGATCATTCATAGCATGTCTCGCAAGGTTGTCTTCACTTCTATATACTTCCATTCGAACATTGGAATTGTGATGTCCAAGCAAAGGAACCACAGCATGCACAAGGATAGGACACCTCTTTGAACGAACATAGCTCAATGCCTTAGCCATTCCTTCAAAAGATTCTTCAAAGTTACTTCCGTCTATACGCATTCTGTTGAGGCCTTTAAAACCTCCCGCGAAGTCATAGGCATCCATGGCCCTACTCTCTTCGCTGGTTACAGAGATCCCCCAGCTATTGTCCTGTACCAGAAATAAGATTGGCAATTGTTTTAAAGTTGCAAACTGTAATGCTTCACTTACTTCTCCTTCTGTCATGCTATCATCCCCTAAAGAACATACTACAACTGGAGACTCATTGGCTGGTCCTTTTTTAAGCAAAGGAGATTGAATCTTTTCAAAGTACTGCATACCTAATGCAGCACCTGTTGCCGGAATGGTCTGCATACCTGTCGCGCTGCTTTGGTGTGGAATTTTGGGTTTATCGTCTCTCTTACTGCTTGGATGAGAATAGTAAGTTCTACCTGCAGAAAAAGGATCATCCTTTTTAGCGAGAAGCTGAAGTATCAATTCGTATGGAGTAAAGCCCATTGATAACATTAAGCTATCGTCCCTGTAATATGGAGCAACAAAATCGCAAGGTAATAATTGAAGTCCAGTTGCTATCTGAATAGCTTCATGCCCTCTGGAAGAAGCATAAATATACCTGACTGCTTCCCTTTCCTTGTCATACAATTTTGACATTTGAACAGAGACTTGCATATATCGGTAAGCAGTAAGCAATAATTGTTTATTTTCCATAAGGCAGATATAAAAGATAGTAACAGAGAAATCTCATTTATTAATTAGACTACTATTGCCTGTATTTTGTTGAAGCAATAATATTTCAGGCCTAAATGAAACTTTTTGCTGGCTTGAGGGAATCTTGAGCTGATACGTTGGAGCTATTTTTGTCAAATAACCGAGCTTTGAACTGACATTTTGAAGCTTTTTGGTAACATGACGAAGCTTTGAGCTAACATTTTGAAGCTTTTTGGTCAAATGACGAAGCTTTGAGCTAACATTTTGGAGCTTTTGGGGTCAAATGACGGAGCTTTGAGCTAACATTTTGGAGCTTTTGGGTCAGATGACGGAGCTTTGAGCTAACATTTTGGAACTTTTGGGTCAGATGACGGAGCTTTGTGCTAACATTTTGGAGCTTTTGGGAAAGTGTGAAAAAAACTCCTGCTTTTTGAGATTTGGGAATGTTCATAAAATAAAAAACTCCGAGGCATCGGAGTATTTTATGAATGTATTTATAAAATTTTAAATTCTATCCTTCGATTAATTTGTCTGTTTTCTTCCGAAGTATTAGGTTGAATTGGTTTTGTTTCCCCATAACCTTTAAATTTCATTCTTGTAGCAGTCACACCTGATTTTACCAGGTAATCAAAAACAGACTTTGCCCGATTAGTACTCAATGTGAGATTGTCCTTATCAGCTCCGACATCATCCGTATGTCCTCCGAATTCTATATTCACTTTTGGATTTTGCTTTAAGAAAACACTGATCTTATCCAGTTCAGTTTTTGATTTTTCTTCTAATGCAAAAGATCCTGAAGGGAAAAATATATTGTTCAAAACTACAGCTGCGCCTGTTTTCACCGGGTCCAGATAAACATCTAAAGCAAGAGCATCAAATACTTTGGGGTTGTTAAAGTCAAAGTGTACGCTCTTAAACATATAACCAGGCTTACTTACGTGTAAAGCATATTCTGATCCTTCTGTTAAAACAATAAGATAACCACCATTTATACTATCAGATTTTACCCATTGCGTAACCTTACCTGTTTTCAGGTCAACCAGCTCAATCTTTGCCCCCAGTGGATTTTTAGTTACAGCATCGAATATTTTTCCTTTAGAATATGTGCTTTTATGTTTCTCCTGAATTTGCTCCGGAACATCAAATTCATAAAGAAAAGCTTTGGATACTCTCATATCCTTTTTCTCATAAACAGTATAAAAGCCTTTTTTGCTATCGCAGGTAATGAATATGGTAGCATCATTACTTGGACCATTAAGAGGATATCCAAGGTTTGCAGGTTCAGACCAGGTCGAATCTGTTAGCTCTGAAGAAAAGATATCCAATCCTCCCATACCAAGATGATAAGAAGAAGAAAAATAAAGGCTTTTGCCATTTGCATGAATAAAAGGAGCAACTTCTCTACCAGAAGTATTTACTGGTTTTCCGAGGTTTTTCGCAGGAGACCATTCACCATTTTCATCCATCTTTGTGTACCAGATATCTTCTTTTCCAAAACCTCCCCTTCTTAGAGATGAAAAATAAATTGTTTTACCATCAGCAGAAATCGTAGGTTCAGATTCCCATGTAGGAGAATTGATATTAGCACCAAGATTTACTGGTTCGCTCCAGGCATCTCCGATTTTATAGGAGACATACAAATCACAAGAGCCAAAGCCATCTTGTCTGTTGCATGATGTAAACACAAGTACTTTACCGTCTCCAGATAAGGATGCTGCACCTTCATTAAACTTCGTATTAATATTGGTTGAAATGGAATACGGATCGGACCATTCACCATTTACTTTATCAGAAACAACGATATCTTCATCATCATTGTGAGTAAGACCATTTTTCTTATAATAAATGATTGTTTGCTGATCTGCTGTAAGTACAGGATATCCATGGATATAAAACCTATTGATTTTAGAGCTCATAATCACAGGTTTAAATGGTAATGGATTTTGTTTAGCTTTTATGCCGAACTCAACTTTCGCCAAGAGCTGAGTTGCTTCATCTGTTATCTTTTTATCGTTAGGTTTCAGATCCAGCATCATCTGAAAATACCTTTTAGCAGACTCATAATCTCCGTCGTTAAAGTAAAACTCCGCTGCAGTAAAGTATCCGAAATAAAACCTTTTATCATTAGGCAGAATAGCTGCTGCTTTGTAGAAATGCTGTTTTCCCTCTTCTGAATTCCCTAGAAGCTTAAATATACCGCCTAGTTTGTAGTGCGCTTCAACAAAATTAGGATCTTTATCAATAGAAGCCTGAAGTGCCCTTATTGCTTCATTAAACTTACGCAAACGAACAAGCTCTTCTGCCTCTTGAAACAGACCAATGGCTTTTTTATTTGTCGAGCTGTAGTTTTGACCGAAAGAAGCGGATAAAGAGAAAAATAGAAGAAAGATAAAAGAAAAGAAGATCTTTGATTTCATAGATTCATTAAGGAATGTTCATGAACTTGTGAATCTGTAACGAAATATTCCATTGAGGATTACTTTTTACATATTCAATAATAAGCGGAAGCACTTCATTTTGTTTGGACCATTCCGGCTGCAAATACAGCTTGCATCCAGGCTTTACCTGCCTGGCAAACTGCTCTGCCCAATCAAAATCTGACTTATTAAAAACGATTATTTTAAGCTCGTCTGCATTTTCTATAACAGACTGATGAGGCGCTTTAAACTTTTTAGGAGAAAGACAAATCCAATCCCAGGTACCTGAAAGAGGATAGGCTCCACTGGTTTCAATATGGGTTCTGAATTGGAATTTCTTTAAAGATTCAGTTAATGTTTCTAAGGGATAAATCAGAGGTTCTCCTCCTGTGATTACAGCCACTCTGCCCGGATGAACAGATGCTGCCTGTGCAATTTCTTCAGCAGAAAAAACAGGGTGTCCTTTTATTTCCCAGGATTCTTTTACATCACACCAGTGACATCCCACATCACATCCCGCAAGCCGGATAAAATATGCAGCATTTCCCTGAAAGTAACCTTCTCCCTGGATAGTATAAAAAGATTCCATCACCGGAAGGATGGAACCTGAATGTTCTAGTATTTTATTAATATCTTGATTGATAGACATCACCCTTGGCGGAGGCAAGTGTATTTAATAACAGGGAAGCGATGGTCATTGGACCTACTCCTCCCGGAACGGGAGTGATATAGCTGCATTTTGGAGCAACTGCGTCAAAGTCCACATCACCTTTAATAGCATAACCTGCTTTTTTAGAAGCATCCGGAACCCTAGTAGTACCAACATCGATAATTACAGCACCCTCTTTTACCATGTCCGCTTTAATTAATCCTGGTATACCTACGGCTACAATAATAATATCGGCTTGAAGAGTATATGAAGCAAGGTTGACCGTATTTTTATGACATAATGTAACTGTAGCATTTCCGGGCTCACTGTCTCTTGCCATAAGTATGCTCATCGGAGAACCGACAATATTACTTCTGCCTACCACAACACAATGTTTCCCTTTAGTATCAATTCCATAACGCTTCAAAAGCATCATAATACCATTAGGAGTTGCGGAAATATGGGCAGGAAGGCCTTTGTTCATTCTTCCAATGTTTACCGGGTGAAACCCATCAACATCTTTTTCAGGACGTATTCTTTCAGTTACTTTTTCTACTGAAATATGCTTTGGTAATGGAAGCTGTACGATCAGTCCATCCACTTCAGGATCATTATTAATTTCTTCAATTTTAGCAAGAAGCGTTTCTTCAGAAACACTGGATTCATAAGTAATAAGAGTAGATCTGAAACCTACTTCTTCACAACTTTTCACCTTGCCTCCAACATAAGTATGACTTGCACCATCATCTCCAACAAGTATCGCCGCTAGATGCGGAATTTTGCCTCCGTTATTCTTTATATTTTCTACAGCTACTGCTATTTCTTGTTTAATTTCATGCGAAACTTTTTTTCCGTCGATCAGTTGGGTAGTCATTTTTAATTCACTCATGGGTATTCGAAACAAATAATATTAGTCAATTTTAAGGACAGCCATAAATGCCTCCTGAGGTATTTCCACATTACCAACCTGTCTCATTCTCTTCTTACCTTTTTTCTGTTTTTCCAGAAGTTTTCTCTTACGGGAGATATCTCCACCGTAACATTTTGCCAAAACGTCTTTTCTCAATGCTTTTACAGTTTCTCTGGAGATGATTTTAGCACCGATTGCTGCCTGAATGGCAATCTCAAATTGCTGTCTTGGAAGTAACTCTTTTAGTTTTTCGCAAAGTTTTTTACCCCACTCATACGCCTTATCTCTGTGAACAATAGCAGAAAGAGCATCTACTTTATCTCCATTTAGAAGAATATCCAGTTTCACCATTGTAGACTCTCTATATCCTATCAATTCATAGTCGAGAGAAGCATATCCTTTGGAAATCGTTTTAAGTTTATCGAAGAAGTCAAACACCATTTCAGAAAGAGGCATCTCAAAGATCATTTCTACCCTGTCAGTCGTCAGATAAACCTGATTTCTTAATACCCCTCTTTTCTCCATACACAGAGTCATAATTGCTCCGATATATTCTGACTTGGTTATAATCTGAGCTTTTATAAATGGTTCTTCAATATGACTAAGCTTTGAAGGATCAAGCATTTCAGAAGGAGCATTTACTACATGCATTTCTCCCTTATTATCGAATGCGTGAAATGACACAGAAGGGACTGTAGTTATAACAGTCTGGTCAAATTCTCTCTCCAGACGCTCCTGAATGATCTCCATGTGTAGCATTCCAAGGAAACCGCAACGGAAGCCAAATCCAAGAGCAGCAGAAGTTTCCGGTTCCCAAACAAGGGATGCATCATTCAGCTGAAGCTTTTCGATAGCCTCTCTTAAATCTTCATAGTCACTGGTTTCAACAGGATACACTCCGGCAAAAACCATTGGTTTTACATCTTCAAAACCAACAATTGCTTCTTTTGTAGGATTATCAAAGCTTGTAATTGTATCACCAACTTTTACCTCTTTTGCACTTTTGATCCCCGAAATAAGATATCCCACATCTCCCGCTTCTACGACCGCACGCGGATCTTTATCAAGTTTTAAAACACCGATTTCATCAGCGTGATAAACAGTATCAGTAGCAACGAATTTAACTTTATCTCCTTTTTTGATTGTGCCGTTTAAAACTCTGAATATTACCTCTATACCTCTGAACGAATTATAAACTGAGTCAAAAATGAGGGCTTGTAGTGGCGCATTTTTATCGCCTTTAGGAGCTGGAATTCGTTCAACAATTGCTTCAAGCACTTTATCAACACCGGTTCCATCTTTACCACTGGCAGGGATAATTGACTCTCTGGAACATCCGACAAGATCTACCATCTGATCCTTTACCTCTTCAGGCATAGCACCAGGAAGGTCAATTTTATTTAATACAGGAATTATTTCAAGATCGTGCTCAAGTGCAAGGTATAAATTTGAAATAGTCTGGGCCTGAATCCCCTGAGAAGCGTCAACCAAAAGTAAAACACCTTCACAAGCAGCTATAGACCTGGAAACTTCATAAGAAAAGTCAACGTGACCGGGTGTATCTATCAGATTAAGTACATAGGTTTTTCCTTTGTACACATAGTTCATCTGAATAGCATGGCTCTTGATTGTAATTCCTCTTTCCCTCTCAAGATCCATATTATCAAGGACCTGCGCCTGCATTTCTCTTTTAGAGACAGTATTGGTGAATTCTAAAAGACGATCCGCCAGGGTACTTTTTCCGTGATCAATGTGAGCTATGATGCAAAAATTTCTAATATTTTCCATTTCAGTAAATCAACTACAAAGTTATGAATTCTGGATACTAAAAAAATAATACCCCGTTTAATATTTATCTAATTGTTTTAATAATTTTTAATATTTAAAATTGTCCTTTTCGTATATGTAGGAGGAATTGTGTTTCCATGAACAGAATGAGCAAGAATAAGACCCTGGAGGATCTATATTATTCCTTCCCTGCACAACTTTTGATTAATCATTTTAAGAAAAATCAGATACTTCTGCTTTTGTGGTTCATTCTGTTTGGTTTTGTCACTTCAAATATTGGGAACATTTTAGGAATTCCTTATTTGTTCCTTGACCCGGAATACATAAATAAGGTGAATTACAAGGGCTTTTTTATTATTGGGGTAGCTGTTGGAATATTTATCTTATCCTTTCACATTACCACCTACATCCTTGATAGCTATCGTTTTAACTTCCTTGGCACTGTAGCCCGTCCATTTACAAAATTCTGCCTGAATAACAGTATAATACCTCTGGCATTTCTAATAGTTTATTCAATCAATATTGTTCGATTTCAGTTCAAAAGCGGCTTTCAAACCAATTCCCAAATTTTCCTCGAAGTAGCCAGTTTTCTTCTGGGCGTATTTGTAACGCTGTTTTTATTACTTTTTTATTTCCGATCTACCAATAAGGATATATTCAAAGAACTTGCTTCAAACCTTGACAGACAGTTAAAAAAGACAAACATCAACAGAGTCAATGTTTTAAGAAAGTTAAAAAATGCAAAAAAGAATAAATATATTGTAAACCATTACCTGGATTTTCCTTTCAGATTCATCAAGGTTGAGCCATACAAAAATTATGATAAGGAAATTCTTTTAAAGGTGTTTGATCAGAATCACCTTAATGCAGTTATTGTTGAAATTTTTGTCATTATAGTCATAATCATCCTCGGACTTTTCAGGGATAATGCTTATTTTCAAATACCAGCAGCTGCAAGTGGAATACTTTTCTTTTCGATCTTTATCATGTTTACCGGAGCTTTCTCTTATTGGCTCAGAGGTTGGGCGATTACTGCACTGGTTGCAGCATTGGTTATTTTCAACTTTCTGGTAAAATATGATATCATCAATTCCAAATACCAGGCCTATGGAATCAATTACAATAATACTCCCGCAGAATATAGCCTTGAAAGGCTTAATGATCTGAGTAATGATTCAAACTTTAAAACTGATACTGATTCCACCACTCTAATTCTTAATAACTGGAAAAATAAATTTTCAGGACCAGAAAAACCCAAAATGGTCTTTATCTGTGTCAGTGGAGGTGGTCAAAGAGCTGCTGCCTGGACTACGAGAACGTTGCAATATGTTGATAGTACGCTTAATGGCGGACTTCTTGATCATTCAATTCTTATGACAGGAGCTTCGGGAGGTATGGTTGGAGCAAGCTACTTCAGAGAATTATACCTCAGAAAAAAACAAGGAGAAAGTATTGACCTATATTCCGATCATGCTTTTACCAACATCACAAAAGATGTTCTCAACCCTGTCATTTTCAGCTTAGTTGTAAATGATATTTTTTTCAGGTTCCAGAAGTTCAATTACGGAAACTACGAATATCTTAAAGACAGAGGCTATGCATTCGAAGAACAGCTTAATAGCAATCTCGACCATGTACTCGATAAAAAAGTATGTGACTATAAAACTCCGGAACAAAATGCTCTTATACCTTTAATTATAATGTCTCCAACAGTCATTAATGATGGAAGGAAATTATTCATTTCAAGTCAGCATTGCAGTTATATGACTACCTCCCCTCCAGAGGAAGCGGATCTGAACCAGAAGATAAAAGGAATAGAGTTTCAAAGATTTTATGAGAAGCAGGACGCTAAGAACTTAAGATTTTTAAGTGCTATGCGAATGAGCGCCACTTTCCCATATGTCACGCCGAATGTGGAACTTCCCAGTACCCCATCAATGGAAATTATGGATGCCGGAATTGCAGATAACTTTGGAATCAGAGATGCTGTGAGATTTTTATATGTATTCAGAGAATGGATAAGCAAAAACACTAGTGGAGTCGTTTTTGTATGCATCAGGGATTCTCAGAAAGATAGTCCTATTGAGAAAAAAGCAGAAGCTTCAATTTTTCAAAAAATGTTTACACCAATTGGAAGTTTATATAATAATTGGGATTATCTTCAAGACTTCAATAACGATAATCTGATTGAAGGTGCCTATGGCTGGTTTGATGGGAAAATCAACGTTGTAAATTTCGAATATATTCCCAAGCCCAGATATTGGGGTATATTGAAAGAGAAGAAAATTAATCCGGAGGAAGTTGAAAAGAAAGAAACGGCAGAAAGAGCTGTTTTGAGCTGGCACTTAACAACTCGGGAAAAACAAAGTTTAAAAAGAACTATCTTAGAGACTAACAATCAGGAATCTTTAAATCATTTAAAAAAGCTACTATCTGATCAGAAATGAAAAATGTGTACCCTGTACTTTTAAAAAATTTAACAAGCACAGGGATTTTTATAATCCTGCTTTTTTTATCCCAAATACTAGTTGCTCAAACAGACACATTAAAAGGAACTGTAAAAGAAACATTTTCAGGTAACTCTCTTCCTTTTGTCCACATCAGAGTAAATGATTCTCTGGATTATCTATCAGATATAGATGGCAATTTTGCTATTGCTAATAAATTCTCTTTAAAGAAGATAACATTTGATCTGTACATGCACAGACCAGTGACTATCTTTCCTCCTTTTGACACTAGTCAATCTGTAAAGCTTAATAAGTTTTTATTTTTTGAGATATCAAAGGTTTCTGATCCTATTGCAACTGAGATTATTAAAAAAGTAATGGATCATAAAGATCTGAACAACCCAGAGAAAATGCATTATTATAGTTACAAAACCTATAATAAATTCAGCCTTGCCACCACTGAAGTTGAAAAATCAAATAAGTTTCTCAGTCTCATTTTCAAGAAATTTTCTCTTTCATTTAAAAAATTAAAAGAAGAACAGCATTTCATTCTGATTGAAACATCCAGCGAAAAAAAATTTATAGACCAATTGCATCAAAGAGAAGAATTGGATGGTGCAAAATCTTCAGGAATTGATCTTCCTTTGTTGATGGTTCAAGCCAACCAGGTACAAAATGCATCTTTATATAAAGACTACCTTAACATTGCCGGCAAAAGCTATCCTAGCCCTTTGAACAGAGATGTATTTCACAGATATGCATTCAACCTGATAGATACCATTTATCCTAATAAAGACACTGTTTATGTTATCAAATTTAATCCACGAAGTGATCGATATTTTGACGGACTGAAAGGAACTGTGTTTATAAATAGTAATAAATATGCTATAGAACATTTGAATGTTTCTCCATATGAAGAAGGGAAAATTGAAATAAAACTACTTCAGTCCTATCAATTCCACCTAAACAAAAATGTCTGGTTTCCTTCCAGGACCAAAACGGTCATCGTATTTTCAAGAGGAACAGAAAAGTATATAGCCAATGGAAACTCGTACATCTTTGATGTAAACCTAAATGCATATCTGCATAAAAGAGCTTTTAATGAAGTCATTCTCAACTATGCTGAACGTGCCAACAAGAAAGATGAGCAGTTTTGGAAGACTATAAGAAAAGAGCCTCTTACTCATGCAGATTCTATTACCTATTATTACTTTGAATCATTTAAGTATAAAAAGGATGTCGAAAATTTCTTGACATTTGGAGAAAAGGTATTTTACGGAGAACTTCCTTTTAGAAAGATAGATATAGATGTAAACAGACTTTTGACATTTAACAAAGTAGAAGGGACAAGGATTGGTTTTGGAGCACATACCAATGAAAAATACTCAGACAAAATCAAATACGGAGGCTACATTGGCTATGGCATAAGAGATCAAAAATTTAAATATGGAGCAGACTTTACCTATAAACCCTTTTATGAAGTCCCACTATCTTTTAATGCCAGATTCTCTTATGACTTGAGAGAGGCTGGAGCCAATTTCTATCCTTATAACAGATATCAGTATAGCAGTGAAGCACTGAGGAAATTCTGGTTAAGAATATTAGATCTTGTTTTTGAGCAGGAAAATTCAATCGCTTATCATCCATTTAAAAACATGGATATGATGGTTTCCTTTGATAACAGTCAGCATAGACCCACTTATGAATACGTTTACAGAGGAGTCGACAGCTTAAAGTTTAATTTTACAGAATTTAAATTTGGATTTCGATATGCATTTGGGGAACAGTATTTCAATGTATTAAAAAGAAAGTATCCTCAGCCGACTAACTACCCTGTCGTTTCTTTTATTTGGCAGAAAGGATTTAAGAAAGGTGTATTTGGAGATTTTAATTATAACCGATTTGCCTTAAAGATTGAGGAAACATTGAGAATTCTTTTCCTGGGGAAAACGGGCATTCAGCTGGAGACAGGTATAATTACCGGAGATGCACCTTATATGAAACTCTATAATCAAAAGGGTAGCTACAGAAACACATCTGTTGTATTTCACAACAGCTTTGAGACCATGAAATTCAATGAGTTTTTGAGTAATAAATATGCAAGTTTATTCTTTTCTCACGATTTTGGAAAATTATTTATTACAAGGTCAATTACTCCTTCACTATGGATCATCAATAATATTGGTATCGGAAGTTTATCTCATCCAGAATATCAACAAAAGATTCCATTCAAAACGATGGAGAAGGGATATTTTGAAGGAGGCTCTTTCCTTAACAATGTTGTTGTTATAAACCTAGCTGGTTTGAGATTAGGTATAGGTGCCGGTGTCTTCCTCAGATATGGTCCTTATGCGTTACCACATTTTGGAGATAACTTTGTATTCAAGTTTGCTACTAACTTCTTTTTATAACATACTATTTCTTCTTAAAGACGTCCTTAACATCTTCAAGATAAGCTCTTAGAAGTTCTGCAACGCTCCATGCCTGAGCTACGCATCCTTTAGGAGCATAAGGTTCATTCCCATCAAATATTTCTGATATACTGCCTATTGCAGCCTCGCTCAGATGATATTGAAAATTTTGTATCCATTGCTCAACATCCTGTCTCCCTTTATCTCCCTCCAACCTGACTTTTGCAGTAATGTATGGTCCGATCAGCCATCCCCAAACAGTTCCCTGATGATAAGCTCCATCTCTTGCAAGTCTATCCCCAGAATAGTTACCTTTGTATTGAGGATCATCAGGAGACAAGCTCCTTAGTCCGACAGGAGTTAAAAGTTTTTCTTCTGTGATCTTTAGTATTGAAGCAGATAGTTCTTCATCCAGAAGTGGATAAGGTAAACTAATAGCAAAAAGCATATTAGGTCTTACAGAACTATTATGTTCGTATTGGTTAATATAATCATACAGGTATCCCTGACCTTTTATTACAAAAGCATCAAGAAAGGCTTTTTTAATATGCCCTGCCCTTTCGTAAAACTGACGACTGGCCTTCAATTCCCCTTTGAGATCTGCCAGTTCACCAAGGATCATTAAAGAATTATACCAAAGCGCATTAATTTCAACAGCTTTACCCTCTCTTGGTGTAACAACCCAATTACCGATTTTCGCATCCATCCAGGTAAGTTGTACACCATTCTGCCCTGCATATAGCAGACCATCTTCCTGAACCTTGATGTTATACCTTGTACCTCTATCGTGCCATTGAATAATGTCTTTCAATGAAGAATAGAGATCTTTCAATACAAAAGTTTTATCTCCTGAATAATCGAGGTATTTTTTAATTGCAATAAAGAACCATAAAGTAGCATCTACTGTGTTATACTCAGGTTCCTCCCCAACGTCCGGAAATCTGTTGGGAATCATTCCCATGTCTATACTTTTAGCAAAAGCTTTAAGAATCTTTTTAGCTTCGTCAAACCTCCCGGTCACCAGACAAATACCTGGTAATGAAATCATTGTATCTCTTCCCCAGTCTGAAAACCAATGATAACCTGCAATAATTGTCTTAAGATTCTTCCCTCTCTTCACAACAAATTGATCAGCAGCGATAGAAAGTCTCTGAGAAAGGTCATCTTTAAATGGAATATTTCTGGTGATTTTTTCTCTACGTTTTCTTTCAGCGGAAATCAGTTTAAAAGGATCTTTTCTGGAAGGATCTTTGTCAGAAATAATCACACCGATTTTATTTCCTTGCTTGAGTTTAACGCTGAAATTACCATAACTAAATAAGTCTTCAGAAAACTGAAGGCCTCTGTTTTGCTCTTCTCTATATTCAAAATTGAGAAACCAGGCTGGGGCAAATTTAAAATTTGAGTTTTTAAGAAATATATATGAAGGTGGCAAACCCTCATAAGGATCCATTTTCAGAACGTCATTTCCAAATACAGCCTCCCATTTTAAGTTTTTATTCTCTTTGATCAATCCATGGTAATCCCTGTAAGATATAAAAGGCTTTAACTCAAGTTCAAATTCATCTACAGCATTCTTTACCTCATAAGTTACAACGATTGTATTTTCTTCGTAGATAGCAGCAATAGTTTTTACTATTTCAATCTTATCACCGATTTTATAATGGAATTCAGGAAAATACTCCTGCTCATACTTTTCAAAATATTCCAGTCCTGTAGCGCAGATATTAGAGGGAAACTGATTGGCGCTTAACTCAAACTTTACTCCTTTAAACTTAATAAATTCTTCAAGTTTTGAAATTAGCACCATCCTTCCTACAGGAGGATTTGTAGCGACCACAAACATTCCATGATAACTCCTGGTGTTTGCACCAGATAATGATCCGCTTGCCCATCCTCCTAAGCCATTCGTTTCCAACCACTCTCTGGAAGAAGCTTTTGAAAAATCCTTAATGATATCGTCGCTGATGGTAATTTTCATTGCTCAGAAAAATATAACTCCTTTTATACTGACTTAAATTTGACAATTTTATTCATTTATTCATAAGAATACTCTTAATAAAAGCCAGCCAAAGTAAAATAGGGAAAGCTAAATAATGTTTAATTTTACTTCGTTCCTATGTTAGTAAACCCCATGTTCAAACTTTAAATACAGAAAAATAGGACGGAAATATGTATCTTTTGAGAAATTTTATTGAGAAATACATACAAATGTCCTTTTTCAGGCTCTTCACTTTAGTAATCATTTTATTTTCAACTCATTTAAGTTTCTCTCAAGAGCAAAATAGCAAAAAACCAAAGTACGACACACTGTATATTATAAGTTATTCCAATCTTCTAACAACCAAAGCAACATTTATTACCAGAGGCAATAACTTTAATATTTACGATAAAAACAGCAAAAGAAGTTTAAAGTACAAACCAAATGAAAGCCTTGCGATGGGGTTTGCAGGATATTACCAAAAAATCGGTCTTGAACTCGCCTTCAATCTACCTTTCATTAATAATGATAATGATAAGTATGGTAAAACATACCAGAGGGATTTGCATGCCAGCAGATACGGCAGGAAAACCATTGTCGATCTGAACCTTCAGACTTACAAGGGTTTTTATATTGAAAATGCGAAAGAACTGAATCCTTCTTGGAATTCAAAATATGATCCTTACCCTAAAAGACCGGATATTGCAACAGTAGCTTTAGGAGGAAGTTTTTATTACATACTTAATTCCAGCCGTTTTTCATATCGGGCTGCATTCAACCAGGATGAAGCTCAAAAGCATAGAGCAGGCTCACTGCTACTTGGGGGTTATATAAACTTCTTTAACCTTCAGTCAGATTCAAGCATAATACCAATTCAAATGGAATCTGCCTTTAATGATAAGGCATATCTGATCAAAGGAAAAACTCTAACATTTGGTGCCGGTGTTGGTTATGCGTATACTTTAGTAATTCGTAAACATTTCTTCATAACTGTTTCTACAATTCCAGGTATAGCATTTGTAAATTTTGAAGGACAAAAAGAGAATCTTGACTATTTTTATAGTAAAACAAAAATTGCTTTCAGGTCACAAATCCGCGTTGCAACAGGATACAATGGAGGAAAGTTTTATGCTGGATTTAACCTAACTACAGATAACATTTCAATGGACAACTCAGAGCATTCGTCAATAAATTACCACCTTGGCAACATTAGGTTTTACGCTGGCCGACGCTTTGACTTAAGTAAAATCATAAGTAAATTTTAAATGCTTATTATTATGAAAAAGTATTTTTTCCCATTAGGCTTATTATATTTTTTAGCAATTCTAACTTCTTGTGCAACACGAAAACCTGAGAGATACCTTAATCAGGCGATGAAATCAGAACCATATGATGTCATAATTGTGCCTGGAATTCCCTATCCATATGACAATGGCAATTGGCACCCGGTAATGAAAATAAGGGTCTATTGGTCTGAATATCTTTACAAGAAAGGTATCGCCAAAAACATTATTTATTCTGGAAGTGCTGTATACACACCCTATGTAGAGAGTAAAATCATGGCACTATATGGTGAAGCCCTTGGTATTCCCAAAGAGAATATTTTTGCAGAAACCAAAGCTGAGCATAGTACTGAAAATCTTTATTACTCTTATAAATTGGCAAAAAAAATGGGGTTTAAAAGAATAGCACTGGCAACAGATCCTTATCAGGATAAACTATTAAGAAGGTTTGGCAAGAAGTTTAAACTTGATGTAGCCCATATTCCTATTGTATTCGACACACTAAAACAGATCAACAAAATTGATCCAAAGATCATAGACTCAACGGCTCAAGTTCAAAATTTTATTAGTATAACCGAAAGAGAAAGTTTCTGGAAACGTTGGAAAGGTACCTTAGGAAAAAACATCAATTTTAATGAAGAATAAATACCCGGACTAACATTTTCAATACTAAAGAGGTTAAATCTTAATCACTGCAAGTTTTTTGAAAATGATAAAGGTAGTACTAACCGGGATACTTATATTATTAAATATTTTTAATGTTTGCCTCTCACAGACCTGTCCTTACAGAGTCAGAGCAATTGATGTTATTTCAATTCCTGTAGCAGGCGGACTTAGCTATCTAGGATTAAAAGAGTTGAGAGCCAAACCAAGACTGGACAGTGCTTATGTGGTTACTCTTAGTCCTGAAGATGTCAATGCATTTGACAGAGGAGCTGCACGCAACAATCAAAGTATTGCTGGAACATATTCAGATGCTGCTTTATATACAGCTATAGCCCTTCCTTTTTTAACACTCGCAGACAAAAATATAAGGCATGATGGACTAAAAATAGTAACGCTCTACCTTGAAACAATGGGCGCAATGGGCGTCATATACACCTGGGGAGTCAGTCAGACTAGAAGAAAACGTCCTTATGTTTACAATTCAGAGGTGGAAATGGAGAAAAGGACAGGCAAAGGTGCATTAAACTCATTCTTTGCAGGACATCCGGCGGCGGCGGCGGCTTCCACTTTTTTTGCAGCAAAAGTCCTTCATGATTATTACCCTGATATGAAAAATGAATGGATCATATGGACAGCAGCGTCGATTCCTCCTGCACTTGTCGCATACTTCAGATACCAAAACGGTCAGCATTTCCCAACTGATATTATTGCTGGCCTTCCAATTGGCGTTGCCTTAGGAATTTTAATTCCGGAAATTCATAAAAGAAAGAAAGACGCAAATATTTCTATCATTCCAACATATTATAACCAAACAGGAATAGTATCCTTTACTTATAAGTTTTGATAAACTGAGGAGTATTACCCTGAAAAATCTCTTCAAGATTCTTTTTACAATCTGTCTGGACAAAATCAGATAGGTCATTCAAGACAACTTTAAAATCATTTCTGAATTCAACATAGTTTTCAAGAAAGTCTGTGATAGCATATTCGAAATTTCCTTTCAACGTATCTCGTTTGGCCATTAGTTTTATGTATTTATGAACCCCATTCATAGTCTCAAGTAGACCAAATAGATTATTTGAGATTATGAAAGGCAAAAGCCTGTTCATTTTATAAGGAAATACAGAATGAAATTCCAGCAAATCCTGATAAAGATTTTGGATAAAATCAACAAAAGGGTATTCATTTCTTTCTTTCCAGGTAGATGCTAGAAGGTGGTCATACAAGAGATCCACGACATCCTCTGTGTATTTTGAAAACTTGGGACTTAAACGTTTTTGGCTCGCAAGGTAACTCAAATGTGACCTTTTAAAGTTTGTAATAAGATGATTTGATAGAATTCCTTTTCTAATCTCAGCCCCATAATTGTCGACTTTGTTCGGTTTTACATTTGAGCCAATAAAACTTCCTACCATGATATCTTTTGATTCGGTAAGGAATAAATAAGTGTTTAAAAGAAATCCCATAATGGTTAATTTAAATTGGATCAGAAAGATCCGGTTTAAATGAGCGGTTATGGATGTAAAACAAATATTGACTCAAAAAATTCTAAACATTCAAAAATTCAGTATTATTCCTGAACTTCCATTTCTTCGACAAACCTTATAATCTCCGGAAAAAAAGCAGCAAACTCTTCCTTATAAAATTCATAATCCTTTACAAGAGCATTGCAGGCAGTCTCCATCTTGGATTTAAATGTGGCGCGTCTGGACATTCCCTCAAAAGTTTTCTCTAGCGATTCTATTTCTGAATAATTGTAAAGCCAGTTTTGATTTCTCATATGAGTCAGCAGGAATTTAACATTATTCGTCAGATACTGAGGATAGCTTTCTAGCAAATCATAAGAAGCCTGAGCAAAGTCTTTGAGGGAGATTTCGGGGGAATACTTTTCCCAGCTTATTGCTAAAAAATGGTCATAATAAATATCAACAATTACAGGAGAATATTTTCCATACTCACTGTAAAGTCTTTGTTTGCTCTTTTTTACCCAGAAATTCTTATCAGTAAAGTCATCAATACTTCTGTGAAGCTTTATACCTTGAAAAACCGTGGGAGGGAGCCCTTTTAATTCCTTTCCCCTAACTCCATCCGCGATAAAATTCCCTATAATAATTTCATCAGAATGTCTCCTTGACAAATATAAATGCCCTAGAAAATTCATTTAAACAGCCTTTTTCTTAAAGCTTTTGAAAATGTTTACCCCAAGTCCAAATTCGAAATACATTCCATTTTCTCGTTTATCAGGAAAATTTTCAGTTTTATAGTGTGTATTAATGTATCCCAACTGAAATTGGGAATAAAATCTGGATCCGATATAAGCCTTTAATCCTGTAAGCAGAATAAGAGAATTACCTTTAGAAATTACTGTTGGGCCTCCTCCATAGAAAAGCCCCTCTTCCTTTCTTGATCCATACCCTGCACTGACAATCCATTTCCAGTTGTAAAACACTTTAGATAATGGTAAAATTTCCTGATAAATACCAATTGCCCAATAGTCGTTCCCAGGAGCCAATCTTAGAGTAGTATTGAAAGCATGAAAATCAGCAGCTGGAATAGGGGAAAAATTAACGCCTCCTATTCCATCATAAATTCCTATATTAAATTTCTTTTTTTCGGGAGGGACAATCTGTCCAAAGGTATTGAAACATGACAGAAGACATAAAATTGTCAATGCTACGCGTACTCTCATTAATACTCAAATTTTACTGAATATAGTAAAAAATGAGGATTTAATATAGACATTAACTCATTTGATATCGCATGGAATGAAAGATTTTACAGTAGTTCTCTCACTTTAGCTTCTTCCCTGCCGATCACAGCTTTATTACCTTTTATTAAAATTGGACGCTCTATAAGGACAGGGTTTTCTGATAAAATTTTAATCCACTGCTTATCGGTGAAGGACTTTCCTTTATAATTTTCAATATAAAGAGGTTCCTTTTTTCTAATCAACTCTTCAGGTTTTATTTTAAGCTTGATTATAATATCCTGCAGTTCCTCGATTGTAGGAGGATTTTTCAGGTATTCTATTATTTGAGGATTTTCACCGGATTCAGTTAGAATAGTCAAAGCCTGTCTGCTCTTGGTACATCTGGGATTGTGCAACATTTGAATCATTGCTTAATCGTCTCGATTATTAAGTTATGATTGGTATAAATACAAATATCACCTGCAATATTCAGACTTTCTCTTACTATTTCCTCTGCAGATAAATGAGCAGCATGTTTTTTTAAAGCCAATGCTGCAGATTGAGCATACATTGCCCCTGAACCAATTGCAGCAATCTGATTGTCAGGTTCAATTACATCCCCAGTTCCAGAGATAATCAAAATTTCATCTTTATCAGCTGCAATAAGCATTGCTTCTAATTTTCTAAGGTATCTATCAGTTCTCCAATCTTTTGCAAGCTCTATTGCCCCTCTTTTAAGATTTCCCCCATAGGAATTTAGCTTTTCCTCCAATCTTTCAAGTAATGTAAAAGCATCCGCAGTGCTGCCTGCAAAGCCACAAACAATCTTTCCATCAAATAACCTTCTGATTTTCTTAACATTACTTTTGGCTATTGTATTACCAAGTGTTGCCTGTCCATCAGCTCCGATTGCAACTTCCCCTTTATGAATTACAGAAATTACAGTTGTTGATTTAATTTTTTCCATTTTACTTAAAAATCTTTAAAAAATTTAAACGCACTACACTCTTATAAACAAATAAGCCTCCCGGTTGTTGAGAGGCTTATTCTATTATTTTTTACTAAACCAGAATTCTGACCGGATCTTCTAAGAATTCTTTTAGAGTTTGAAGGAAAGCAGAACCAACTGCTCCGTCTAATGCTCTGTGGTCGCATGATAATGTAAGTTTCATCACGTTACCAATTTTTATTTCACCATTCTTAACAATTGGAAGTTGCTTAATACCTCCTACTGCTAAAATTGCTGCATCAGGAGGATTGATGATTGCTGTAAACTCTTCAATACCAAACATTCCCAGATTAGAAATAGTGAAAGTATTCCCAGACATTTCAGCTGGTGATAGTTTTTTATTCTTAGCTTTTCCACCTAACTCTTTTACTTCTGTTCCAATTTGAGATAATGATTTATTATCCGCAAATCTTAGAACAGGTACTAAAAGACCTTCTTCTACCGCAACCGCAACACCAATATGAATATGGTGATTGTATCTTATTTTATCTCCTAACCATGATGAATTTACTTTAGGATGTTTTCTTAAAGCCGCTGCCGTAGCTTTAATTACCATGTCATTGAAGGAAATTTTAACAGGAGCGACTTCGTTGATGCTTGCTCTGGCTTCGATAGCCTTATCCATGTTTACTTCCATGGTCAGGTAGAAGTGAGGAGCACCAAATTTACTTTCGCCAAGTCTCTTGGCTATCGTTTTTCTCATTTGAGAAACAGGAACCTCATCAAAACTTTCCTGACCTACATATGCAGGAGCAGAAACAGTTTTAGTTTCTGTAGCTTGTGGTGCAGCTGCAGGAGTTTTAAAGCTCTCAATGTCTTTTTTAACTATTCTGCCAAACTCTCCTGAACCGTGAACCTGCTTAAGATCAATACCTTTGTCTTTTGCAATTTTTCTAGCCAAAGGAGAAGCTTTCAATCTGTGATCTCCACTGGAAACTGAAGATGTCTGTGCTGTTGCCTGAGGAGCTGCACTCTCTTTCTTCTCTTCTTTTGCTGCAGGAGCAGCTGAAGATGCACCTGAAGCCGAAGCTGAAAGTAATGTCTGATAATCAGCGCCCTGCTCTCCTATGATGGCAAGTACACCATCAACAACAACTGCTTCTCCATCTTTAACGCCTACATATAATAATATGCCGTCATTATATGATTCCAACTCCATTGTAGCTTTATCTGTAGCTACCTCTGCAAGTAGGTCACCGGATTTAACTTTATCACCTACTTTTTTATGCCAAGCAACGATGGTACCCTCTGTCATGGTATCACTCATTTTAGGCATCCTGATTATTTCAGCATTAATATTTGATGTATCAACTTTAGCTGCTGCTTTCTGAGGAGCAGGCTCAGTTTTTGTTTCTGAAGGAGCTGATGCAGGAGCTGCACCACCTTTACCCACGCTGCTGAGTAGCCCGTCGATATTCTCTCCATCTTTTCCAATGATAGCAATTACTCCATCCACAGGAGCTGATTCTTTTTCTTTTACACCTATAAATAAAAGTGTACCATCCTCGTAAGATTCCAGCTCCATTGTAGCCTTGTCAGTTTCAACCTCAGCAAGTACGTCTCCGGACTTTACTTTGTCTCCTACTTTTTTATGCCACGTAGCAATAACACCGTCTGTCATGGTATCACTCATCTTGGGCATTCTGATCACTTCAGCCATTGTACTAAATGCAATTGTTTAATTAATGCTTAGAAATTAACTTAAACTGTAATTATAGGGTAAAACTACCTTTCAAAACAAGTTTTTAACGGACCAAATTTAAAAATAAAACGCAAAAAGTACTATCCCCACCCTGAAAATATAAAGGAGTGGGGATATTTTTCTTAAAATCAATATTTCTTAGGGATTTAACCTCATTCTTTTAGACCGCTGTTTCCATTTCCGGCCTGCTAAATCGTTTCAGAACCTTAAAATGTGACACCAAAGCTTCTCCAAAAGTTGGATATTCGTGATAAGGAATACCGAATTCAATAGCTGTTTCTCTAACTATCTCAGAAATTATCGGATAATGAATATGACAAATTTTAGGAAATAAATGATGCTCAACCTGCATATTCAATCCACCGCACAAGAATGAAGCTATAGGGCTTTTTCTTGCAAAATTCGCAGTTGTACGCATTTGATGAACTGCCCAGGCTTCTTCAATATTTCCATCTTCATTTGGATCAGGGAACTCTGTTAATTCAACCACGTGAGCAAGTTGAAATACAAGACCTAGTACAAGTCCTTCTGCAAAGTGCATAGTTAAGAACCCTATAATGAACTGCCACCACGTAATATCAACCAATACAAGTGGAAGAACTATAAAGGCAACATAATATAAAAACTTAAACAAAAACAGCTTTACATATTCTTTTTTGGGATGGTCATTCACGTGAGTTCCAATATTCTTTTTAAAGAATTTGATATAATCTTTTCTCATTACCCATGAAAGACTTGCAAGACTATAAAGAAAAAAGGCATAGTAATGCTGATATCTTTGTATCTTACTCGCTTTTTCTTCAGGATTTAATCTGATAAGGCCGGGAGCGATTTCGATATCTTCATCATGACCGTGAATATTGGTATAGGTATGATGCACTACATTGTGTGCTATACTCCACAAATAAGCATTGGCACCTATGAGGTTAAATAAATAACCTAAAACCTTATTAAGCGTGGTATTGGTAGAATAAGACCCATGAATGGCATCATGGCAAATATTAAATCCGATAAATGCAGCAAACATCCCTAGCAGTGCGCTAAGCACCCACATAGTGATAAGTCCGAATTGATTTGAGATTATTAATCCATAGAAAAGCATTAACCCTCCCAAAAAAAACACTGTTTTAAAATACATTGCAGTGTTACCTGTCTTCGAGATATTATTCTCTGTAAAATAATTATCTACTCTTTCTCTGACGGTAGAAAAAAAACCAGTTTTCTTAACGTCGATGAATTTTACTTTTGCTAACATTTATGGTATTTAGGTATTATAATTTCAATCTTTTCTTTGCTAATACGAAAAAATTCTATTCATGAATGAAAAACATTACATGAACGAATAGTCATATTTTGGAAATATATGTATATCAGATTTTTTTAACAAAATAAATTTTTCAAATGTTCCATGCAATTTGATTTTTCAATCACAAGCCCTGTATCGCCGGAATAAGTCAGGATATATAAGCCAAGATTATGATGTTCAAATGTTTCCATTTTACTCAAATCATTGTGCAGTATGGATGCAAGTAAAATCCTCAAAGCCCGTCCGTGCATGCATATTAAAACATTTTCTTCTTTATCGTTAGAAATAATGTGATTCCATGCATCTAAAAGTCTTTTCTCGACTTCACGAGGACTTTCGCCACCGTCCATTTTGAGGTCAAAATTTCCGGAGTTCCAACCTTTTACCAGCTGCCAGTATTGTGTATTTTCATCAACACTTATCATCTGGCCATCTTTATTGCCCCAGTTGATTTCGTTGAGTCCTTTCAATGTTTCAAAAGAAATACCCAGATTTATAAATGGTTGAACGGATTGTTTGGTTCGTTTTAACGCAGAAATATAAATTTTATCAAACGGAACATTTCTATATGAATTATAAAATGCCTTTGCCTGATTATGGCCCGTCTCATTCAGATCTGTATCTACTCCACTCCCCTGAACAATTCCTTTCAGATTATAATCTGTCTGGCCATGTCTTAAAAGGTAAATTTTTTTCGTTTTCAATTTTCTTCTACTTTTGTACTTAATATAGTATTGCAAAATAATGATTAATCCCAACATTACTGTTCAAGACCTTAATAATCTATCTAAAAATACAATGGTAGAGTATTTAGGGATTGAATACATTGAAGTCGGTGCAGACTATATCATTGGCAAAATGCCCGTAGATAACCGTACCCATCAACCAATGGGATTTCTGCACGGAGGAGCGTCAGTTGTACTTGCTGAAACACTAGGATCCATCGGTTCGGCATCATGTGTGAATCTTGAACAATTTTCTCCATTTGGCCTGGAGATCAACGCAAACCATGTTAAAAGCGTTCGTAGCGGCTATGTATATGGCAGAGCATCTCTTATTCACTTTGGGAAAAATACACACATCTGGGATATCAGAATTGAAAATGAAAAAAAAGAATTAGTTTGTATCAGCAGACTAACTGTTGCCATAGTACCAAAAAAGTAAAATACACTTATCGGATGAAGGGATTGAGTACCCGCACTGACTTTATTCAAAGTTTTGATCGGGTTGAAGAAACACTGGAGCGATTATTCACCGCTTCTTTTAACCTTGGACTTGCTGTCGCTGTATGGAGAGAACCAGGGAGGAATGATATTTCCATCATCATTGACTTTTCAGAAACTCTTAATAAAGTTGAGTTTAATGAAAACATTGAACCTGGATTTCTTTTAAGTCCATTTATCAACCCGGACTTAAAAGAAACTATTCTGATCAGACCTGACATTTATTTCAATTCTTCTGAAAGCGAAATACAAGTAAATAATATTCCCAATATTGATCTGGCTGATAAATTCGAATATCATTACAATGAGTTTACGTCTATCCATCAGGAAAAACTTACCTCGAAAAGGTCACATACAAGTCAGCCTCAGGAATTCAAAACACAGGTAGAAAAAGCTGTTGAAGAAATTCAAAAAGAACAATTTAAGAAAATTGTCCTTTCCAGATCAAAAGAGAAAGAACTTCCTGCTGGATTTAATCCTTTTCAATTCTATCTTCAGCTTTGCCAAAAACATCCTCAGGCGTTCACTTCCCTGGTAAGTCATCCGACATTGGGAACATGGATTGGAGCCACTCCTGAATTGCTTATCAGTGTTTCCAAAGATAATATCTTCAAAACAATAGCTTTAGCTGCAACCAAACCTGTAACCAGCATTCAAAAACTTAATGAAGTTGTCTGGACACAAAAGGAAATTGAAGAGCAGGCAATAGTAAGTCGGTACATCATCAATTGTTTTAAATCTATCCGACTACGGGAATATGATGATGAAGGACCAAGGACTGTTCAGGCGGGGAATCTTTTTCATCTGAGAACAGATTTTACTGTTAATATCAATGAAGTTCCGTTCCCTGATCTTTTATTCAGCATGTTAAAACTACTTCACCCTACTTCTGCTGTATGTGGCACTCCCAAAGAGCCTGCCATGAATTTCATAAAAGAAGTGGAAAATTATGACAGAGAACTATTTACAGGGTTTCTTGGACCAATCAAAATAAATAACGAAACTAGTATTTATGTAAATATCCGATGCTGCAAAATTCAATCAGGGAAAGTGACCTTCTTTGCAGGTGCCGGTATTACAAAAGATTCAGTGGCTGCCAATGAATTGGAAGAAACCAATCATAAAATGTACACTTTAGAATCGCTTTTTGATCATCTTCAATAATACTTGTGGAATCAATTTATAATATTGCAGAAATCTGCTCTAAAAAAGGTCTTAATAACTTTATATTATCACCCGGCTCTCGCTGTGCTCCGCTTACTGTAGCCATAGTCAACCACCCCGGCTTGACTAGCAGGACAATTACAGATGAAAGATCGGCAGCATTTATTGCATTAGGCTTATCTCTTGAAACCCAAAAACCAGTTGGGCTTTTATGTACAAGCGGTACTGCTTCACTTAATTATTCCCCTGCTGTAGCTGAAGCTTTTTACCAACAAATACCGTTGATAATACTGACTGCTGATAGACCTCCGGAATGGGTGGATCAGCAAGACGGACAGACTATCAGACAGCAAAATATTTATGGAAGCCATGTAAAAAGATTCTTCCAGCTTCCAACAGATCATCAAAACCCTGATTCGGCCTGGCATATTCAAAGAAGTATTTCTGAGGCTATAAACTTAGCTGAGTCCTATCCTAAAGGCCCTGTACATATTAATATACCTTTACGCGAGCCATTTTATCCTAAAAACAGCAGTGATGTAAAATATTCTGCTGTTAGAATAATTGAAAAAGTAAAGGCTCAATCTGAAATTGACATATTAGGTCTGCAACAACTTACACAATTATTTAATCAAAGTGAGAAAGTAGTATTGCTAAGCGGCCAAAACAATAATGATACAGAACTGAATACTGCAGTATCTGAATTTACAGAATATCATAGAATTCCCCTATGGGCTGAACCTATTGCCAATCTTCATTGTAAGAATGCAATACAAAACATTGATATAATTCTTTCAGGAGAACCTGCATTAGAAAAGCTATCACCAGATTTGCTTATCACATTTGGACAATCAGTACTATCTAAAAGTCTGAAATCTTTTCTAAGAAAATACAAACCCAAACATCATTGGCATATAGATCCTTCCGGGGAAGGTGCTGACACCTATCAAAGTCTTTCGCATATTATTCCTGTTGAACCGAAATCTTTTTTTCATACATTTAAAGCTGACCTGAAAAACGATGAATGGCTGAAGAATTGGATTGATATGGATAAGAAAGGTTTGACCCTTCTTAAAAACTTCTTTCATTCACCAACTGAATTTTCCGAATTTGAAGCAGCTTTTGAAGTCATAAAAAAATTATCTCGTGAAAATATTCTTCATTTATCCAACAGTATGCCTGTTAGATATGCGAATTACTTTGGAAGCTTTATCAAATCGGGAACTATTGTAAGAGCAAACAGAGGTACAAGCGGAATAGATGGAGTGCTCAGCACTGCTGTTGGCAATGCTTTAGGAACTGAAAAGCTGGTATTTCTTATAACTGGAGACCTTGCTTTTTTTTATGACAGAAATGCCTTTTGGAATAACTACATGCCTGATAATTTAAGGATTGTTTTACTAAATAATCATGGTGGCGGTATCTTTAACATGATTGATGGCCCTAAAAATCTGAAAGAAGCGTCTGACTATTTTATTACCAATCAAACTCTGAAAGCTGATAATATTGCAAAAGAATTTAATCTTGAATACCTATACAGCAACGACAGTGAATCTCTGAAGACTACCTTGCCAAAGCTATTAGCGAGTTCTGGTAAATCAAAGATTTTAGAAATAGAAACCAGTATAGATAACAATACTAAAATTTTCAATTTCTTTAAGCAGAAGATTAAAGAGAAATATGGGAAGTAAGTACTTGTAATTTTTTTTGACTTACAACGGGTATTTTATTTTAGATATACTGAAAGACTTGTAAACAAGATCCTTTTAAAAAACTTTAGTACTGACAAAGTGGATATCTATCTGAATAATCGAAAAATTGAATTAGAAAAGCTGGATCTTTTCACCTCCTCCGATGAATATGAATCCACAACAATCTCTTTTTTAAGGGACTGGTGGGATAATAAAGATATATTTTTTCTTCAAACTTCAGGCTCTACCTCAGAGCCTAAAATCATTGAAATAAGCAGAGTACAAATGGAAGCAAGTGCAAGGGCCACAATAAAAGCACTTAAACTGAAATCCGGCGACAGGGCCCTAGTTTGCATCAATACGAATATGATTGGTGGTAAAATGATGCTTGTCCGAACATTGGTAGAAGGGTTTAATTCCTATATTATTCCTCCTGTTTCAGATCCCTTTAAATCAATTCCCAATAATTTTGAATTTGATTTTACAGCCATAGTTCCGCTCCAGCTGGAAACAATTTTGAACAATCCTGAAAGCTCAGCAAGGCTAAATAAGTTAAAAGCTGTTATTGTAGGTGGAGCTGCAGTTTCAGAAACATTGAAAGCCCGGCTTCAAACCTTAAATGTGCCTATATACAGTACTTATGGGATGACAGAAACGGTAAGCCATATAGCTTTAAAATTATTAAATGGTCCACAGCAATCAGATTATTTTAATGTATTTGAAGATATAGAGACCAGATTAGATTTGAGGGGCTGTTTGGAAATTAAAGGTATTGTAACCAAGAATCAATGGATTACGACCAATGATCTTGTTCAATTTCATTCTGAAAGAGAATTCACATGGCTTGGGAGGATTGATAATATTATAAATTCAGGTGGAATTAAACTTCAGATAGAATCCATTGAAGATAAAATTAACAGAATCCTGAAAGAGAGAAATTTTGGAGGAAATTTCTTTTTAGCTAAACAATCTGATGAAAAGCTGGGAGAAGCCTTGGCCTTTTATTATGAAGGCTTTGAAAGTTCAAAATCAGAAATACTTCAATTATTACAAAAAGAATTGCCCAAATATGAAGTTCCAAGGTATTTAAAATTTTGTCAAAATTTTGAATACACAGCATCAGGAAAAATTGACAAGCTAAAGACAGTTAAATGTAACAAATAAACCTGCCCCGATTACACAGAACAGGTTTATTTAGTTTTATTGTACCCTAATATTATCTTATCTTTTTCAGAAAATCTTTCACAAGACCATCAAAGTCAAATTTTTGTAAATCAGAATAAGCATCAATAGTGTGCAAATATTCAAGATCTTCAAAATCCGTAATTCTCAGAGCAAAAATTGGGAACCCCCACTCCTCTTCATCTGGGTTAGAATAAGGGGTTTTTACATAACCCATATCTACAAACTCATAATCCAACACATCCAGTACACTTTGACTTACCTTGTTCTTCTTTAAAATTGGGGTAATTGTTTCAATAATCAAAGGTCTCCAACGCTGATTCAAATCTTCCAGCTTTAATTCTATTACCTTCTCTCTGAAGTCATAATATTCTTCAAAAAGAGCATCTAATAAATCTTCAGCAAATTCAGCAGTATCTGTATCTTTGTGGCCATGAATAGCCATTTTAAGCACTTCGAAATCCCAAAGCTTCACTATAACACCATCAGCTTCGAACTTAATACCCAAATCCTTGGCTGTCAACTTAATACCTGTTTCACCTAATATTGTATCACAGATAATACTTTTTAAACCTTTCATTATTTACGTTTGTACTAATTTGCGTTGAAAAATATTTATAAAATTTAAAAAAACAAATCAAATATGAATAACTTTCACAGTTTTGAAATAAATTTTACACCTTCTGAACTTTACCCCCCTTACGCCAACACCATTAATTTGAAATTTATTAACGCAAATAATCTGCTCAAAGTTGAATTTAATATTAAATATATTGGACGTGAAGAACTCGCAGAAGATGAAATTTTAGATGAAGGATTCAGTTTGAACGATGATTATAACTGGAATGGCAGTTTAAGTTCCGCGTGGATTGCTCCAATTCAGACTCTAATCAACAAATCCACATTCGCTAAAGAGGAATCAGAAATAAAAGTACTGATTGAAGCTCCCAAAATCATATCAGGATCTCCTGAGAATATTGATGAATGGGCTTATTTCATTCAAGAAGTGACACAAGCCATTTATGAAACATCAGGTAAGGAAGCCAATTTAGAAATTAACTTTATAAAGAACTTCCCCCAGGATCTAGTCACGGTCAATCTTAAACCCGAATTTAAAACTCGAAAATTTATAGCCGAAATAGAAAAAAACAATCAGAAAAAGGTTGTGGAATTGAAATGGGAAGACCTCAAAAATACGCTTCAAACAGTTTATCTCCCTGAATACGTTTATGAGAACAGCCTTCCTACTCCCGGCAAAGCTGAGGGGTATTATATTAATATTGGAGAAGGTATTTGGTTCAAAGCAAATGAGGGAGTAATCAATCTTTCAGATAAAGATAAAAGTGTCTCAAAACTAATAGAAATGTTTGAAAAAATATCGAAGAAGTAAGGTACCTTACTTCTTCAAATTTTTAAGCTCTTCTTTCATATTTACAACCATATGAGCAAGCTTTTCTATTGACATATCAGGTTTGGGAAACTCCGTACTGATGAATGCTTTTGCCTCCCATACTTCAAGTATGTCATCTGGATGTACTTCATAAGGACTATAAACAGGATTATCTGATGATAATAGAAATACCTCTTTAGTTTTTAATTGGTTAAGGACTCTTTTGTAGACGATACCCTCTTTTGAAGTCACAACAATATAAGTCTGATCATCTTTGACATAATTCCAGTTATCAACATATTGACCTATAATAATGGTACCTGAGACAAGGGGCAACATTGAATCGCCTGAAATTTCAAAAGCACGAAAGGTCCCATTTTTAAAATTCGGGAGATAAAAATTGGGAAGATCTCCAATGTATTCCGGATCAGCGTAACCATTGAGGTATCCAGCAGCCGCTTTTTGAGGAACCATAGGAACTGATTCATTGTCGTTTTTATCTACAGTTATTGAAAGCACCCTTAATTTTTTTGCTTCAATATCTTTCTGCATCACTTGCTTATAGCTTTCCGGATCTTTTAAATCCCCACTAATAAGGGCATCTACCGACACTTCAAGTATTTTAGAAAACATGATGAGATTGTACAAACCAGGTTCTGCCCGTCCTTCTTCATAAGCACCTAATAAAGACCTTTTTATTCCCACTTTTTCAGCCAATTGCTCCTGTGTAAATCCTTTTTGTTTTCTTAAATGCTTAATATTGTCACTGATCAGAGTCATGTTTTTTCAAATTATATCCACTAATTAAATCAAAATATTGATATCCTGTAATACATTGCTAATCATTCTGCTCAAACTGCTTTTATTTTCGATCAGTTTTTCACCATGAATGAAAAATCCCGTATTATCTTCTAATAGGTAATTCACTTGGATGAATCTCGAATTGGGTATGGGTTTACGTAAAAAATATTTTAATTTAAAACCCTTTTTAGCAGAGACTAACATAAATACGATGTTTTTTAGCAAATAAACATCATAAAACTAAACTAAGCTAATATTTTTAGTAAAATTTTCTAGAAAATTAATTTATTAGCAAAAATAAATTAGTAATTAACCAATAAAAGAGAGTGGAACACTCAATGAAACAAAATTTAATACTTAACCTAACAGCTTTACTTTTTATTTTCATATCCCCTTCTTGTAAGGAAGCTTCTCACCATGAATCTAATGATAACCAGATACCCGCACAGTTGAAATCCTCTGGTATTAAATATTCTACAATAGATTCTCTTGAAAATGGCCTCATTTTTTTTATCCAGAGTTTAGACACTGTTACAAATGAAAAGGCTAAAGTGATAGAAGTTGACTTCAAAGTTGATTTATCAGATCAGTTTTGGAAAGAAGTAAAAAATCAAGGAATTGAAGCTCTATACATTTCCTTATCGTGCTCAGGTAAAAAGACATACACATCTCCAATAAATTATTATTCAGAAAAATTTCTAAGCTTGCATGATGAATTTCTGCTTGTTAAAGAAGGTAATAGAATTCTCAATTACTCTATTCCTCTTAGATCTCTGGAACTGTCAAAAGGAATACATGAACTTAACCTGAAATTTGAAGCTATTCCAGTCCGGTTTAAACAAGATAGCCTGAAAAGCGATCTTAAAGAAGTTGAGTATTTTTCGCATAAACCTGTAGCATCAAAGAAAATTAAATTTCAAATAAATGCCCCTGAGCTCATTAACACTTCTATTGAAGTATTAAAATTTAAACTGAATACGAATGTTTGTGATCCTTCCAAATATGACTATGCCTTTGGAGGTACAGGGTTTCCTGATCTTTTCTGGGATATTCAATGCGGTGATGACTATATTTATCACAGTCCGGAAATAAAAAATGTAACTCAATATACAAAGGCCTTCCAATCAAATTATTTTATGTGCGCACCCGATGATAAAATAACTATTCGAGCTGTTGATTTTGATAAAGGACCTTTCAATACCCAACATGATGTTATAGAAACTTGGTCAGGAAAGATCAATGATATAAGTATAGAGCAACCAGATACATTTTCTTTTGGCAATCTTGAATATTTAATTGTTCAAAGAAAGTTACCTAATAAAGCTCTTGACAAGCCTCGCAAAAATAAGTAGTTCGGCCATTTATTTTAATTACATTAATTTTACCGCATTTACTCGGACAATCTTCATTTTCTCTTCTATGATTGATTAAAAACTTAGTTGGAAAATCTTCTCTGTGAGCCTCATATTTTATAGCTGTCTTCAAGACTTTATTCATTGTAGAAAACAACTTCTTTATTTTATCTTCAGGTATTCGACTTCCTTTTGATTCCGGATGAATACCAGCCTGAAAAAGTATTTCATCTGCGTATACATTTCCAATTCCCGAAATCAATGACTGGTCCATCAGGATAGATTTGATCTTTCCTTTCCTCTTATGAATTATGTCATGAAACTCTTCAGATTTAATATTTAGGGCGTCTTTTCCTAAATTATTTTGGGATATCAGGTCGTCAAGGCTACGGACAAGACTTATGTGTCCGAATTTTCTTTGATCTTCAAAAGCTAACCCTTCTCCGTCCTGGAAAATAAAAAGTAATCTTGTATATGGAGGAATTTTAGAAAGATCATCAATGAGTTCCAGGTCACCTGTCATACCGAAATGAATATCGAGACCGGTTTCAGGGCCAATTTCTGTAAAGAGATGTTTTCCGTACCTATCTGAATTTTTAAATGATTTGCCCTTCAGGGTCTTGTTTAATTCTTTTTCGGAGATTCCTTTAAGAATACGCTTTTCAAAAACTTCAACTCTTTCAATCTTTTTATTAAGAGTTGTCTTATCAAAATAATCTCTGAAGATAGAAACATCTGGTAATTCCGGCATAACTTTATTCCTTTATCTTATCAAGAAAACAAAGGAATAAAGTGTTTCGTGCTTCTGTTAATCAAAGGAAGACGGTAAATCTACTATCGTGGAATCCACCTCATCGGTAGCAGATTCACAATCAAAAGAAGCATTGAGAGATTCGGGGATTTCAAACTTCGTTTTTACTCCAAGATTCTTATCTGCAAATACTTTTTGCATATAAAGTCCCCAGATTGGTAATGCCATTCTTGCTCCTTGTCCAAATCTCATATCAGGGAAGTGAATATTTTTATCATCAGCGCCAACCCACACACCCGAGACCAAATCCGGTGATACTCCCATAAACCAGCCATCTGCAGAGTTTTGAGTGGTACCGGTTTTTCCTCCTACTTCACTTGTTATATTAAATTTCCTTACAAGGTCCCTAGCTGTACCTCCATCTTCTTCAGCTGATCCCTTAAGCATATAAACCATAGAGGCTGCGGTTTCAGAAGATATAACTTGCTGCGGAATATTTCTGAATTCTTCCAGAACATTGCCATATTTATCTTCAATTCTCGTAATCATCAATGGTTCATATCTATAGCCATTATTTACGAAAGCGCAATAGGCCTGAGTCATATCAAAAACAGATACGTCGCTAGTTCCAAGTGCAAGTGTAGGAACTGCTTCCAATTGAGAAGATATACCAAGACGTTTCGCAAAAGCAACAATAGAATCCGGACCGCTTAGTTTCATAAGATATGCAGCGATAGTATTTACAGACCTTGCCATTCCAAGACGCAAAGTCATATAGTCATTAGAATAATTGTTATTGCTGTTTTTGGGAATCCATACTTTTCCATCGGGCATTGTGAATGGAACCTGTGTGTCCAGCACTTTAGAGCAAGGAGTTAACCCCTTTTCCTCTATCGCATAGGCATAAAGTAGTGGCTTAAATGTAGAACCTGGTTGTCTTGCTCCTTTTTTAACATGGTCATATTTAAAATATCTGAAGTTAACATCTCCTACCCAGGCTTTAACCTGACCGTTATGAGGATCCATACTAACCATTCCTGTATGAAGGAAATGAAGATAATACCTAACAGAATCCATTGGGCTCATAGTAGTATCCCGAGTTCCTTTAAGTGTATAGATTTTCATTTTAACCTTCTTGTTCATTTCTTTGAAAATCAGCTCTGGATTATTACCCAGCTCTGCTTTCAAAACTCTATATCTTTCAGATCTTTTAGCAAATCTCTCTACAAACTTTTTATCATCAAGTTTATTTGAAGCCCAGGGAGTTTTGCCTTTCCATTCTGCAAAAAACTCCTTTTGAAGTGCTGTCATATGATTTGAAACAGCATCTTCTGCATAGGTCTGCATTTTTGAATTAATGGTAGTATAAATTTTCAAACCATCAGCATACAGATTATACCCGTGCTCATCGCACCAATTAACGAGATAATCCTCTACATAGTCTCTGAAGTATGGCGCGAGACCAGTATTCTGGTTTTCATAGGTAATATCTAATGCAAGAGGGGTCTGCTTAAGCTTTTCAAACTGATCCTTACTTAGATAATTGTATTTTACCATCTGACTTAGAACCGTATTCCTTCTATTCAGTGCTTTTTCCTCCTTTCTGATTGGATCATAAACACTTGGTCCTTTAAGCAAACCTATAAGCATGGCTGCTTCTTCGGTTTTAAGTTTAGATGTTTTTTTATTGAAATACTTTTTAGCAGCAGATGTAATTCCATAAGTCCCATTGCCGAATTCCACAGTATTAAGATACATATTCAAAATCTCCTGCTTTGTGTAGGCTCTTTCAAGTCTGGTCGCGGTGATAATTTCTTTGAATTTCACCACTGGCATAAACTTGCTCAGAGGGCCCTGATATTCTTTTGACTGCCTCATTTGGAAAAGATTTTTGGCCAACTGCTGACTCAAAGTGCTCGAGCCCCTTTTCTGAAATGTAACTGCATAGAGAAAAATAGCAAAAGTACCTTTAAAATCGACCCCAGAATGCTTGTAAAAACGAACGTCTTCCGTAGCAATCAGAGCATTAACCAAATCAACAGGAAGATCTTTGTAATCTGCGTTTGATCTATTAAACTTAAAATACTTTCCCATCAGCACATGGTCTTCAGTATAAACTTCTGATGACAGATCACTTTTTGGATTTTCAAGAATTTCCAGAGAAGGAATTTTACCAAACAAACCGAAAAGGTTTATGGAAATAGAGAAAATGAATAATGCAATGAATAGAGCCAAGCTCCAAAATCCTACCCAAAGGAATTTAATCTTTTTGTCTTTAAAGCTAATCATACAAAAAAGGGTTCTAAAAAGAACCCAATTTAAAATGTCTTTTAGTCAATACCAATACTATTGTGTAAGTAATTTTTTAATATCCTCTGACCAACCGTCTTCGAAAGGAGCTTTGGCATTCGGATCCGCAATATTTCCATTTTTATCAATCAGGATAAAGCGGGGAATTGAAACAACTCCATATTTAGCAATGATTTCCCCCTCGTTTCCTTCATAAGAATGAACGTGAATTCCTTCAATTCCTTTTCTCTTAACGACTTTTTTCCATTTATCTTTTTCACGATCAATAGAAATATACAAAAAAACTACATCGGGATTCTCGAGGAATTCCTGTTTAGGCTCATGTGACAACGCAATTGCCTCCATACAAGGACCGCACCAGGTAGCCCAGACATCCATGTAAACTACTTTTCCTTTAAAGTCGCTCAATGAAACTTTCTTACCATTAATATCAGTAAGGGTAAAATCAGGTGCCGCCTCCTTAACTCCTTTGTTAGTTTCCAAAGTCGTTTCCTTTGGCTTGAAGCTTGACAAAAGGACGACAGGAAAGAATAATACCCAAAATATCTTTTTCATAGCACTTGAATTTAAATAAGGTTTGTGTCCAATAAGTTCATTTTCATCTCTAAAATTTAAAGATACAGTCCAGGATGATAAAACAAAATCTGAATGAAGTTATCTTTAAAATGAAGCTTCACTATCCCAATCTTTATATTCTAAATTTAACCACTGAAAGTAAGTGATATGCATATCTTTTTTTTTATTATATTCTTGTGTTTAACTACCATTTTATTTAGGTTTGATTATCAATTTACACACCTCCTTAAATGAAACAGATTCTTATTTCTTTTCTAGTCTCACTTGCGCTTTATTCCTGCACAGGCAAGAAAGAAATGAGTATTTATTCATCCTCTCCCGATGGCTCGCTTTCTATTTTTATTTCAGGTATAAAGCCCAATCTTGTTGATCCTTTCACGGTGCGCTTTGGTTTGAAAGGAATGGAATTATCTGAAGCTCCGTCCACTGAAATTTATTCTTCTGATCTAAACGAAAAGACTGTCAACTTTGAATGGGAAACAAACCAACGTTGTCTTATTCGATTTAAACAACAAGACGGTAAATACAAGTCTTTTGTAATGGATGTAGATTCAGAGACACTTTCAGTAAATGAGCTTCACCTAAATAATTTATCTGAAGATGTAGAATAATTTTTTTCACTGATTATTTCATTACCACTTAACATAACTTACTGATTTTCCTAATTAAATATTAGTTAAATCCAACTTGCATTTTTCGAAACCCTTTTTGATTAAACAAACTGCATAGTTTTTGTTTTAAACTAATACAGCACCATTTCAAGGAGGGAATTATGTCACATATTAAATTGAATATCTTCATTTTAATTTTCTTTTTGGGAAATGTATTTGCCTGCAGTCCATATAATGGACAAACAGATAAAGTGAACAGGCCATTGCCTGAGAAAAAAACAGACACATTAAGTTCAAGATCCATACCAGACCCTACTCCAAAAGACTCTCTGAATGCAGACAGTGTAAAAACCGTAGATAAAGAGACAACCAAAAAGGTAGATATCCGATATATCAGAAAATCTATCAATCTTCACAAGAGACCATTAGTAGCTTCTTCAGCAATTACTCAACAATTACTTATTGCTAGAATTGGCACCTCAGAAGATGAGTTAAATATTATTGATTAAAGAAGTTATCAAATTCTCTAAACAATAATTTTTATATTAGAGTTATAGCGTGTATTATTAAGCTAACATAACTTTTTTATATCACAGTGAAGGAAAAAGAAAAACTGCCTCTTATCCAGGACGATCCCTGGTTGGAACCCTATAATCATGACGTTGAAGCTCGTCTTGAACGATTTCATAATGCTTTGAGTGAAATTCAAAAGGCATACGGTAGCCTTAGCAATTTTGCTGACGCTCATAAATACTATGGGGTTAACTTTGATAATGAAAAAAACGGATGGTGGTACAGAGAATGGGCCCCTAAAGCTCATCAGCTGTTCTTAACCGGAGACTTTAATCATTGGAACAGAGGTTCTCATTCTCTTACTAGGAATCCTAGAGGAGATTGGGAAATTTTTCTTCCTTATGATCAATATAAAGATACTTTTGTTCATGGAAGCAGGATTAAAGTTCACATAGTAGCCAATAATGGCGCGATGGACAGAATTCCTGCCTATATGCAAAAGGTCATTCAGGATCCCCAGACTTATGACTTTAGCGGACAGCTTTGGTTTGAGTCTTTTCCATTCCAATGGGGGCCATACAACCTGAATCTTCAGGATGTTCTCAATGAACCTTTAATCTACGAGGCCCATGTAGGAATGGCTCAGGAAAAAGAAGGGCTTGGGACTTATATCGAATTTGCCGATGAAGTGCTTCCTAGAATTAAGGACTATGGATACAATGCAATTCAGTTGATGGCAGTAATGGAACACCCATACTATGGGTCTTTCGGCTACCACGTATCTAACTTTTTTGCAGCTTCCTCTCGCTTTGGAAATCCTGAGGATCTAAAATACCTTATTGGTAAAGCACATGAGTTGGGAATTGCCGTTATTATGGACATTGTTCATTCTCATGCAGTAAAAAATCTTTCTGAAGGACTTAATGAATTCGACGGAACGGATCATCAGTATTTCCATTCCGGAGGAAGAGGTTATCATGAAGGATGGGACTCCAAAATCTTTGATTATGGAAAATGGGAAGTGAAGCAATTTCTGCTAAGCAATGTTAAATTCTGGCTGGAAGAATACAAGTTTGATGGGTTTAGATTTGATGGCGTTACATCAATGCTATACTTTCATCATGGCTCTACCTCCTTCGATCATTATGACAAATATTTTAAAAATGATGTAGAATGGGATGCCATCACCTATCTGCAGCTAGCTAATGAATTAATTAAAGAAGTAAATCCGAATGCAATTTCTATAGCAGAAGATGTGAGTGGAATGCCTGGCCTTTGCAGAACAGTAGAAGAAGGTGGCCTTGGTTTTGATTACAGACTTGCAATGGGTATTCCGGATTACTGGATAAAAATATTAAAGGAGAAATCTGACGAAGACTGGGACATTAATGAAATGTGGTCAGTATTAAGCAACCGTAGATGGAAGGAAAAAACAATTGCTTATGCAGAATCTCATGATCAGGCGCTTGTTGGTGACAAAACACTTGCATTCTGGCTTATGGACAAGGAGATGTACTTCCATATGCTGGTTGATGATCCTAATGTAGTTATTGACAGAGGGATTGCCCTTCATAAAATGATCCGTTTATTCACCATATCATTGGGAGGAGAAGGATATCTCAACTTTATGGGAAATGAATTCGGTCACCCAGAATGGATAGATTTTCCTAGACAAGGAAACAACTGGAGTTACAAATACGCTCGCAGACAATGGACATTGGTTGACAGCAAAAATCTGAAATACCAATACCTTGCAAACTTTGATAGGGCAATGGTTCATTGCATAAAAGAAAACCATATTGTTTCCGCTTTAAACGGAAGACAAATCAATATGGACTCTGCGAATAAGGTCATCATATTCGAAAGAAATAACCTTGTATTTATATTTAACTTCAGTATTGGAAATTCTATTTTTGGTTATCGGTTCAGAGCTCCAGAAATGGGTAAGTATAAAATCATCCTAAATTCAGATGAAAAGGAATTTGGTGGATTTGGAAGAGTTGATACGGATTTTATCCATGAAACTGATGAATTCCAGTCATTAAGTATTTACCTGACCAACAGAACAGCTTTGGTTATGAAAAAAATAGATTGATATTAAATACTAAAATAAAAAAAAGGGTTCGGATAAATATTCGAACCCTTTTTATTGAAAGGAATTTTGCCATTATATCAGGAAAACTCGACCTTTCCCATTCTTGCCATATTCTGTCTAATCCAATTTCTTCTCTTTAAAATATACATTGAAGGCTTGGTTGGAGACCATTTTAAGGGATTTGGTAATATTGCTGCTAATAAGGCCGCCTGATCTTTTGAAAGTTTTTTTGCATTGATACTGTAATAGTATTTTGAAGCTGCCTCTGCGCCATAAATTCCATTACCCAGCTCTACAATATTAAGGTAAACTTCAAGTATTCTTTCCTTACTCCAGAATATTTCTATAAGAACAGTGAAATAAACTTCAAACCCTTTTCTTAACCATGATCTGGAAGGCCAGAGAAAAACATTTTTTGCAACCTGCTGACTAATTGTACTGGCACCTACTACTTTTTTCTTCCCTTTTTTATTGTACTTCATAGCCTTTTTTATAGCATCAAAGTCAAATCCAAAATGATCCATAAATCGCTGATCTTCTGATGCAATTACAGCCCTTTTTAAATTAGGAGAGATTTGATCAAAAGATACCCAGTCTTTTTTAAGTTTTAGAGATTTACCATTCCAGATCTGTTCACCACACCTGATGATCATTAATGGTGTTGCTATTGGGGGAATAAATCTTAACATAATAACAGAAAACAAGGTACTGACCAGAAAAAAAATCACAGTCAGTTTAATTATTCTAACACACTTTTTCCAAAACATCTTCATCCGGATTTGTCAATCCATATTTTAGTAATCTAAACGAAATTACTAATAAATATTTTCTGAATTGAAAAATCAGGATGAAGTTGATTGATTTTTGAAGATTAACCAGGGTTATTAAATTACGGCAGGCTCTTTGGACGCTGTTACCAACAACTCCTTAAACTCTCTTCTTTTTTCTATGAAATTGTGAATATAGGAACAAGACGTTCTTATCTTAATAAAATTTTTTTTGGCAAAATTTAGAGAAAATTCCACAATTCTACCTGCAATTCCCTGGCCTCTCAAATTTTTTGGAACAAACATTTGTTTGACCTCAAAAATCTGATCGGAAAGTTTTTCATACTTTAAATTGCATTCCTTTCCATTTATAACGATAAAGAATTTCTGACTCTTCCCATCATGCTTTATATCGAAAATCATCGTTACCCTCCTGTGATTTTGTTTAAGAACTTTTAAAATATAACAAGAGAGATTTTAATTTTGTTAACCGCCTTCCCTATTCAAAAAGCTTTTCGCCCCATCCGGAAAAGACTAACTCATTGATAGGAAACCTATTTACCATTTGCTTTTCACGTTCCTGCAAATTTGGAGGCAAAGAATTAAGATCTCCCTTATAGCCCAAAGCAATTACAGTCACAGGTTCGAATTCTTCTGGAATCTGTAAATTTTCAATTGCTTTTTCACGGGAAAAACCTCCCATCTGATGTAAAAATAGGCCTTCGTTTGTCGCCTGAATAGAAAGATATGCCACTGATTGCCCAAGATCATAATGTCTGCTGGTATTTTCAGAACCATTTCGGGTATAATGTTTTTTGACTAAAGTCAGAATTAAAACCGGAGCATGTTGAGCCCAAATCTGATTGCTTTCATTCAAACTATCTGCTATGCTTTTCCATACATTGACATCTTTTTTTAATCCGACGACATACCTCCAAGGCTGTTCGTTCATTGCCGAAGGCGCTCTCCTGGAAGCTTCAAAGATCCTTTGAAGTTTTTCATTCTCCACCTCTTTTGATAGATAAGCTCTTGGACTCCAACGATTTTCTATCAGCTCGTGTACTTTAATATTTCCCATCACAATAAATTTTAAAATGTAACTTTATTTATATTAATTATATCAATTACCATTGAAAATCCTTTAAATCACTATAATCAATTACTTATCTGAAAAACTATTAGTTGATTAACAGTGATATTTTTTTAAAATGCCTATTCCCGGTTTATTTTTGTATAATTATAACTTAGAAAAATTTAAAAACAATTCATTTAATAATAGATGACCAGAGAAGAAGCCAAACTACGAATAGAAGAGCTTACAGAAAAGATCAATTACTATAATGATTTATATTATCAGCAAAGCACCTCTGCGATTTCAGATTTTGAATTTGACAAATTACTTGAAGAGTTAATTAAACTAGAGGATTTACATCCCGAATTTAAAAAAGAAGATTCGCCCAGCCAAAGAGTTGGTGGTACTATTACCAAAGAATTCAAAACTGTTTACCATGTTTATCCAATGCTCTCCTTAGGCAATACCTATTCTGAGGAAGAACTTATTGAATTTGATAACAGGGTCAAGAAGACAATTGGTACAAATTTCGAATATATAGCTGAGCTTAAATTTGATGGAGTGGCAATGAGTATAACTTACGAAAACGGCATCCTTAAACAAGCAACTACAAGAGGAGACGGAGTTCGTGGAGATGACGTTACTGCCAATGTTAAAACAATAAGAAGCATTCCGTTAAAAATAAAAGGTGACAATATACCTCCCCTTTTTGAAGTTCGAGGTGAGGTATTCCTTCCTCTTGACTCCTTTAATAAAATCAATAAAGAGCGAGAAGATATTGGAGAACCTCTACTTGCAAACCCCAGAAATGCAGCCTCAGGTACAATCAAAATGCAAGATTCAACTGTTGTCGCGCAAAGAAAATTGGACTGTTTCGTATATGGCTTATTAGGAGAAAATCTGAATATAAAATCTCACCACGACGCCTTAATAAGAATTAAGGAATGGGGATTCAATGTATCAGATTCTTATGCCCGTTGTAAAGACATCGGCGAGGTAATGAATTATATAAACAAGTGGGAAAAAGAAAGATTCAAACTTCCGCTTGGCACTGATGGTATTGTTATAAAAGTAAATGATTATAAACAGCAAGAGATACTTGGTTACACTGCAAAGAGTCCGCGATGGGCAATAGCATATAAGTATAAGGCAGATACCGCAAGTACATTGCTTGAATCCATAGAATATCAGGTGGGAAGAACAGGAGCCGTTACGCCGGTTGCGAACCTACTTCCCGTACAATTGGCAGGTACAAAAGTAAAGAGAGCTTCAGTACACAATGCCAATGAAATTAAAAGACTTGATCTACGCATCGGCGATACCGTATTTGTAGAAAAAGGTGGGGAAATTATACCTAAGATTACAGGAGTAAACCTGGGTTTAAGGCCAGAAAATAGTATCCCTATTGAATATATTAATAATTGCCCAGAATGCGGTACACCACTTATCAGAAAAGAAGGAGAAGCAGTACATTACTGTCCTAATGAGAAAGGATGTTCTCCTCAGATTAAAGGTAAACTTGAACATTTTATTCAACGAAAAGCTCTGAATATAGAAGGGATTGGATCTGAGACTGTGGATCAGCTTTATGCCAAAGGCTTAGTGAAGGATCCTGCAGACTTATATGATTTAACATTTGAAAAACTTTGCAGTCTTGAGAGATTTGGTGAAAAGTCTGCTAATAATATTATAAAAGGCTTAGAAACATCCAAAACAGTTCCTTTCAAAAACGTATTGTTTGGAATAGGTATCAGATATGTAGGGAATACTGTCGCGGAAAAACTTGCAGATCATTTTAGTAATATTGATGCACTGGCAAATGCCTCTTTTGAAGAGCTGAGAGCAGTTCCTGAAATAGGAGAGAAAATTGCACAAGGAGTAGTAGAATATTTTGCACAGGAAGAACACCGACTTTTTATCGAAAGGTTAAAAAAAGCCGGACTTCAGATGGAAGCTCAAAAGAAAGTAATTGAATTCGAAAGCAATATTTTTGAAGGAAAAACATTTGTTATTTCAGGAGTCTTCCAAAATTTCAGCCGGGACAGCATTAAGGAAAAAGTAGAAAAAAATGGTGGCAAGGTAGTCTCCAGTATTTCAGCCAAGCTAAACTTCCTGATTGCCGGAGAGAATATGGGGCCGTCCAAGCTTGAAAAAGCACAAAAACTTGGTATTCAAATGATTTCCGAAGATGAATTTACAAACATGTTAAAATAGTTAAAGATGATTAAAAAGCTTTTTTTAAGAGTTAGAACTTATTACAACAGAAAAAATAACAAAGCCAAAAGGGAAAGTCTGAGTTATGAAGAATCTTCAACGGTCGGGATTCTTATCAGCAACGAAAACCCCAAAGGCAATGAGCTGATATCTCAATTTGTGAAAAGTCTGATTAAAGAGGGGAAAAAAGTAGTAATCATCTGCAATTCAATGACCAATAATTGTGCCTTTGATTTTCCTTTTACAAGAATTTCATTTAGTGAAATAAAATGGAATGGTACTTATCGGGACGAGAAAATAAATAATTTTATAAAAACCGAATTCGACTATTTATATTCTATTAATATTTCACCATTTTTGCCTTTCGAAAATATTTTATCTGCAAGCAAAGCAAAATGCCGGTTCGGAATCTTTTCAGAAAACAATAAAAATATTCTGGAAGTAATGGCCGAATTAAAAAAAGGAGAAGGCATTGAAGCATTGATCAGATTAATGGAAGTTTGTACAAAAAAATTCAGGAGTTAAAAAATGAGTATTTTTTCGGGGACCGGAGTAGCACTTGTAACGCCGTTTAGTGATGACGATAGTATTGATTTTAACGGATTAAAAAAACTACTCGATCACGTAAGTCAGAATGGAGGAGACTATTTAGTGGTAAATGGCACCACAGGTGAATCTCCAACAACCAGTCAGGATGAAAAAAAACAAATCTTAGATTTTGTACTCAAAGAAAACAAGGGCAAGCTTCCAGTTGTCTTCGGCATAGGTGGTAATAATACTAAAGAAGTTCTTGAGAGAATAAAGAATACGAATTTCGAGGGAATTAGCGCGATCCTATCAGTTTGTCCTTATTACAATAAACCTTCTCAGGAAGGAATATATCAGCATTATAAAAAAATAGCTGAGGCATCTCCTGTACCAGTAATTCTTTATAATGTTCCTGGCAGAACAGGAATCAATATGACAGCGGAAACAACTATCAGACTTTCCAATGTTAAAAATGTAATTGGGATCAAAGAGGCTAACAGCGATTTGAAACAAGCTGAAGAAATAGCTAATAAAAGCATTAAAGGCTTCCTGCTTATTAGCGGTGATGATATGACAACAGCAAGTTTCGGCGCCATTGGTGGTGTTGGAGTTATTTCAGTGCTAGCCAATGCATTTCCAGCACATTTCAAAAAATCAATTCAGTATACCTCTGAAGGGAAACATACCGAAGCTGAAGCAGTGATTGCTAAACTTGGGAAAATTAATCCTTTGATGTATGAAGAAGGGAATCCAGTAGGAATTAAAGAAGTATTGGAGCGTAAGGGTATCTGCAAAAGTAATGTAAGACTGCCGTTGGTAAAAGCTTCTCAAAATCTCAGAGACCGTATTTTACAGGCGATAAACGAAGTTAACTAATAAATAACAAAAAAAGAGGCTGAATTTCAGCCTCTTTTTTTGTTATTGTTCTTCAGTATTCTTCTTATCCTGAACCTCAACTCTAATCTCCTGAGCTAAATTTTTAAGATCCTGCATACCTTTCCTTACACGGGTCCCTGCTGCTGCATTTTCTTTTTCATAAAATTTCGCAAAATCACCTTCCAGCGACATCACAAGATTTTTCAGTTGTTCGAATCTGTTCATTATTATAAAAATTTAGGTTATTAAAACGTTCTAAATTAATAAATTAAAAAATACTACTCAAAAGAAAAGTAAGATTTTCTTTCTATATTATTAGAAAACCTTACTCTTATCTTGCTTGATTAAATTGAAATGTTTGACAGTTTCTGTGTATAAAGCTTATTCTGAAGTTTATAAGCAACTTCCTGGAAAGCTTTGATTGTCTGCTTAACATCCTCAAAAGTGTGCATCGCAGTAGGGATAATTCTAAGTTCAAGAACCCCTTTCGGTACTACCGGATAAATAACTATAGAACAGAAAATGCTGTAGTTTTCTCTTAAATCTATTATCAGCTGAGCAGCCTCACTCTCGTCACCTTTCAGATAAACAGGAGTTACAGGAGATTCCGTTTTACCAATATCAAATCCTGCATCTTTCAAACCTTGTTGTAAATTACGAACTACATTCCAAAGGTTTTCTCTTAATTGAGGCTGAGATCTAAGCAATTCAAGTCTTTTCATCCCTCCCACTACCAAAGCCATTGGTAATGTTTTAGCAAAAATCTGAGATCTGGTATTATATCTTAAAAAACCTATCACTTGTTCTGTACTTGAAACAAATGCACCAATACTTGCCATAGATTTGGCAAATGTTGAGAAGTAAATATCAATACCATCCTGAACTCCAAGATGCTCTCCTGCACCGGCTCCAGTAGGTCCCATAGTTCCAAAACCGTGAGCATCGTCAACCAGCAATCTGAATTGATACTGTTTTTTCAGATCTACTATTTCTCTCAATTTACCAAGGTCACCTGCCATACCGAATACACCTTCAGTAATTACAAGGATTCCACCTTTAGTTTCCTGAACTATTTTAGTAGCTCTTTCAAGTTGTTTTTTAAGATTTTCAATATCGTTGTGAGGAAATACAAATCTTTTTCCCTGGTGTAGTCTTACACCGTCAACAATACAAGCGTGAGATTCACTATCATAGATTACTACATCATGGCGGGAAAGTACTGCATCTATAATGGACACCATTCCTTGGTATCCGAAGTTAAGAAGCATTGTATCTTCTTTTTTCACAAAATCAGATATCTGAGACTCGAACTCTTCAATTAGATTTGAATTTCCAGACATCATTCTTGCTCCCATTGGGAAAGCCAAACCATATTTTGCAGCACCTTCGGCATCAGCTTTACGAACTTCAGGATGATTTGCAAGTCCAATGTAATTATTTAAGCTCCAGTTCAAAACTTCTTTTCCTCTGAACTTCATTCTGGGGCCAATTTCGCCTTCTAGTTTTGGGAATGCAAAATATCCATGTGCGACCGAAGAGTGTTTTCCTAACGGTCCTTTGTCATTTGTTAATTTATCAAATAAATCCAAGGTAGTAAATTTTTAAAATAATCAAATCAAAACCTTATTCTGATCAAATCCAGATCCAAAAATCGTACAAATGTAATCATTAAAATCAGATCCTGAATATGGTTTTCGATAAAATACCTCCTATATTCTTAAAAAAAGAATAAAATTAATGGATTTAATTATTTATTATTGACACATACTAAGGATCAGAAAAATGCAAAAAATCAAAAAGGTATTGGTAGCAAACAGGGGTGAAATTGCTTTGAGAATCATGAGATCGCTAAAAGAAATGGGCATAAAAACTGTTGCTGTTTTTAGTGAGGCAGACCGCCTTTCTCCTCATGTTCAGTATTCTGATGAAGCTGTTTGCATTGGTCCTGCTCCTTCTTCCGCCTCCTATTTAAATAGTTCGAAAATAATTGAAACTGCTCTAAAACTAAAAGCTGATGCAATACACCCAGGATATGGGTTTCTAAGTGAAAATGAGACCTTTGCTCGTCAGGTGGAAGAATCAGGTTTGATTTTTATAGGACCTTCTGCCAATTCCATAAAAATAATGGGAAGTAAACTGGCAGCTAAAGATGCTGCATCTGCCTATAATATCCCAATGGTGCCAGGAATAAACAAACCGGTAACCGATATTAATGAAGCGCTTAGAGTAACTTCGGAAATTGGCTATCCTGTTCTTATTAAAGCAAGTGCCGGAGGAGGAGGAAAAGGAATGCGTATTGTAGAAAATCCAGAAGAATTTGCGGAACAACTAGAAAGAGCTTCAAGCGAGGCCAAATCTGCCTTTGGCGATGGTTCTGTCTTTATTGAAAAATACATTGCATCACCTAAACACATAGAAGTTCAGGTTCTTGGAGATCAACACGGTAATTTAATCCATCTTTTTGAAAGAGAATGCTCGATTCAGAGGCGTTATCAGAAAGTGGTTGAAGAGGCCCCCTCTCCTGTTTTAAACCATGAGAAAAGAATGGCGATAGGAGAAGCAGCAGTCAAAGTAGCTAAGTCTTGTAACTACTACGGGGCAGGCACTGTTGAGTTTATTGTAGATGAACAGCTTAACTTTTATTTTCTTGAAATGAATACCAGGCTACAAGTAGAACATCCCGTTACGGAAATGATTACAGGAATAGATCTGGTAAAGGAACAGGTTAATATAGCAGAGGGTAATTCACTTTCGTTCAGACAAGAAGATATCTCTATCAGAGGCCATGCAATTGAATTAAGGGTTTATGCAGAAGACCCAGCGAATAACTTTCTTCCTGATATCGGAAAACTAATAACGTACAGAAGACCTCAAGGCCCTGGAATAAGAGTTGATGATGGTTTTGAAGAATCAATGGAAATACCTGTATTCTATGATCCTATGATTGCTAAATTGATCGCCTATGGAAGTAACAGGACTGAAGCCATTCAAAGAATGAAGAGGGCAATTTCGGAATACAAAATTTCAGGAATTATGACTACTCTGCCTTTTGGTGCCTATGTGATGGACCACGAGGAATTTATTTCTGGCAGATTTGATACCCATTTTGTAAAAAAACATTTTTCTCCAGAAAATTTAAAAACCAACTTGGATAAAGATACTGAAGAAATTGCCATGGCCTTCGCAGGAAAGTTTTTTACCGAAAAAAATAATACCCAACCCTTGTCAGAATTTCAAAGCACTTCCGGAAACTCAGTTTGGAAAAGAAGATACAGTTAATTTTTTATGGCCGAAGTGTTTCCTTTGGAAGTGTATATGTATAATGATTTACAGTCACTTCCTAATCTTTCTTTTCCGCTAATGCCCAAGGAAGAGTTCAGCAATGATTTGGAATCTCTGTATAATATACCATTCCATAGTATTTTACTTACTTATCCCAAAACTTCACAGGAAGATGATTCCCCTTTTCAGGAATGGAAAAAAAATGGAGTATTGAAAAAAGAAAAACCAACTGTATATAAATACACTCAGGAATATAATCATCCAGTAAGCGGAAAACTCTTCAAACGCATAGGAATAATGGCCGCTTTAAAAGTAGACGACTGGGGACCTGAAAGTGTATTGCCCCATGAAGGGATCAATTCAGAGGTAGTTGAGCAAGGGATTCAATTTCTTGAAAAATATCAAGTTAATTCATCTCCTATTCATCTGCTTTACTCTGATCCGGAAAAATCACTTCAAAACTATCTGAAAAATCCCACTGATTTAGTTGCAAAATTCACGGATACGTTTGGGACCACTCATCAACTTGAAAAATTTGAAGAGAATGCTATTAAGGACATTACCAGCCTGTTCAAAAACAATCCACTATTCCTGGCAGATGGTCATCATAGGTACCAGACAATGATACTTTATAATAAAAAGTATGGTCAAAATGCACTTATTCCGGCTTATATTAGTTTAATGGAGAATGAACCCCCGACTATTTTACCCTTTCATAGATTAATAAAATTAAGTGAATTTAAGGAAGAAAAATTACTCAAGATTTTGAAGAGTTTTTTTCAATTGCAACCTGTTTCCTCAGAAAACGTAGAGGCATTCACCTCTCAGGAAGATGAGGGAGAATGGGGATTAATTCTGAAGTCTCAATCATTTATTCTTAAGCCGATTAATGAAAAAGTTAAACATTTTATTAATAATAACGCTTATAATGAGGCCGGACAAAAAATGGCACTAATTGACTATTTAGTATTAAAATACTTAGAAAATTTCAAAAAAGAACAACCTAAAAACTGGTTTAATCTAAAATTTTCTTATAACTTTACTAAATTAACTAAAAAAGTGCAGTCTGGAGATGCAGATTTTGGATTAATATTAAAAGGAGTAAGTATGAAAACACTCAGGAAAACAGTATTAAATAATTCAATATTGCCTGAGAAATCTACATTCTTTTACCCTAAAATGCTTGCTGGTTTGGTCTTTTACGACCTTATCGATCAAAATTGAAAACACTTACAAATCTTTACGATACATTCAGGTCATATGAAAAACTATATTGTTCTCAAATCATTGCTATTACTGATGGCATTTGTTTCCTTCGTGGGAAATGCCTCTGCAGAAATCGCTGCTGACACCTCTTTCTTTGAAAAGGGAAATGTAAAATACAAAAAAGGTGATTTTCTTGGCGCTATTGAAGAGTTTGATAAAGTATTGGCAAAAGATCCTAAGAATGTAGAAGCGTATTTTAATAGAGGAATATGCAGGACTGAGATTGGAGATAATGAGTCAGCTATAGAAGACTTTAACAATGTACTTGAACTTAACCACAATCATTATAAGGCATTCATAAAAAGAGGGATTGCCAAAGAGCAACTTGGCGATCAAAAAGGAGCAATCGATGACTTCTCAAAAGCTTTGGTTCACTCTCCAAAAGATCCTGACGCACTATCCCACAGAGCTAATATTAAATATCTTCTAAGTGATTATGCAGGATCTATAAAAGATTACACAACTCTAATTGAACTTGCGCAGCCAAATAACTTTGAGGCATTTTACAAAAGAGGTCTGGCTCGTAATGAATATGGAAGATTTAAAGAAGCAATCGCTGATTTTTCAAGGGTTATAGAATTATATCCTAAATACAACTATGCATACTTCTACAGAGGTTTTGCAAAAAATCATATTGATGACTACAAAGGTGCCATTGAAGATTATACAAAAGTAATTGAACTGGACCCAAATGATAAGTTCTCTTATTACAACAGAGGCTATTCTAAGCTTCAGGTGATGGACTTTGATGGTGCAGATAAAGATTATCAAAAAGCAACAGAGATCGATCCTAAATTTGAAGAAGCATATTATCAGTGGGCAGAGGTTTTTGCAACAAGCGGAAACACAAAAGCTGCAATGGAAAAATTCAACAAAGCAGTAGAACTATTCCCTAACCACAAAGACGCATATTTCAATAGAGGTGCTTATCTTACTGAAATAGACAAAAGCAAAGAAGCTATTACTGATTTAACAAAAGCAATCGAGTTAAATCCCAAAGATAAAGAAGCTTATTATTTCAGAGGGATTGCTTATGCTCAATTAAATAAAAACTCCGAAGCCTGCCTTGACCTGAAACAAGCGGAACAACTTGGAGATGTAAGAGCTACAGAAATGATTAAAAGCGTTTGTGGCAGAAACACTCCAAACCTGATCAAATAATAAATATCAGTAAGATTTGAATAAGAATTTAAATATAATCCTTGCTTCCAACTCGCCAAGAAGGCAACAAATACTTAAGGAAGCAGGGATTATTTTTTTGGTAAAAAGTAAAAATATTCCCGAAGATTACCCTTCTGATCTACCCAAAAGAAGTATCTCTGAATACCTTGCCGAAAAAAAAGCAGAATCATTTTGTGATGAATCAAAAGACAGCCTAATAATAGCTGCCGATACAACAGTGCTCGTAGATGGAAAGATCCTTGAGAAACCTGTTAATCAATCTGATGCAACTAGAATGCTTAAGGAATTATCTGGAAAATACCATGAGGTAATTACTGGGGTCTGTCTATTATATAAAGACAAAAAAATATCATTTTCCGATACCACTAAAGTCTATTTTAAAGAGCTTTCCGAAGCTGAAATTCAACATTATGTGGAGACCTACAAACCATTTGACAAAGCAGGAAGCTATGGTATCCAGGAATGGATAGGACTTATCGGAATTACGGGGATTGAAGGTTCATACTTCAATGTGATGGGACTTCCGATTCACAGAGTTTATGAATGCCTTAAAGAATTTAAGTAAGTTTACTTTCCATTATTCTTATTTCTGTAACAGGAGAAGTTTTTTCATAAAGAATATTATAAACAGCTTTTATAATGGGCATATCAATAGATAAATCTTTGTTAATCTCATTGATCCCCTTCACTGCATAATATCCTTCAGCAACCATATTCATTTCTATCTGAGCAGATTTCACAGAATATCCTCTTCCTATCATATTTCCAAAAGTACGGTTCCTGCTAAACTGAGAATAGGAAGTTACAAGTAAATCGCCTAAAAATGCAGAAGAACAAACTATTCTATGGTCAGAAGGATGTAAAGCATTTACAAATCTGGAGATTTCCTGCATTGCATTTGATACCAAAACTGCCTGAAAATTATCTCCATAATTTAAGCCATGAGTTATGCCACATGCAATAGCTATTATATTTTTCATAATTGCAGCATACTCTATTCCATACAGATCAAGAGAAACAGATGATTTTACAAATCGACAAGACAAGAGCCCGGCAACTGTCTTTCCGGTTTCCAGATCTGATGCACCAATAGTAAGATAAGATTTCTTTTCCATGGCAACTTCTTCAGAATGACATGGACCAGCAATGATGCAAAGCTTTTCAGGTTTAACTCCAAATTCAGAAGAAAGGAAATCAGTGATGAGCTTATTTTCATGGGGAATCATCCCTTTTATTCCTGATACAATGATTTTATTCTGATAACTCTCTTTATCGAGCGAAAGAAGGACTTCTTTTACAAAAGCAGATGGAACTGCAAGGATCAAGACAGAAGATAATTCAACAGCTCTTTTAAGGTCTGAAATAGGCTTTACTTTCGTAAGATTAATATGAATATCGCTTGCATATCGTGGATTTGACTCATATGCGAGAATGTGTTCTACATCCTCCTCCTTTCTTACCCACCAATGAATCAGTATATTTTGCTCTGACAGAATCTTCACAAGTGCTGTAGCCCAGCTTCCCCCTCCTATTACAGCAACTGATAACTGCTTTTCCATGTAGTTTTTTAAATTTAAATTCCTGCTAAATTAGCAAAATAATTTTTATTGACTGATTAAAATCTTACCATGAGCCAACTCATTCTAAACGGAGAATATTACCCAACAGATAGCAACCAGCTTTTATCCACTAGCAACAGAGCTTTTTTATATGGTGATGGAATTTTTGAAACTATTAAGCTTCAGAATAAAAATTTGTTATTCTGGGAAGACCATTACAATCGAATGGTCAACGGGGCAAAAGCTTTATCCCTGGATTGTTCAAAAATAACTGAGGATAACTTAAGAGATTCGATTATTAACCTTGCTGAACAAAATTCTTTACCAATAGCCAGGATACGAATACAACTATGGCGCGCTCCCGGAGGATTGTTCACCCCGACAGATAATTCAGTTCAATATTTAATTAATGCCTCAGAATTTACAGTAGCTCCTTCATTGAAAAGATCCTGCTTTTTCTTTGAAGAAGTTCCTTTAGCATATTCATCCATTTCCAGATATAAAACCTGTAATGCACTCCCATACATTCTTGCCAGTATCAAAAGAAAGGAGCTTGAGGCTGATGAAATGATTTTATTTAACACTGATGGATTTGTATCCGAATGCACAGCTTCAAACATCTTCTGGCTAAAAGGAGAAACGTTATGTACTCCTTCTCTTGAAACAGGCTGCATTGAAGGAATTGTTAGAAAACAGATTTTGGCTTACGCAAGACAACATCATATAAAAGTTGTGGAAGGCCAGTACTTTAAAGAAGAACTATTACATGCTGACTTTGTATTCACTACAAACACAGCAGGAATAAGTCAGCTGGCTTGTATTGAAGGAAAGCAGTTTAAAGAAAAACATCCTTTGTATGATCAATTGATTGAATCATATTCAAAGGATGTTTCTTAACAAGGCTAAAAATACTTAAGCCTATTTTATTTAAAAATTTACTTAATACTTATTACTTACAACTTAATACTTAAACCGCTACATCCGCCTTTATTGCAGGATGAGGATTATAATTTTCCAGAATAAAATCTTCATATGTAAAATCAAAAATAGATTTTACAGCAGGATTAATTTTCATCTGAGGAAGAGGTCTTAATTCTCTTGAAAGCTGAAGCTTAGTCTGCTCAAGGTGATTTGAATACAAATGAGCGTCACCCAATGTATGTACAAAATCTCCCGGTTCTAAGCCACAAACCTGCGCAACCATCAAAGTCAGCAATGCATATGAAGCGATATTAAAAGGCACACCTAGAAAAACATCTGCACTTCGCTGATACAATTGGCATGAAAGCTTGCCTTCTGCTACATAAAACTGAAAAAATGCATGACAAGGCGGCAACTTCATTTTATCTACATCAGAAACATTCCAGGCACTCACGATAAGTCTTCTTGAATCTGGTGTTTTTTTGATTTGTTCAATCACCTTTGAAATCTGATCGATGTGTCCGCCGTCAGGAGTTGGCCAGCTTCTCCACTGACACCCATATACAGGGCCAAGATTCCCCTTTTCGTCAGCCCATTCGTCCCAGATGCTTACACCATTTTCTTTTAGGTATTTAATATTGGTATCTCCTTTCAGAAACCAAAGCAACTCATGAATAATCGATTTTAGATGAAGCTTTTTAGTCGTCACTACTGGAAATCCTTCCGATAAATCAAACCTCATCTGATACCCAAATACACTGATTGTTCCGGTTCCGGTTCTATCTTCCTTTCTCACTCCTTTTTCAAGAATGTGGGTCATCAATTCATGATACTGCTTCATAACTTTTATTTGTCGCTACCCCGAAAATACAAAAAAAAGGTCCCAAAAGGGACCTTTTTAAATTAAATATTCTTTTTGTCTTAAAAACTACTCAGCAGCTTTCTGCTCAGCCGGAGCTGCATTTTCTGCTCCTTTTGAAGCGCAGCATGATTTTTTAGAAGAAGAACAGCCTGATTTAGAAGCGCATTCTTTCTTCTTTTTCTTTTTATCCTTGTCTTTATCCTTTACGACAACAGAAATATTTGAATCTGTTACAACTGCTGCGAAAGAAGTACCGAAAGCAACAAGAACTGAGAATATTACGCTGAAAATTACTTTTTTCATAAGATTAAAATTTCAATTATTAAGGTTTAAAACAAGAGATATTAGATAAATATAAAAAAATATTGATTCAATTCCAAATAATAAGATTTTTAAATACCACTGCATGATACGGTATAATATCATTTGAGTTTTCCCGAATACAATTTTTGCTGTTGCATTTTCTCCTAATTGAATAATTCCTATGTTGCTCTCTTGTAGAATTTTAAACTTCAGTAAGCTGTTATTGAAAAATACTGCTTAAAAAAACTATTTTTGCAGTCCAAAAAAATAATGATATAACTACCATGGCAGATTATAACTTTCAGGAGATAGAAAAAAAGTGGCAGGATAAGTGGGAGACTTCCAAAATCTTCGAAGCGGACACCAACCAGAGTAAACCAAAATACTATGCCCTCGACATGTTCCCTTATCCTTCAGGGGCTGGACTTCACGTTGGACATCCACTGGGTTACATTGCCACAGATATTGTTGCCAGATACAAAAGAATCAAAGGCTTTAACGTATTGCACCCAATGGGATTTGACTCCTTCGGTCTTCCTGCGGAACAATATGCTATGCAAACAGGCCAGCATCCTGCCATTACAACTGAACAGAATATAACAAGATACAAAGAACAGCTAAAAAAGATAGGCTTTTCTTACGATTGGTCAAGAGAAGTAAGAACCAGCAACGCTGATTATTACAAATGGACTCAATGGATATTTACCCAGCTTTTCAAGCACTGGTATAACAAAGACAAGGAAAAAGCTGAATCCATAGAAGATTTGGTAAAGATCTTTGAAACTTCAGGAAACAAGTCTGTGAATGCGGTTCGGGATGAAGATACTCCTGTTTTCACTGCAGAAGACTGGAAGAAACTTTCAGAAAGGGCAAAGCAGGAGATGCTTTTGAAATATCGTCTTACTTATCTATCCGAAACTATGGTAAACTGGTGTCCTGAGCTTGGAACTGTGCTTGCTAATGAAGAGGTAAAGGATGGAGTTTCTGAACGCGGAGGATATCCTGTAATCAGAAAAAAGATGCTTCAGTGGAGCATGCGTATCACTGCTTATGCAGAACGTTTACTTGCAGGACTTGATACCATTGACTGGCCTGAGCCAATGAAAGAAATGCAGCGTAACTGGATTGGAAAATCTCTGGGCGCTGAACTTACTTTTAAAGTAGAAGGTAAGGACCTTGAGTTAAAAGTTTTCACCACAAGGATTGATACCACATTCGGTGTAACCTTTGTTTCCATAGCTCCAGAGCATGAGCTAATCCCTGAGCTTACTACTCCTGATCAAAAGGCAGAAGTAGAAAAGTATGTGGAAACAGCTAAGAACAGATCAGAAAGAGATCGTATGAGCGATGTAAAAACTGTTTCCGGACAATTTACAGGAAGCTATGTGATCAACCCTTTTAATGAAGAGCGTATTCCAATTTATATAGCTGACTATGTACTTTCCGGATATGGTACCGGAGTTGTAATGGCTGTTCCTTCTTCAGATACGAGAGACTTCGGATTTGCAAAACATTTCAACTTGCCAATCATACCTGTTCAGGAAGGTGAAGGTTCGGATATTACCAAAGATGATTTTGATCCGAAAAAAGGTACAATGATTAACAGTGCATTTCTGAATGGCCTTACAGTACCTGAGGCAATTAAGAAAGCTATTGAATTCATCGAGCAAAAAGGTATTGGCAAAGCCAAGATCAACTTTAAAATGAGGGATTCTATTTTCGGAAGACAAAGGTATTGGGGCGAGCCAATTCCTGTATCTTATGATAGTGATGGAATGCCTGTAATATTCAAAGATTCAGAATTACCATTAATTCTCCCTCCTATTGACGAATATAGACCTACAGAAGCCGGTGATCCTCCGCTGGGAAGGAACAAAGATTTTGTTGCGAAGAATATTGAGCTAAGCACAATGCCTGGTTGGGCAGGGTCAAGCTGGTATTATCTGCGTTACATGGATCCTAAAAATTCCGATAGACTGGTAGGCAAAGAAGAAGAAAAATACTGGAATCAGGTAGATTTATATATTGGTGGTGCAGAACATGCAACGGGACACTTGTTATACTCAAGGTTCTGGAACAAGTTCTTAAAAGATATCGGATACGTTAGCAGCGAAGAGCCTTTTGCAAAGCTTATCAACCAGGGAATGATCCAGGGAAGATCGAACTTTGTGTACAGGGTTAAGGGAACCCAAAAATATGTATCTTATAATCTAAGAAAGCAATACGATACAACTCCATTGCACGTGGACGTAAACATCGTTAATAATGATGTACTCGATACTGATGCATTTAAAGCATGGAGACCAGACTTTGCCGAAGCTGAATTTATTCTTGAAGATGGTAAATACATCTGCGGAAGCGAAGTAGAAAAAATGTCGAAGTCGTTGTTCAACGTTGTAAACCCTGATGACATTGTTGCCAAATATGGAGCTGATACACTTCGTTTATATGAAATGTTTCTTGGACCTTTGGAACAATTCAAGCCATGGAATACAAATGGTATCGAAGGAGTATTTAAATTCCTGAGAAAGCTTTGGAATCTTTGTCATGATGAGAATGGTAAGCTTAATATTTCACAAGCCGAGCCAACCAAGGAAGAATATAAAGCGCTTCATAAAACAATTAAGAAAGTAGAAGAAGATATTGAACGCTTCTCATTCAATACTTCTGTAAGTACTTTCATGATTTGTGTAAATGAGCTTGGTTCATTGAAATGTAACAAAAAGAAAATCCTTAGTGATCTTCTTATAGTCCTCTCTCCTTATGCACCTCATATCGCAGAAGAGCTATGGTCTGAGTTCGGCAATAAGGATAGTATACTTAAAGCTACATATCCTGCATTCAAACAGGAATATCTGACTGAGGCGAGTTTTGAATATCCTATTTCCATCAATGGAAAAATGAGAGTTAAACTTGATCTTCCTCTTGACCTTACCAGTCAGCAGATAGAAGAAACGGTACTTTCCAATGACCAAGTACAGAAATGGCTTGAAGGCAAGGCTCCTAAAAAAGTAATCGTAGTACCAAACAAGATTGTGAATCTTGTAATATAAAAATTGCACTATGTATAAAAATAAAAAGGCTGTCTTTACCGGACAGCCTTTTTTAATTTAAACGTCTTCAGGTCTTAGTAGCTCTTATTTTTGCCTAACAAGAAACCAATACCAGCTGAAACAGCCCACTGACGGTTCTTAGCATTCAGCCCGTAGATATCGTTGTTGATTTCATCAAATCCAAACCCATATCTTCCGTCAACAGTGAAGAAGACAGGACCGGCATTGATATCAATACCTGCACCTACCACTCCACCGAAATCATGCTTTTTGATTGCTGTAGTGCCATATCCAATTGACTCACCTGTTTCAGTATTATTGACAGTATAGCTGGCTTTATTTCTAAATCCCCAAGATGGACCTGCAAAAATATTAGGATAAACTGCTCCAAGAGGTAATCTTAGCTTTAACAGCACCGGCACCTGAATGTAACTGCTATTAAGTCTGGTATTAGTACCACCAAACTCTCCTCTGGTACCAAATTGGTTATAAAGTACCTCTGGTTGAATAGCGACTATACGTGCAAGTCCGATGTTAGCAAAACCACCGGCTACGAATCCCTTTCTGGAATCCTGATTACTTTTATCCTTTGACAAATGCGAGAATGTTGCTCCTCCTTTAGGACCTAAAGAAAAAGTCACCTGTGCATCTGCATTTTGCAGACCTAGAAATACCAGACCTGAAAACACAACTGACTTTACTACTCCTTTTAGATTTGAAAGTAATCCCCTTCTCTGTACTACCTTTTCCATTTTATTCATTTCGATTAGTTAGTAAATCATTTATTAGACTAACGGGGAGAGAAAAAATATTGTTTAAAAGCCAAAAACCAAAAGGTAAAAGACGAAAGAAATTGATTAAGTAATAAGGGGTTTAGAAGAACAGAGATGAAGACTGATGAATGAAGATTAACTTAACTTTACTCTGTAAGAACAATATGAAAATTGTGTCATTAGGCTGATAAAAAAATCCTCATCAATCAAGACTTGGTAAACAGAAAGTATAAATATTTTCATATCTGATAAAAATTTGATCTATTCAAATCCTAATAAAATATAATTTGCCCTCAATAATATTGATTGTTACCTTAGGCATCGTCAAAGTTATCCCTTGACATCTTATATAATTGATTCATATGAATACTCTTTCCGATATCACCCCTATCATAAATGCTATCAGCGAAAACTACTCTCCCCTTTCTGAATCTTGCAAAACTGATATCCAGAAAAAAGCCAAAGTTTTAATACTGGAAAAGCCTGCTATCCTTGTTAAAGAAGGCCAATTTGCGGACAAAGCATATTTCCTGATTAAAGGTTGTGCAAGGGCTTTTTATCTAAAGGACGGAAAAGATATTTCAGACTGGTTCGCATTTGAAGGTGATTTCATATGTTCAATCAACAGCTTCTTTTTAAATATACCCAGTCCACATGCTATAGAAACATTGGAACCAGCTGTATTACTGGAACTTTCAAGAGACCATATACAATCCCTATCCGATCAATACCATGATTTTGAAAAACTCATCAATAAAGTAGTAGTCAAAACTTTACTTCAACTGCAACAGCGCATTGTATCAATTCAGTTTGAGACTGCTCATCAAAAATTTGAGAACCTTCTAAAAATCACTCCGGACATTACCCAAAGGGTACCGCTTACCCATATCGCATCTTATCTGGGTATTACGCTGGAAACCCTTAGCAGAATCCGGAATCCTAAAAACCGAATTTGATTTATATCAAATGAATATCGGAAAAGTAATTTCACCTTTGGTAAAATTACAATCAGATGAAAAAGGGACACTACTTATCAGGAATATTCATAGCTGTTTTTGTTACAATACATTTACTAAACCACCTCATAAGCTTGGCTGGTGTGCCGGAGCACATCAAATTGATGGAAACATTTAGGCTTCTTTACCGAAATATTTTCATAGAAACTATTCTACTGGGAGCTATCCTTTTCCAGACTATTTCTGGTCTAAAACTATTCAGGACAAAAATAAAAACAGTCGAAACTCCATTTGAAAGAATTCAGGTCTGGTCGGGGCTTTATCTTGCCGTATTCTTTTTTTTCCATATCAGCGCTGTTATGACAGGAAGATATCTGCTTCATCTTGATACCAATTTTTATTTCGGCGCAGCAGGTATTAATACCTTTCCTTTCAACTTATTCTTTGTGCCTTACTACGGACTTGCAATACTATCCTTCTTCGGGCATATTGCAGCTGCTCATAATAAAAGGATGAAAAGTGATTTTCTGAGCCTTAGCCCGAAAGGGCAAGCTGGAGCAATACTAGGTCTGGGGCTTCTCGTGACAATTCTAATCTTTTCTGGAATGACCGATTACTTTAAAGGCATTAGAATTCCTGTGGCTTATGGAGTTCTTGTTGGGAAATAAGCAAAAGTAGAATTTACTTCACCAATTGTCTGAAAGCATATGGTTTATTAAAAAAAATATAATTGCCATTTTACTTTTTCTTCTTTTTTGAAGCCTTAGCCTTGCTGTTGAATTCCAAACACAGCTTGATCCAGAATTCAAAATCTTTCTCCTTTTGGATACCTTTAGGACTAACATAGCAGTATCCCTTAAGCTCTTTCCCTCTCATTACCAATGGTAAATAGCCCGCCTTCGTTTCAATTTCCTTCTGCCTTTCAGGATCAAATCTGCACATCAGATTTTCTCCACTCACATTTACACACATCTTATCATTGATCATAAATGCCAATCCTCTAAACATATTCTTTTCTTCAATTTTTAACCCTGGAACTTCGGAAAGATAAATCCTGACTCTATCTGCAAGTATTTGATCAAATGACATATTTTATGGTATTTATTTAGCTTATACAATAATGGAAGGATCTTTTATTTGTACTCGTTTTATTTAGCACAAGTCATTCCCACTTTATCCAGGTACTCAAAGAGTATCCTTTTTCTTTCCATCCATTCCAACTAAATTATTTGGTTTTACTCTTCCTTCTTCCCAATCCCATCTATCTTTAACAATGTCAGTATCTACAGTCTCTGCTTTTTCAGCACGTACCCAAGTTCTCAAAAATGATCTTTTCCCGTCACTTTCCTTATCCAATGACAGATCATTATCTTTCTGATCCAGGAGCATGCTCATTCTTCGTTGCAATGGCCGATCATCGGATGTCATATTACTTTTTCCACCTGCCTTAGGTATTGAAACCACTCCAAAACCATCATGATCTCCTTTATGCACCAAAAGGTCTATATCAGCGTCCGTCAATATTTTTTTCCCGGGATCTGCTTCTCTCATCATATTTCTATCATACCTCTTTCCTCCATTTGAAATTTTCTCAAAAAACTTAAACCAGCGCTTTCCTCTATTCGAAATCTTTGGTTTAATTTCAGATTTCTCCTCCTCTTTATTTGGCATACTTTCAGATTTTCCCTCTTCTTTATCCAGAGCCTCAAATCGTTCTATATATTTAAAATAATTCTTTTTATCCTTTTCCTTCAGGTAATCATGTATTTCGAATCCTTGAGCCCTTCTATGTCTTGTTGTAGGAGATGAGTGATTGATCGCTTCATCCACAAATGAAACAAAACCATATCGGGGAATCTCAACAACATCTATTATTTGCGGCTCTCTCAACTGATCCATTACTGTCTTTCTATCCTGAAGAAACTCTTCCGGCAAACTTTTGGCAATGTCCGACATATGCTTTGCATTTTCCATTGGATTTACAACATACTCTGGTCCTATAACCTTCTTTTCATTAAGATAATTTAAATTTACAAACAGCGTTGTTCCAAGCGTGTCTTTATGAAAAACATTATCTAAGGTAGACCTTTCTCTATAATAATGTACTTCTACCACAACTTTCCAGGCAGAATTGCCACCGTTCGCAAAATCACTTTCCTCCAAATAATCAAACTGCCCCGCAGCTTCCATAGTACTCAAAGTATTAGCAATTATATTTCTCTTCAGATCTTTTCCTAATAATTCGTAAATCCCGAAACCTACTGCTCCTTTTCCAAGGTTCACAAAATTACAGCTGTTGATGAGTTCCTTTAAATTCTTAAACCCCTGTAACGGGGGCAGTACAATGCCTCCAAGACATACAGCAGCATTATATTTCATCCTGTTCACATCATCCATCTTATCTATCTTCATTACCTTCTTATAGATTTTTTCGAGATCGCTTTCAATATTTTTTGCCAGTTTAATGTCCTGTTGTCCTACTTTTGGTGCAGCCATGTTTTTACTACTGAGCACCTGAGCTGATTTTTCATTCCTCTGGACAATATTTGAATGAACATCTTTATTTTTCCGTTGAACTGGCAACTCACTTTCATTCGAAATTTGTAAAGCTTTCATACCCATTTCATCTGCTTCCTGTTCCAACCCCTTATCGTCATTAATACTCACTTTTTCCTTCATCTGAATTGTAGGCTGCACCCTTCCCTGCTTCTGCTGCACTACATGCCAGGCCTCATGCGGCAAATGTTTTTCCTGACCGGGAGCCATGTGAATGTCTGTCCCCTGAGCATAGGCATGAGCTTGCATCTGCGCGGGTTTGTCTGAATTGTAATGAACCTTCACATCATTCATAGATATGCCTGAAAGATTTTCTATTCCGGACTTTAGGTTATCCGGCATACCTGTGTTATTTTCTTTTGTTAAATTCTTGTTTTCCTTTAACTGTATGTTTTCTTCCTCCTCTTCTTTCTTCATCTGAATGTTTCCCTGAGGAAAACTCATAGATTGCATTACATTATTGCCATATCCATTATTCTGTAAATGCTCCAATCCAGTGTTGGCTAGTGATCCATACTCCATTGAACTCAGAGTTGGACGGGAAGTATTGTTATGACTTCTTTGAAGAGCGGGGACCTTTTGAGTTTTTTCTGAAGACATACTAAACTGAGTTTACTCCCTTATAGCAATAGAATAAAGTTATTATATAATCGAATATACATTTTAAATTCGGCATTCAGGAAGCCATTATGAACAAGGAGATCCAAATGATGGAATGAAACAATCAATTATATGAGGTACCTAGCTCAAAACGGTCAAGACATATCTCAATAAATAACTGAAGCTTTTATCCTTTTTATTAAAACCTACCCTTCGCAAATGCTCCTGGTATAGAATATTTCTGCTTTAATGACTCACTTACTTCTACAACACTTTCATGCATCACATAAAAAAATTCTTTATTCTGATCCAGGTTAGCTTTTTGTTCTTTTACAAAATCAGTGATATCAGTAATAGATTTGATAAAGGTATTATTAAACCTTTCGAGTGCAGTTCCTTTCATTCCGATCTGAACCGCACGTCTTTTGAGCTTATCTCCATTTGGACCATGATCTGGATCCCATTGAATTCTTACTTCACTGTTATTCAATTGTTCTCTCCATGACTGCTCATTACCATACCGACTATCATAACTGGTGACAACCCCGAGCTCTAACAATTCCGAAAATCCATCCATAGATATTTCAATAGCTAATATCCTGTTTTGATTTTCCTTTTCGGCCCAACCGCTTCTGTACATCATCCAAAGGAAATTAGGCTTAATCCAGGTCATTCTTGAAAAGCTGTAATCTGCACCACCAAACTTCTGGTTGGCTATTGCATAATTAGCGATCCTGTCATTAAATGCCTGATACACGATAATGGAAGATTCCTTTACTTGTCCAAGTATGAAGTTACCTTCCTGAGGCAAGTCTTTTTCGTAATTGATATATGGCATGGTATTAAGCTTCATTTTATAATCATTAAATTTTTAAGTCCAGGCAATTGCTTGAAATGGATCCCAATGCTGTATTCAGATTATCTACCTGAAATTATCAAAAAAGCCTTAATGGGAAAACTTGCCAGTGAAAATCCCGTTCCATTAGAAAGTTCTCAGGTATATAAAGATGACAGCATCAGAAAGAAAAAAACATACAGAGAATATCCTTAGCAATCAAGGGCTTCCTGTTTTCGATAATTTGCCGCCTTTAGAAGAAGAAAACGAAATTTCTCTAAGGACACCTCAGGAAATTGCAGAACGCATTCTAATCCTCTCCTATTTGAATTGTATGGCCTTTGATCCTGACCTGAGGAATAATATAACTGACTTCCTGAAAGGAGAAGGATTATGGGAAAAAATATCTCCACAGGAAAAATTATTTTTTGAAAAGTCCGAACTTAATGAAGATGATATAACCATTATAGCTTGGCGAGCAGAATCAATATGGTTGTTACTGTGGGCAATAAACAAAGCAGATCAACTGATTTTTTCAAATAAGGAGGTAAATTTCAATGCTATATTTGAACACCTTCCTCCATTTATGAATAACACAGAAGACTTTATCACTTCTGCAACCCTTCGCCCTACCTCCGAAATACTGGACCAGGCCGACCTTCTCTTTAGAATTAACTGGGCCTTCTACCAGTCACAAACCAATAATTTAAATGTCATTGAGCTCAATCAAGGAATTGTTTTTGAAAGATACTTTGCAATAAACTGGGTTATAAACCTCCGTAGTAATTGGGATGAATGAGTTTTAAACATAATATTATTTTTTTCTAACAGATTAACAACAAGAGCCCAATAGTGCCAATATCAAATGTTAGATGATATCCATATTATTGGTTTAAAAAGAAGATGATATCCATAAGAGGTATTGTCAAAAGATCCGACACACCAGAAAATCCAATTTACTGCTCTGCAATGTCAATTGTATGTCCGCTTTTCCAATTTGCCGCTTGCATAATTTCATTCGCCCACCGGCTTATGAAGTTTGCCGAACCACAAATTCAGTTTTCCATATAGCAAATTGAATTGTCCGAATAGCGAATCTTAATTGCCAATTGGCGAATTGAATTAGCTTTACGGCAAACTAAATTATCTAATTGAAACGTTGAATTAGCCATTCGACAAATTGAGTTATTTGTGCGGCAAATTCAATTTGCCGCACAAATAACTCAATCGGAAGACCGGCAATTTTAAGTAATCATTCAGCAAATTCACTTTGCCGTTCGCCAGATTCGATTTACCGGACCGCAAATACAGTTTTGAATGTATCTCTCTAAATTAATTGGCAAAACTTGCCTTACACTTTACAAAACACTAATATTGAATCCATTAAGACATTTTTCTTCTCAAACTTTTAACAGCTATGAAAAACAATAATAAGTATCTACCAAGAACAGATAATGAAAAGGCCATTTGGCTTAAAAACTTCACATTAAAACTAGCAGTCCATGGGGAAAATGTTGGTATACTACCTGATGAAATTTTAGGCACTTCCAATGATGCAGCTTCTTTTATTTATTCAATTCAGGCGGTGGAAAACCTAAAAAGTTCACTAGCTCAAAATGTGGCTTTTAAAAAGTTACTTGGAACCGGAGATGGAACCGCTCCATTGGCCTATCCTCAGATTACTCCGGTAATCACCAAACCTCCTATTCCAGTAAAACCCGGAATATTTAAACGGCTTGCCAAACTGGTTCAAAGGATTAAGTTTCACCCCAACTACAATGAATCAATCGGAAGAGATCTGGGGATCATCGCTCCCAAAACAACTAATAATAAAATGAGCCTAAAGCCTAAACTAAGCGGCGGACTTGATGCCGGACGTCCTCTTATCAAATGGAAAAAGGGCCACGCAGATTCTATAGACATTTATGTTGACAGGAATGATGGCAAAGGATTCATTTTCCTTGCCAATGACTATACTCCTGATTATATAGATACCAATCCTATTCCGGAAGAAAAAGGAACGGTTGTATGGGCCTATAAAGCTATCTACAGAATCAAAGATGAGCAGGTGGGTGAGTTTTCTGATATTATAGAAATTGTTGTAACACGGCAGGTGGCGGTGTGAGGTGGTTAAAGGACCTCATCCCTAACCCTTCTCCTGAAGGAGAAGGGAACAGTCTACGAAAGATAAAATATGTAATTTTGATATAGATATAAATTTAACTACAAAACAAAATTTAACATACTCATTAAAATCCCTCTATTCAGGGAACGATATAAGTGAGATGAACAACCAGCAAGCAAATGGACAAAAATTTACACAAAGGGGCCTCCTCAAAATTATTTGAGTATGCTAAACAAAACAGGCTAAAACAAACCCCGACAGAGGAAATGTTATGGCAAAAACTTAGAAACAATCAATTAGGATTTAAATTCAGGAGACAACACCCCTTAAAGAATTATATAGCAGATTTCTATTGCCATGAATGTAGTCTGATAATTGAGATTGATGGTGAATATCATGCAGAATTAGAACAAATGGATTATGATTCCGGAAGAACTTTTGAAATTGAAGAACACAATTTAACTGTATTGAGGTTTTCAAACGATGATGTCAAGCTTCAAATAGACAAAGTATTAGAGAGTATAAAAAAATACCTCATCCCTAGCCCTTCTCCTGAAGGAGAAGGGAACAGTCTCCAACAATAATATATATATAATTTAAATATAAATTTACCTACAAAACCAAATATTAACATGCTCACTAAAGTCCCTCTCCTTCAGGAGAGGGATTTAGGGTGAGGTCTTTAATAATATACAAAACCAAAGACGATCAGGCTAGTGAGTTTTCTGATATTATAAAGATTGCAGTGACACGGCAGATGGCGGTGTGAAATGGCAGTGCTACTCATTAGGTTCAGATTTCAACAAGCAAAAATAATATGAAGCCTTTTTATCATAGCTAAAAACATGAGCCCCCCGACATGTCGGGGGGCTCATGTTTTTATATGTAATCTTTAATATTTATAAAGGCATCCTATCTTTTGATGATCTTGATTGCATCTACCCTGTCATCAGAAATAATTTTTAGAATATATGCACCAGGTTTAATTGCTGATATATCGTAGTTACTTTTCAAATCACCACTTTCACTGAGTAAAACATTTCCTTGCAAATCACATAAGGTTAAATTTCCTTTTTGAATATTATTAACCTGAATATTTAAAATGTCTTCTACTGGAATCGGGAAGACAAGCAAGCCTCTTTCTTTATCTTTATCATTAATTGCCTGCACCTCCAGATCACTTTCAAAGCTTACAATAAAATTAGAATTATGGTTACCTCCGTTAGAATCATATATTCTGATAAAATAAGGCTGATGTATTATCAGATTATCAGCTTGCCATATTTCCTCATCTCCTTCACCACTATCATCAACGCAAGCAATCGTATTACCAGCACAATCAGAAACGATATTTAAAACGAGATCAGCACCATCCAATGGAGTTAATTTAACTGTGCCAGTATTTGAAGCAGCTATGAATTTATACCAGACATCATTTGCTTCCCCTTCCCCATTGCAAGGTCCTTTGGATTGAGATGCATTTTCAAGAGAGCCTGTCATACTATTTACAGTCTCTGATACAGGAATATTTATTGCATATGCACAGTCATCGTTTGAAATTGCAGTTGGTCCTGATGTACGAGCAATTTTGAAATCTGCTGTTACTGATGCTACATCTTCGCTCGTAAAAACTCTTATCAAATATTGTTGCCCTGCAGTAAGATTGTTTAATGATAGTGTTTCCACCTTATTTCTTCCGCCTGCATTAGCACATCCGATTACCTGACCATTACAAGCATCAAAGGCTTGTATTACTCCATCAAAATAAGGAGTTGGGAAAAGACTGAATGCTTCCTGACTGGAACCTGCAGTAAATTTATACCAGAGATCGTCATCAGGGTAGCCTGAACAAGGAGCCGGGTAACCAATTGAGGCTGTAGCACCATCCACTGTTCCGTTTATAGTGTCATTCCCGACAATTTCTATTGCTCCATTACAATCATCATTTGAAGGAGCAGGAGGATCATAAACGCAAAGCTGGAAAGTTTCGCTTTTAGACAATGGTTGGTAGTAGTTAAAAACTCTGAAATAATAAGTATTGGCAGGATTTAAATTATGAAAGGCCAGTTTCAGCTTCTGATTGTGTTTAACTGTCGTAGTGCAACCGATAGCATTTCCACCGCATCCGTCATATACTTCCATCACTGCTCTATAATTGTGAGAAGCATGGGCGCTAATAATGACATTTTGGCTCGTAGGCTGGAATGAATACCAGATGTCATCGTTATTTGCCGCTCCATTGGCGCAGGTTGGGGTAATGCCAGAGCCAGTAGCGCCCTCCTGATTTTCGGTACTATTCATGCAATGGTCACCTACTGTTACTGGTTTAGCTGTGGCACAATTATCATTGGCAGGAGGAATGGCAGTATAAACCCTTATTTGAAAGTCTGTTGTTGCTGGCATTCCAACACCTAAATCATAGACTCTCACATAATAAGTGTTCCCTGGCGTATAATAATTAAGCGGAAGTTTTTCTACTTTTCCTATTTTTCCCTCGCTGGCACAATCCATTGGTGTCAGATTTGAGCATCCTCCTGAAAACACCTGAACTACGGCATTAAATTGTTCTGATCCCTGTGCTGCTATGACAAGGTATGGAGAGGGAGCCTGAAATTTATACCATACATCATCATTAGCGCTTCCACCAGCCTGTCCAGCAGTAGCAACGCAACCCGACATTGATTGAGTGGCCCCCTGAACATTGCCGCTTACAAAAGGTGCATCAACTGTAAGATTAATTGCACCAGAGCAATCATCATTTATTGGAGACTGCGCTTTACTATCGGGTAGAATAAGAAAAAATAAAACAGTAGATATTAAAATGGGCAGATAATTGAAATTGTAAAATTTCTTCATGGACTTTTCATTTAAGTACAAAGTGCCCTTAATTAACCGGTGGCGAAACACAATGTTTTCTTCTTGTTGTTTACAGATTTTCCATTTCTATGGGTCACAAATCTTTAATAAGGTTAAAAAGTGAAATTTTTATTCTTTCAGGTGGTTTTGAAGATAGCTTGATCGCCCATTAACAAATGCATGATAGTACATTGCCATGGTAAACCACAGTTTACTTTTCAAACTGACATTCAAACCGTTCCAACAAAACAAAAAAGCCCGAAGGTATTACTTACCTCCGGGCTTTTAAACTTTTTATTTCTTATACTATTTCTTCTTTGCAGTAATTGCCATCATCATCATGCATTACCGACAGGCTGTTATGCTCTGCCTGTCTCTTTAAGATGCGCTAGATGAGATCCTAATGCTGATGAGAAAGATGGGAATTCATTATAAGGCACATCAAGCTCAAAACAGACACGCTTAACAATTTTATTCAATTCCGGATAATGGACATGGCTAATGTTTGGAAAAAGATGATGTTCTACCTGGAAATTTAAACCACCGGTATACCAGGTAACAAATTTATTGCGGGTTGCAAAGTTAGAGGTTGTTTTTAATTGGTGAACTGCCCATTCATCTTCAACTTTACCTTCTGTAGGAGGCTCTGAAAATTCAGTGTTTTCAACTACATGCGCTAACTGAAATACAACTGAAAGCACCAAACCCAGCACAAAATGAAATACCAAAAAGCCTGTCAGAGTCATTAACCAGCCATTAAAAATAGCAGGTACAATTAAGTACGCAACTAAATAACCCACCTTTGTAATCCAGAAAACAATGTGATCTGATGTTTTAAAATTGCTGATTTTCAGATTACCAATTTTACCACTAAAATATTTTTGATAATCAAGCAGGAATACCCAAAGCAGAGAAGAAAGTCCGTAGATAAAAAAACTATACCAATGCTGAAATCTGTGAAGGTATGATTTTTTCTGTAATGTATTCAATCTGAAAACTGGCATCTGTGCAATATCCTGATCATACCCTTCAATGTTTGTATAAGTATGATGGATCATATTGTGTTTATTTTTCCATAGCACAGCGTCTCCTCCCAGAAGATTTATACTATAAGCAGCAAGAGTATTCAGCCATTTCTTTTTTGAGAAGCTTCCATGTGCACCATCATGCATGAGATTAAAACCAAGAGCAGCGGCTGCAAAACCCATTATTGCATAAAGGGATAGAGCTACTCCAAATGAATTGGATCTGAAAAGTATAGTTAAATAGCAAATAAAAAAGACTGCAAGAAATGAAAAGGCTTTTAAATATAATCCAGAATTGCCTGTCGTTTCCTTACCTGTTTCATCAAAGTATCCCTTTGTTTGTTTTCTGAGCTCCAATAAAACCGGTCGCGAAATATTACTAAAACACAATTTTTCCTTGCTGACAGCTTTTGGAGTTTCTACATTTACCATGAATATTTTTTTTAAAAAGACCTTGAAAAAATTTACCCTCTCAGTCTTTGGATTACAAAATTACCACAATATAACCTTTGTATTTGGGAATTAGTGTATTTTACCCCTCCAGAAAGTCATTTTCCCTTAATTTTTTTCTTAACCTTACAACCACAATAAAATAAGTTTAGAGACCTTTTACTGATTAAATTTTTAAGTAAGTATATGGATATAAGACTGTAAGTTCAAATTCTTGGGCCTCTGCTTTCTCAAGCGATTAACTCGATCCGGTATTACCAAGACTTGTTGAATCATTTTCTTTTTTATTTAACCCTTCTCGGATTTACACTCTTTTTCTACAGATCTGTATGATTAAAGTGCTAATGATCCTTTTGAAATAGTTGTACGATAAAGTGATTTATCCATTTCCATCCAATCCCCCTAATAACTTTGTTTTGTAATTGAAGTATTATACTTCTGTCTTCATTCAAAAATTATAGGTCTTTTAGTCTTTTGAAAGAATTTTAAATTGTGAAAGATACTTTATTGATTTTCAACTTAAATAATACAAAAAAGAAAGAGATACTTAAATTTGTAAAAACATTCGACATATTCATGAATGTTTTAGTAAAGGCTAAACTATAAAGATTAAAACATGGCAAAGTGTAATTTTAATATTGAATTCAATGAACTGATTGAAGGTCTGATAGAAAAAGCAAGGACGGGTATTACAGCAAAAGGGGGAACATTTACAGGTGATACATTGAGTGGAAGTTACGCTATACAAACAAAGTTAGGAGCAATAGAAGGTAACTATAAAGTAATTACAGGAGCTGTGGTTTTTGAAATAACAGATAAGCCATTTTTTGTGCCTTGCAGCATAATAGAAGAAGAGTTAAGAAAATATTTAAATCCTTTGACACCAGGTATAGCATAAAATTAAACGACTGTGATTTTTTTATAAAAAGAAGCCTCTATCATTTATTATCTAAGTAATTGATTTCCTATAAATAAAAGTAAAATGGCGCTCTAACTTTATAAAAAATTATCAGACATTCTTTTACAGAATGTAGCAGGAATCCTTAAATTTTATTAAGTCAAGGGGCCTGACTATAGGCCCCGCCCCGCCTGAGTTATTAAGACCTTACTCCTTGGGTTGATCCTGATCTTTCAATGCATTTGGGAAAATTTTTCTAAACTTTCCCGGAAGTTCTGTTTGAAACCTCAATTCCTTTTTTGTAATCGGATGAGTAAAAGCCAGCACCCATGCATGAAGCCCCAACCGCTTGATTGGGTTTAGAGTTGAGCCATATTTTTTATCTCCTATAATAGGATGACCAATATCCTGCAAATGGACTCTGATTTGATTCTTTTTACCTGTTTCCAGATTCACTTTAACCAGGCTATAATCCGCTGTACTCATAAGTGTCTCATAGTGTGTGACAGCCTTTTCCCCACCAGGAACAGAAACTTTGCTTGAGTGAACCTTATATGCTTTGCTTTCTCTCAAATAGGAGCTTATTGTATCCTTTTCTTTTTCAGGAACCCCATGCACAATGGCAAGATAGGTTCGTTCTGTTACATTGGTGTTCCAGGCTTCCTGCAACAGCTCCTGTACTTGCTGACTTTTGGCATACATCATTACTCCTGAAGTATCACGATCAAGACGATGTACCACAAAAATACGATTGCTGTAATGCTGCGCCTTCAAGTATTTGCTTAATAAACTATAGGCAGTATCATCAGTGCCGTTTTCCGTAGCTATCGATAAAAGTCCTTCTGCTTTATTGATTACTATAAGGTCTTTGTCTTCATACATAATTTTTATACCTGGAAGATCGACCTCTGTTCTGTTATTTCCCTTGCCAATGGTTACCTCCTGACCGATAGTTAAAGACTTATTAAACTGGCTTACCGGCTTTCCATCAATAAAAACCTGTTTGTGCGTTAACAAAGATTTGATGTGTGTTCTGCTTTTATGTGGTAACATTTCAATCAGGAACTTCATAAGTTCGGTTTCCGCTGTTACCTTAAATGCTAATGATTTAACTGGTTTAGTCTGATAATTTGATGTCTTTTTATTTTTCATTTGAAGGTTAAATAATGGAAGTTGGAGATGTTTGCACTCCATGAACCTCTCCGGATAGGCTATTTTTTCTCCTAATTTAGGATATTTTGTAAAGCTATGGAAAGGTCTCGCATTCAATCTATTTTATAAATGCATTTTGTATTGTCCTATTTTATGTTACAATTTAAAGGAATGTGCAATTACAATTCAAAAAAAATCTTAATTTGGACAATAGTATCTAGATTTTTAGTAAATGAAATTCTTTTTTAATAATCTTTATTATTTCGATTTACTAACTCTGCAAGTTTTTGAGGAGCAACAGTACAATAAGCTACAGTCAAAGCATCATCAAATAATTTTCTGTTTACTTTTTCCATTTCAATAATAGTCCAGCCTTGCTTGCCCCATTTATTGTCAACAGGATAGATTATGGATTTGGCAGCTGTAGAAAAAACATTCTGGTCAATTTCCGATAATTTGATAATCGCTCTTTTATTTCTTTCATCAAACGTTGCAAAAATTTTCTTTTTAATTCTGAAAGATGTTTTCTCAAAGTGCGGTTCTTCTGTAACCTCCGGAAACGAAAGAGCTAACTTTCTGAAAGCATTTATAGTTACCATTGTATTTTTTCAGATGGTTAAAATTTTCTTTAGTTCTAAAATACTACTCACATTTTTGACAAGCTTTGTAGCTCCATCTATCCTAAACAGGCTTGTGAACTCAGGTTTATTATAACAATACTTCTACCCTATAAAAATAAAAAAAGGTTGCTTTTATGGCAACCTCTTTACAAAGATCGATTGAAATAGATTATTTCAAGAATCTGGTAGATTTAATGATATTATTTAACCTATCTCCTCTCCCAATATCCATTTTTTTATAAGCTTTTCATTGCTGCTGATGTTACACATCACAAACGTCCTTGAGGTTGCAAGGGCTTTTGATTCAGATGCTTTTTCGCGCACAACAGTTCCAGGATCAAAATAACTGGAATGAATAAAATAAACTTCCAGACCATCGTAGTTCAGAAATCCAACATGGTTGTCGAGGCCTACAACATATAGTCCCTCTTTTATTTTTCCTTTAGTACTCTGAAGAAATTGCTGCGCATTCATTCCTCTATAAGTCAGAACAGAATCGCCACTACTTATTCTCTTTACAATCTCCAAAGAATATTGCTGAGCAAGCTTAAACCGGTTTAAATTAAATCCGCAATGCTTAAGCGGAGTAGACACAAAATATCCACAAGCAATAATGCCCTCTCCGGGTTTATCAGTGTAGCCATTAAAATCCCATTTGGTGCCATACCAATAGTAAAAAATAGTATCCGTTAAACTTTTATGCAAATATTTTCCAGCTTCAGAAAGTACCTTCTTCTTTTCTGCCAAAGTAACCGCTTCATATCGTGCTTTAAATTTCTTTCTTTGAGACTGAACATTTGTTTTTACTGTATCATACATCTTCATATCAAGAGGAGAATTTTCATGACCAGAAAAGGAACATAAAAAAAACAGTATAGAGAAAATTACGAATTTATTCATACGAAGGATATAATGGTATAATATCATAATACCATTATTGAAAAAAGATACAGACAGGAAAAGGTCAACTTAGTGAAGAGGGAGTTTGATTTAGGGAAAAAGGAAGTTGGCTTAGAGAAAAAGCTCATTAGCAGAAGATAAAATGTGGCTCACAGAACATAATGTTGACAAAATTAAATTTATAAAATCTTTTAAAAACCTGGGGAACGTTTTAAGAATTCTGCATCTATAGAGCAACAAGGCGCCTTGGTAATGTTTAACTTTACCAACTTATATATGAAAAAGACTCCATTATACCTGTTTTTTTTACTCTTATTGCTTATAAATCTAAAAGCAATAGCACAAACTCCGCTATCAGGCTTTATACCTGGAGGAGACACCATTTTTCTAGAAAAGGGAGAAACCAGAACTTTGAGACCTGTTGCCTTTGGAGGTATAAAACCAGCAAGTGGCTATACCTACAGCTGGTATAGCATTCCTTCTGATATAAACCTGACAAGATCTAATAGCTATCTTCTGGTAAAAAGCACAGCGGCTACTTCACAAGAATTTGAGATATTCTGTAAGATTACAGATGCAAATGGCACTAGCATTATACTTCAACAGCATATCGTCCAAACCGATATAGTCCCGATGCTTGTAAACACAAAAGAAGTAACTCTCCACGCATTTGCCACCAAACCAAAAACTTTGGAAATTTTGGGAGACAATAGCCAAAGCCTTTCAGGATATATGGTTGAAATTTCAGGCTCGGCATCTTCTTTTGTCAAAGAGGTAAGCCATGCTGATAGAGTAACGTATTCACTTGAAGCATCTACTCCGGGGAAATACCAGGTAACATTTACATTAAAAGACCAGAATAGAAAATTTATTTCTTCCCTTACCCGTAATATTGAAGTTGCTCCTTCTTCTGCACAAGGTATGGTTATATTGAATTCTGTATATGCCTATAACGATTCTCAGTTTTATGAATTTGTATTGCCTGGTCAGGAACAGCTCGACAGCGTTCAATGGAAAACAGATGAACCTAATTCCCCATTCTTTGGCACTGAATGGAAAACGGATACAGAAATATACACATGGTATAATGGAAATTACTATCAATCTGGTTCAACTTACGGATTTACAGTTCCGGGAACCTATACACGTCAATGCAGGGTATTCCTTCACGACGGAAGAATCATTCCGTTATCAGGGACATTCACTGTTAAAAATGAAGAAGGTATATCAATCGGATCCGTACAAGGATGTGTAGGCGATACAGTTATTCTCCCAGCGACATTTAAAGGTCTTACAAACGAGTATAATATGACTAATTATGCTAGTCTCATTAATTTTGACAGTACAATTTTATTCCCTATACAAGTTATTCCAGGTAAAAAAGTGGAAGCATTTTCCGTACAAATACAGAATATGAATACATTGTATGCATCAGACAATGTTCTCAATCAAAACGTTTATGAACCTGGAGACACATTATATTTCTTACATTTTAGAATACTTAAAAAAGGGAGATCTGCTGTTGTCGCCACTCATAATCGCAATAGACAGTTGGCATATCCTGGAGAGGTTTATACCGAAGATGCTACCTTTACCGTAAACGATGTACCAGGAATACCTATGGTTTATCAGCTTCAACCTGATAACTCATCTGCCAACAGCAAGTATACCTGGACCTATGGTATTTTAAACCCACTTACAAGTAATGAGATGAACCCTGTCATCAGTCATAACGGTCCAGGTTCTAATCAGGAAATATGTCTTCAGATTCGTGGAACAGAAGAATGTTTCTCTAAAGCTTGCTCAACGATAACTGTTTCTCCTGAAAGTCTCTATTCTATTTCCGGAGTTCTTGAAAACGATTTAAGAAAAGGTATTAATGGAGAAGTTATCGCTTATCTTATCAAAGATGGTAATTACTATCCTGCAGGAAGAGACACTGTAGATGCTAATGGTTCATTCAAAATAGAAAATCTTGCAAAAGGTAATTATGTCCTTTTGGGTATTCCTTCAACATCAGCCTATAAAGCCGCTTATTATTTTGATGAAGGTTTAAGGACGAATGCGAATACTATCCCTGTAACAGGAAATGTAACCGGAATAAATTTTATGCTTGATAGCCGTTCAGTTATGCCGCCTGCTTCAGTGATAAACGGATCTTTCCCAAAAGACAGCAAGACCCTTCAATATCAGTCATTGTTCGAATCTTTCCATGGTACTCTCCCTTCCATTATTTTTCTCACCAATAATAGAGGCGAAATAGTGGACTGGACAAAAATGGATGCGAATAATAATTATACTTTTTCTGACCCGGGAAATGAGCAGCTCTTAATAGCAAGCTTCGGACGTGTCCCTGATGAATTAACAAATAATTTTTTACTAACCGGGATTGCGCCAGCTGAAGAGGTGGAATACAAGGTATATCCTAATCCATTTCAACAAGAGATAATCATAGATTGTCAATTTGATTTTCAGGCAGAACTATATAATTTTATCGGACAAAAGGTTGATGAATTCACACTCTCTAAGGGGAAAAATGAAATTAACCTGGAACATCTTGACTCCGGCATCTACCTTCTCAACACCAAGGGAGACAAGACTCTCAAGATTATTAAATATTAAAAAAATAACAACTTGACTGAGTTAGAAAAAATAATAAAAGGTTGTAAGCAAAAAGATATAAAATATCAGAAGATGCTTTTCAATCTTTACGCAGGCAAAATGAAATATGTTTGCCTGCGCTATCTTTCCAGCAATGAAGATGCGGAAGATGCAGTTCAGGAAGGATTTATTAAAGTATTTGCAAGTATCGACACTTATGAAGCACGGGGAGTATTTGATGGATGGATAAGGAGAATATTTGTAAATATAGCACTGATGGCTTTGCGTGAGAAAAAGAGAAAAAATGAAAATTCTCCTATGAGCACGATTCATGAAGACTTGTGTGCAGATGAAGATCATCCGGTGGAAGAAGAAATCGATTACTCTGATATTAATCCGGATAAAATTGATTTCAACATTATCTTAAAAGCAGATTTTACCCAGGAAGAACTTTTGTCCTGTGTTTCTTCTCTGGACGAAATCTTCAGGGTAATCTTTAACCTGTATTTCATAGACAACTTTAAGCATGCTGAAATTGCCTCCATGTTGCAAATCGATGAAAACACTTCGAGAACGCGATTACTAAGAGCCCGAAAAAAAATTCAGGCCGAACTATATAAAAGAAGTATTAAAAAAGTAAGTCAATAAATTTTCTAAAATGAAAGATTCAGAAGAAAAACAACTAACCCAGTTATTTGAAGGGCTGAGCCAGGCAGAAGCACCTGTTCAAACTTCCTGGGAAGTGCTTTCTGTAAAGCTTGTGAAAAGCTTTTGGAAATTTAGCTGGTCTCATTGGAATGTCTTTTATTTAACCTTTTCAGCTATCATTGCGGCTGGAATTGTCTTATTTCTATTCTACGATACATCTTCATCTTCCCCTCAGGTAATAAAAGAACAAAGGGTTGATTCTCCTTCAACCCAATTCACTAATACAGCAGATGTACAGCTTAGAAAGGACCAAAACCAAATACCAGTAAATTCAGATAATTCTACAATAATACCAGACAGTCATGAGCCGGCTATTGCAAATTCATCATCAAATAATACCAATGATTTTAACAATAATAATAACATATATACTAACGTCGATAAAGCAGACTCTGTAAGTATGATAACAGATACAACTGCTACTCATATCAAGCCACCTGAACAAAAGGTGGTGAAAGAACCATCAGGAAAAAAAATTATTATCTTTGCAGACGATACTGTTGTAACCGTAGTAGATACTATCCGAACAAACAAAAAGCCTAAAAAAAATAAGAGATAAGAAATGTTGAGATTCATTTTTTTATTTTACAGTTTAATTCTTTCTTCATTTCTGTATGCCCAAGGTGACAAACAAACATCAATGGAGTACAAGGTGGATACAATATATAAACCAAATGAACTTGATCCTTCATTGATGGATACCATCATTACCTATAGGAAAGTAAATGTAGTTCGTAAAGAATATTTTATAACACCCTCTCCCATTAAAAGGTCCATAAGTTATAAACTTGGAGGCAGCGCCGGATATGGCCTTGCATTGGTGAACGAGATCCCCTCCGAAAAAATGCATGAAGTAGAATCACGAATCTCTCCCGCCACTTCATTTCATATTCTATTAGAAAGGGAGAACAATAAATGGCTTTGGGGGATTAATGCAGGAATGATTTATCTGAAACAAAAATACCGGTATACTGCTTCAGACCTACAAATAAAGACTTATCAGATTACCAAAAAGGACACGGTTGATATCTATTTCATAGAAAATGAAACCACAGGAATTCCCGAGCCAAAATATGTTATTAAAGAACGTATCATTAATGAATCTGACACTTCTTTTTCTTATACACCTGGCAATTTCACCAATAAAATTCTCTACACGCAAGCCGGATTAAAATTGGGTTATGCTTTTAAATTTAAAAAGTGGTCATTAACTCCAATTGTAAGCTACTCCATTGCCATTCCTTTGAAAGCAGAAGGGGCAACAATTTCGAAGGAAGGTAAATTAAACATATTAAGTAAGAATCAGCTAAAGTCGATTAAGGGTATATTGATCTTCGAAACAAGAGCATCCTATGCATTAAATAAATCTTTGAATGTATTTATATGCGGAAGTTTTTCTCAGAACATAGCTTCTACCTATACGATTGGTAATAATATTAAAAGCAATCGAATAGGACTTGAAACAGGTGTTTTGCTTGAGTTGGCAAGTAAATAAACTGCTTCAATTTTATAGTGGTGGTCAGGTCTTTCTGACACATTATAAAAAAGGAGACGCCATGCATGGCGTCTCTACAAGGGATTTAAAATTACATTACCTCTATCTCTCTTAAAACTATCCGGCCACAGGCATCTGAGTGCTGATAGCGATACGGTTCCAGGCATTGATAATCACAACTGCCATAATTGCCTGAGCAATTAATTCTTCAGAAAAGAAGTTTTTCGCTTTTTTATAAGTTGCGTCTGTTAAACCATGTTGACTTATTAAGGTAATCTCTTCGGTAATGGCCAATAGAACTTTCTCTTCTTCTGAAAATATATCTGTTTCTCTCCAGGCATTTAATAAAAATATGCGTTGACCTGTTTCACCGCTTTTTAAGGCATCCTTTGTATGCATATCGATACAAAAAGCACAGCCATTGATTTGAGAAGCTCTGATTTTAATCAACTCCATTTGAGATTTTGTCAATTGAGTGCTGCCAAGATATCCTGACAAATTATACATTGCTTTCCATGCAGCAGGTTGTACATCCTGAATTTTAATTCGATTTCCCATTTCTCTGAATTTTAAAGTTTTATAAAATAACTACACTACAAAATTCAGGATTGTACAGTCAAAAAAACTTAAGCTGGCTTAAGAAAGTATTTGTTCTTTGAAAAAAGTGAGCTCTTCAGGTGAAACCCCAATATAAGAAGCTAAAATCTGATGTGGAATTCGCTTTATCAATTCCGGATATTGCTTTGTGAAATAACTATAAAAGTCTCTTTTACTTATTGTTGCAAATGTTTTCTGCTTTAGCAAAGATGCTCCATATGCCTTCATATGAATCAAGTTATAATATATTCCCATAAAAGGGTATTCCAGTAACAATCTATCAAATTGTGTTTTACTAATGACCATAACTTCTGTTTCTTCCAAAGAAGTTATACCAAACTGAGCAGAGGAACGCCCCAAAAAAGAGTTATACTCAGTAATCCACCAATTTTCTAAAGCAAAATGAATGGTATGCTGACCGCCTGATTCATCTGTATAATAAAGATGGAGACAACCGGTATTGACAAAATAAAAACTGTCTATTGAGGTTTGTTCAACTATTAAATTGTGACCTTTAGGATATCTTTTCTTTTCAAAATAGCTAAGTACTCCTTTAACCTCGTTTTCAAACGAAGGAACTAGTTTGATAATATGATTGAGTAATTGATCTGCCATATTTAAGTAACTATAATTTTTCTGCTATTTCTTCTTCCGCAATTCACTCAAATATTCCGGAGTAAAACCTAAAAAGGAAGCCAATAACTTCTGAGGTATTCTTTGAATAAATGCTGGATATTTCAAACTAAAAAACTTATAGAATTCGTCTTTGGGTAATCTAAAAAACTTCATTCGGGTCAATGAAGCAGCATAAGCTCTCTCGTAGATAATCCGAAAATATTTTTCTAAACCAGGATGCTTTTCCAGTAATAAATCCCAATCATCTTTATTTATACCCAATACTGTAGTGTTTTCCACGGCCTGAATAGAAAAAGTCGCAATGCCTTTTCTGTTAAAAGCATCTATATCAGTCATCCACCAATTTTCAAGAGCAAATTGGATAGTTTGTTCTGTTCCTTTTTCATCCAAATAAAACATTCGTAAACATCCTTTTGCAACAAAATAAATGCGGGAACACAATTCTCCTTCTGAAAGTATAAGTCTTCTTTTATGTAGCTCAAATGTACCAAACGACTTCGCAATCTCCTCTGTAGCTTCGTTGTTGAGTTTAGTATATTTACTTATATGGTCCAGTAGTACTTCAATCATTTTAAACTTGCTTTTTGGCCAAAACTTTGGTGTATTAAATTAATCATTCTGAAAGAGTTCATAACAGGATCTGTTACAATATAGCATGAAGCTATCGAACTCAATAATATCCTCCTTATATGCAGTTTATAATACATTCCACCATTCCATTAACTCTTTACTCCCCAATCCTCTCCTCACATTTTGTCTTCACCATATCTCGCAACATCTCTACTCTTTCACTCAAATACTCCAGGTCTTCTTTGCTTATCGAAAATGTCTTTTTATATCTGGCATCTATGTAAGCTTTCTTGAGCAGTTTAAATCGTTCATCTTGTTCAGGTGATTGACGAGGAAATACTTTCTTAAAGTCAGCATTTATAGCTTCTACCTGACTGCCGAGTTCTTCTATGTCGTGAATCTTTTCTTTGTATCCTGTGAAGACTAATAACAGAGCAGTATAATATCTTTCTGTTGCCTGATGGAGCTGAAATGCAGCTATTTTATATTTCTCTTTTTCAAAATTGAATCTAAATGTCTCCAAAAAATCATTGGCACTTTCAAACCACAAATCATACTCTTCCTTAGCTCTTGCCTTTACTTTTTCAGGATCAATAAACTCGGGAACGGCTATGGGATAATCAACATTTCTTCCGTTATCATATAGGATGACACCATCTTTCACAACATCTGTAAAAAAATAGCTTCCGTGAGCAAGTTCACTTTTGAGATATCCCCAACTATGCTGAATAAGATTTACAGGAGCAGTAGTATGTAACTGAGCAACATATTTTTCAAGCTCTCTCCACTTATTCGACAAGGCATTATCAAGCTTGGTTTCAGTTATGACAAGAATATCATAGTCACTCTTATATCCATAAAGAATACCATCTTCTGTATACTCATCCTCTACCCAGTTACCACGGGCATATGAGCCAAACAGCAAAACATAATCAGGCTGCATTTGCGCTGCAATATGATCCGTGATGAGCTTTAACTCTTCTCTTTTGTGCTCCGGCAGGTGTTCTAGGCTAGTTTTCAAAATACTGAATTCAATTAATAAACATGAATTTATTAAAAAACTTAAAGATAAATAAGGAAATGGGGTAAAAATGGAGGGAAGGTTTACTGGACAATTCCTGTGGTGTCGGATCTTTCGACACGACACTTTTTAAGAGATAGAGTGTCAGGAAAGACCTGACACAACGAGCAAACGCAGCCAAGCTGGTTATCTAAACCTAGACATCCCAAACTCCCAACCACATACATAACAAAATTATAATTCCTCCAATTATTAAAATTACAGATTTCTTTGCTCTATATAAAGAATAAGAATTACCGTCACATTTATACCTTTTCATAGATGTCGCCAATAAAATGGCGGGTATTATTATTGTCGAAAATGCTACAATAAGCGATATTAAACATTTACTCATAAGAAACTAGATTTTATGTGGTGTCGTGTCTTTCGACCCGACACATTTTATATTACCTCTTGACTAAAAATAAATCTTATAATCAGAAATTGTTAGTCCAGGTTGTTTATTACAGTTATAAAACATAGCGCTTGAATAAGAATATTCTTCAGGTAATTTTACCAGACTCGCTATCCTGACAACTAGACCTAAGATTGTCATCATAGAGCCAGATAACTGGCTGGCGCGCGTTTTCAAAACGCGTGTCCCACTGCACTGTCTTCTACAACAACCCTCATTACTCATATTATTTAAAAAAATAGCCTGCTCCTCCAATAACTGGCTACTTCTATATCTTTTCTCAAACACTCGCATTACAAATGCGAATGCGCTTTATACAACATGCATCTAAACAATCTAAATAGTTCCTCTATCACAGATTTCACGCGATACAATCGCGCGATAGCCCAGTGTTAGGAAAGACCTGACACAACAAGCAAACGCAGCCAAGCTGGTTAAATGGAGTGCTCTTTTGGATTCTTATTTAACCAACTAACAATACTATCCAGTGTGACTTTGCTTTCTTGAGTTAAAATATCTGATCCGTATTCAAACTCAATTATATTGCCTGTATACGTTTCGATTACATTTGGAGAAAAGGGTAACAAGAGGATAAATATAATTAAGTTAATATTTGACATATTGTTTTATTTGGTCATTTCATATCTGTCTATCACAATTAAATTGCGTTACAAACGTAAGACTCGCTGATCTCGATATTAGGAAGCCTTTTCACTCTCATTTCCTTGGCCTGTTATACCATTTATAGCTATGCCAATGTTTCAATCCTTTCCACTCTTCTGAATACTTTTTTTTATCATCTTCGAACTCACCTCCTAAGTCTATAAGAGTCTTTATCAAAGAATTTACGCCATAATATCCGGGGCGATCTAAAATTTCAATGAATTCACACCCGAAGTCGATCTCAATTTCATAAAATCCTACAATGCTAAATCTTATTTCAGCAATATGATTCAAATTCTCCTGCTTCTCTTGAATCTGTTGAAGCATCTCATCCACTTCCTTTCTGTGTTTTCTGGCATAAATGTCAGATAAAGCCCTATACTCAGTAGCAAGATTTGAATATTGCTTTGCATCATGAAAAATTTGGGAAATCATCTGTTCATAAGGCTGATCTATCCTATTAATATTTAATGTTGCAGATATAGTCATCCATAAACCTGTTTGATCAAAAAATCGGGACTGAATCTCTTTAAAAGAAGGTGCTCCGTTTTTAAAGTGAATGAAATAACTTGCATAAGCGGCCATATATTATATTCTTAACTTGTTTGTGGAAAATAACTTCAAATATCAAAGGTGCATTGATTTTAATGCAAACTACTCAATATCATAAAAAGTATACCAGCAATGATAATTGGTACTGTACTGATAAACATTCCAAGCCCGATAGCTTTATAGTTATCGATATAAAACAAATATCCAATAATAGGAACCAATACAATTGAAATGAATATACCTACTCCATGTTCAATCAATTTGGTTAATAATAAACCACCAATTATGATAACAATTGATAATATTACACCTATGAAAAAATGAAAAACTTTGATGAGCATTTTTTTAATTTTTAATTACAGTCTTACACTAGAGAATTTCAAGTAAGACCATCGTAACGTAATCTACTGATTATTCCATTTATAAACCTACCCAAATAGTTATTGAATAAAGCCTGAATGATTAATACAATAGCTAATATGTATAAGTCATAAATAAAATAAGTTACATCCCAAGCACATCCACAAGTTGACTCAACATAATCAGTACGAATACATTCAGAAGTCCTCATGGTTAGATCTCGAACAAATGGATAAATCAATCTAATCGGGTAAATAAAATAAAAAGTCCATTTATATCTGTTTAAAAATTTCAACGACAAGAGTCCGTAAACAACTAAGTTAAATAAGGTAAAAATATTAAAACAAGCATATAGTCATTTTAAGCTAGGCTATAATTTAATTGAATTTTCTGGGGTCTCGGGCCTTTCAACCCGACATGTTTTAAGAGCTATTGTGTCAAGTCGAAAGACCTGACACCAAGGAAAAATCGACAGTCCTGCCATGCGATTAAAGCTTACACCTAAACTCTTTTTCGAATTTCATTAATTGCTTCCTCATTTTCCCATGTAAAATGATTACGAAAAAAGCGTCCTATATCTTCACCTTTTCGTTTGAAAACATAACATTCAAATTCTTTTTCCAACATTACATCTTTTTGAACTTCTGCTTCCAATACTAAATCAGAAAACCTTGAAGTTTTCATATATTTTTTATCTGACAGATCCTTGCTTATAAACTTTACTACTCCTTTCTTCTCATCTATTTCAATCCCTACCAGCACCTTCTGACTTCTTTGATCATAGTATAATATGGTATAAGCAATAAAACATATTACTATGAATACTAAAAGAGAAATGAAGAACTGAGTAATTCCATAGTTCTCCAATCCCTTTAATCCATTCAACCAAAATCCTTTTCTCCCCGACTTACTAACAAAGCCAGCAACAAAAATAACTGATAATATTGCCATCAGTAGCAATCTCCATCTCCATGCTTTGAGTAAAAAGGGAAAGAAACTCTTCTCAAAATATTGCGATTTAAACTGTTGCATTCTTTTAAAGAACTTTTATTATATAAAAAAAAGCCCAAAGCCTTTCTATCTTTAAAAAAACTTTGAGCTTTCTACTTTTAACTTTAAACTTACTTACAATACTTCACACAAGTACCCTTCAAATCTATGAAGGTCGACTTACCATCTTTTACTACCTCTGCCCAACCATTTACAAAGTCATAAGCATAGTCATACTCCGCAGGAATAACAAGCTTTCCTTTGTTGTCTATATAACCATATTTACCACCTTCAATAACGATGGCTCTTTCTTCAGAGAATGGTCTTACAATTCTGTATTTGAATGGAGATACTGTCTCTCCTGTTTTATTCAGTGCGCCCCAGGTTCCGTTCTTTACCACCATCACTACATTACCATCAAAGTCTTCCGCCCAATCATAGATTGGCTTGATCACTTCTGCTCCGGTTTTGTTAATGAAGCCGTATTTGTTGCCGACTTTCACTTTAGCGAGTCCGTCTGTGAAGTCAGATGCCCAATCAAAGTTCAGAGGAATTACTACTGAGCCAGTCTTATCAGCAAAACCCCACTTCTTGTTTTTCTGCACTCTTACCAATCCGTCTGAGAATACAGAAGCCCATTCGTATTCTACTGGTAATATTGTTTTCCCAGTCTTATCAATCATTCCGTAAGCATCGCCTTTCTTAACTATAGCAGCACCTTCCATAAAGTTACCGGCTTCCTGATAAGCATATGGTATTACCACTTTTCCTTTCTGATTGATGTAGCCGAACTTGCCATCTTTACTTACAGCTGCGAGATCATTAGAGAATTCAAATGCATTGCCATATTCAGGAGCGATTACAACTTTTCCTGTTTTGTCAATATATCCGTATCTGCCTTCCTTTTTCACAACTGCCATTCCCTGACTGAAGGATGATGCTTCCGGAAACTCCAATTTGATTTTCACCAAACCAAGTTTATCTATATATCCCCAAGTACCATTTTTCTTTACAGCTGCAAAGCCTTCAGAAAATGAAAGTACAGAATCATACTCCAATACAATTTTGATTTTACCATCCTGATCTATGAAGTAGTTTTTGCTTTGTCTTCTTACCAAAGCTCTGTCTTCTGAAAATGGCACTACCCTGTCGTAAATAGGATTGATCACCACCTGACCAGTTGCTTTATTTTTGTATCCGTATTTATCTCCTTGTTTAAATGGAATCGGTTGAGCGTTGCCAGCAAGTGAAAAAAGCAGTCCAACAGCTAAAAAAAGAGTACTTCTCTTCATTTCTTAAAATTTATCAAAGCTTAGTTAATAATTCTTTCTGAGTTTTGGTAAGGCCTTTTACCACCAGGTCGTAGGATTGGTCTATCAGTCCGCATATGAATTTATCATCCAGTGATCCATCCATGTCTACTGTGTTCCAATGTTTTTTATTCATATGATAACCCGGCTGAATGGCAGGATATGATTCTCTCAATTGCTCTGCCTCTTCAGGATCGCATTTCAGATTCACACCTGCAAAAAGATCTACGTCTGTCAAAGCAAACATTTTGCCCATTACCTTAAATACCAACGTCTCTCCCCCAAAAGGAAACTCTTCTGTGACGCCTTTCTTGGCAAGGCAATACGATCTGAAATCTTCTATATTCACTTATTGTCTGAATAAAGCTCTCCAGATAATTACAATCACACAAATGAGGAACATCAGCATGGCCAGTCTGTTGACGGCATGCATTGCTTTTATGTTGAAGTTCTTCGGACGGTTCGGATCTTTCTTTCTGAAGAAATATCCAAACACTGCTCCCAAAGCAAAATAGTCTTTTAATTTCATGATTCTACTCTAATATTGTTGCGTTTGGCTCAAGCCATTTTCCATCTTCTCTGATCAATTCAATAAGCTCGTCTACTGCATTTTCAGAAGGCACAGATTTCTTGATTACATTTTGTCCTCTGTACAAGGCGATCTTGCCTTTCCCTACTCCTACATAACCGTAATCTGCATCCGCCATTTCACCAGGACCATTTACAATACAGCCCATGATTCCGATCTTGATTCCTTTAAGGTGATCTGTTCTTTTACGGATCATTGCTGTTGTTTCCTGAAGGTCAAAAAGCGTTCTTCCGCAAGATGGACAAGAAATGTATTCCGTCTTCGACATTCTGGTTCTTGCCGCCTGAAGAATTCCGAAAGAAGTAGTATTAAGTGTTTTAAGAAGCTTCAGATGCAGATCCTTGCTCTTTACATTAACAAGTTCTGTACTCAATAAAATTCCGTCACCAAGACCATCGATCAATAATCCGCCGCAGTCTGTTGCTGCATATAACTGCAACTGCTCATCTTCCATAGATGGATATTTTCTCATAATGATCACAGGCACCGGTACCTCATTGATCATCAGTTCGAATATGGCTCTTCTTTGCTCAGGAAGGGCGTGGAGGTTAAATGTATCAATGATCAGAACAGCAGTAAGGTCATCTCGCAGTTTATCCATCACCTCATCGTCAAGGTCTTCTATGGTAAGCTGAATAAAATTCAGCGTTTTATGTTTTGGCTTTGCTGAGAAGTAATCCTTCAACGTGATCAACGGGAATATATTCGTTCTGTCGTCCATTCTCAACCATACAGAGTGGTTCAGGATTTCTTTCAGACCGTTAGGCAGCATGAATGGCACTTTGTTATTTCCTGTATAAATGAAATCTGCACCCTGATCATTCATATTCCATTTATCCAGCAAAGGCATATAAAAATGCCCGATGGATTTTAAATCATCCATTTTCTTGTCAGAGACTTTGCTGAAATCAATGATCACTCTTGGCACATTGCCACCACCGATGTTCATCACTTCCCTTGTATCTCTTCTCTGATACATGTATGGATTGACAGGACTTTCATCATGCGCAATCGGCTTAATCGAATTGTGTCCTGCTCTGATATTGTATCGGTCAACAAGCATTTTGGCAACTGGTGCCTCAAATTCAGGATCTTCAGTAAGAGAAACTCTGACAGTGTCTCCTAGTCCATCTTCCAACAATGTACCGATTCCAACAGCAGATTTTATTCTTCCATCTTCTCCTTCACCTGCTTCCGTTACTCCAAGATGAAGCGGGTAAGGTTTCAGACCTTCTTCATTCAACTTCTGCACCAGAAGGCGATACGCCTGCACCATTACCTGAGTGTTGCTGGCCTTCATGGACAGGACGATATTATAATAGTTTAACTCTTCGCAAATTCTCACAAACTCAAGAGCAGATTCCACCATTCCCAGAGGGGTATCTCCGTAACGGCTTAGGATTCTGTCTGAAAGAGAACCGTGATTCGTACCAACTCTCATAGCAGTTCCATACTCTTTGCAGATATTTACAAGGGGAATGAATTTTTCTCTGATTCTCTCCAGTTCTGCCTGGTAAGAAGTCTCGCTGTACTCGATAGTCTCAAACTTCTTTTTATCAGCATAATTACCCGGGTTGATCCTTACCTTTTCTACAATGCGGGCAGCTAGTTCTGCTGCATTCGGAGTAAAGTGGATGTCAGCAACGATGGGCGCAAAAAATCCTCTGCGGTTCAACTCCTTTTTGATATTTTCCAGGTTCTGGGCTTCCTTCACGCTTGGAGCGGTAATCCGGATGTATTCACATCCTGAGTTGATCATTCGGATGGCCTGTTCTACCGAACCCATAGTATCCATTGTATCGACTGTCGTCATGGATTGGATTCGGATAGGGTTGTTTCCCCCCATCGGGACATCGCCAATATTCACCTCGATAGTTTTTCGACGCGAATACTGGGTCAGATTGTCATTGTATTTGTAAGAACCGGCTTTAATTAAAGGAGCAATTGATCCCATTGAGAGAATGTATGTTTATTTTTTATGATTTTTACCTCATCCTAAATCCTTCTCCTGAAGGAGAAGGACTTGGGGGCGGTGGTTTTATTTAATTTTTATTCTGAAAATTTCTTTCTCGCTCTCTTATAAAGATTCCGTCCTGTGAGACACAGGCCGGGGAGCGGATCTCCAATTTTGAAGCTTTCAACTCAAACTTCCGAGCTCTTTAGCTCAAACCTTCGAGCTTTTTGCTCAAACCTCCGAGCTTCTTATCTCGACCATCCGAGCTTTTGACTCAAATCCCCGAGCTATTAACTTAAACTTCCGAGCTTTTTGCTCAATCCTCCGAGCTTTTTGCTCAAGCTTCCGTGCTTTGAGTTTATATTTTCGAGTTCAGAACTCCAATTTTCGAGTTCAGAACTCCAATTTTCGAGTTCAGAACTCCAATTTTCGAGTTCAGAACTCCAATTTTCGAGTTCAGAACTCCAATTTTCGAGTTCAGAACTCCAATTTTCGAGTTCAGAACTCCAATTTTCGAGTTCAGAACTCCAATTTTCCTTCGCAAGCTCAGGAAAATTATCGCAGCCTATTTCACTCCAAAAAGTCTACTCTTTAAACTTTTTTCTTTAAGCTTTTCGTATTCAGTTTTCGGCTTAAGACAAATATAAAAAATAGTTACCTAACCTTAGGAATTATCCTTCATAGAAAAAGTAAGAATCGAGGTTTAGGATAGACTGGATTAATGGAAGATAATTCTGTCTATCCTCTAATCCCATAAATCCCAGTTCAAAAGTAATAATTGGATAATTTAAATACTATCACGATTTACAATTGTAAAGATTTACAAATGTCACCTATTCAGAATTGTAAACTATCTTCTTGAGCAAGTTAACTAAATCTGACATTTAACCTGTTAATCAATATATTAATAAACAATCCATCCTTCATCTACTTTAATGAATTTACAATTTTAAACAGGTAAAAAGTAAAGGGGAATAACTATCTGATTTCAGATCACTATTCCCCTAAATAAAATTAAAGAAAGATTTACAATCGTAAATTACTATCCAATATCACCTTCCTGAGGGCGTAAAAGAATTTCTTCCACTACTGTATTTTTCGATAAACTGTAGGTTGAAAAGATCGCATCAGCAACATCCTCTGGTTTCATAAAACGTTCATCAGGTAGCCCTGCTCCTTCCCAACTGGAAGTTAATGTCGCTCCAGGCAACACAGCAGTAACTTTAATACCGTATGGTTTCATTTCCTCTCTCAGCACTTTTGTCATTCCATACATAGCAAATTTTGAAATGCAATAAGAACCTCCATTTGTATATGCTGTGATACTTGCAGTGGAGCAAATATTAAAAATATAGCCACTTTTTTCATTGATCATTCGCTGAACAAGACCTCGAGTCAGGTTATAGGCACTATAAAGGTTCGTTTCAATCTGAAATTCAAGAGCTCCTTCTTCTTCCTTGTGTATTTGTCCTGGAAGAAATACGCCGGTATTATTGACGAGTACATCAAATCTTTTAGTTACTTCGTTAATCTTTTTGACAAAAGAAGTCACATCTTCTTTTTTAGATAAATCAGCTTGTACTCCAGTCAATTTGCTACCCGGAAATTTCTTTACAAACTCAGCTTCAAGTGTTTGAAGCTGATCTGCTTTACGTGAACAAGTAATGACATCAAACCCCTCTTCTGCAAATTTGAAAACGATCGCTTTTCCTATTCCCCGGGTCCCGCCAGAGACCACAATAACCTTTTTCATATAATCCAACTTATATTATAATTATGCTTTTTATACTATTTTTTTGAAATATAATTAATTTCGTGGCTAAATTAAGCTTCTGATGAAAAGCTTCGGCAAATACCTTATTTTATTGAGCACTCTTTTAGTAAACCGGGAGCGCTTTAATGTTTATGTTAAAAGAATTGTAGATGAGGCCATTCTCATCGGTATTGATTCTGTATTTATAGTCGTAATTGTCTCCACTTTCATTGGTGCAGTTACCGCGGTTCAGACTGCTTACAATCTCGTTAGCCCACTTATTCCACTTTATATTATCGGAACTATCGTTAGAGACATGACAGTTCTTGAACTGGCACCTACTATCACATGCGTGGTTCTGGCCGGGAAAGTGGGATCCAATATTGCAGGCGGATTGGGAACAATGAGAATCACTGAGCAAGTGGACGCTTTAGAGGTTATGGGAATTAATTCAGCCTCTTACCTAATTCTCCCTAAAATCATTGCTGCTATATTAACCTTTCCTTTACTGGTGATTATGGCAGCCTTCCTATCCATATATGGAGGATACCTTGCAGGTGTACTAACAGGTGTAATCACCGAAAAAGAATATATCTACGGAATTCGTTATCAGTTTTCCGGATACAACATCACCTTTGCAATTATCAAATCATTGGTATTTGCATTTCTAATCTCATCAATTTCATCTTATCAGGGATTCTTTACCAAAGGTGGAGCACTGGAAGTAGGACAATCCAGCACGGAAGCCGTAACAAACAGCTGTATTGCCGTCCTTTGTGCTGATTATCTTCTTGCTCAACTTTTACTTTAAATCATGATTGAAATAAATAATATATCAAAGTCCTTTAATAACAAACAGGTTCTTCTTGATGTCAACGGGCAATTCGAAAAGGGTAAAACCAATCTTATTATCGGAGCCAGTGGTACGGGTAAAAGCGTTTTGCTTAAATGTATAGTTGGGTTGGTAAAACCGGATGAAGGAAGTATTGCTTTTGACGGACGTGATTTTACTCAGGCAGACTCAGAATTAAAGCAATCCATAAGAAGAGAAATAGGAATGCTTTTTCAGGGAAGTGCTCTGTTTGATTCTAAAACCGTGGAGGAAAATGTCATGTTTCCCCTTGACATGCTTACTACTATGAGACGTGACGAAAAGCTGGACAGGGCAAATGAATGTCTTAAAAGAGTGGGCCTGGAAAATGCAAACAAACTGTTTCCATCAGAAATAAGCGGAGGAATGCAAAAAAGAGTGGGGATCGCGAGAGCTATTGTGATGAACTCAAGATACCTTTTTTGTGATGAACCAAATTCTGGTCTTGACCCTCAGACCAGCATTAAGATTGACAACCTGATTAAAGATATTACTGAAGAATATAACACCACCACAGTTGTTGTAACCCATGATATGAACTCTGTACTTGAAATAGGTGAACGTATTATGTTCATTTACAAAGGGCAGAAAATTTGGGAAGGAAGCAATAAAGATATTCTGGACACAGAAGTAAAAGAACTTCAGGATTTTATTTTTGCGAATAAACTGATCAGAGATATGAAAGCGAAGAAAGACAAATAGTCTTTCTTCAAATCAAAACAAGGCAGAAATCTGCATTCTGCCTATATGTACCATTTTATTTTCTCCTGCCTTTCTTCCCTCATAGTTAAAAGATAGTTGCAATCCATTTGCCAGACGTTCCTGCCAATTGAAAGTCCAGGTAAAGTTATTTCCGGGTTGCAAAGCCTCCAGCATTTCATACCCCAATGGAGAATTCATTGTTGTGGATTTAAAATCACTCTTTATATTCAGATATTTAACCACTGCATTGATAGTCCTTTTGGATACCTTGTTAAACCTGACATCCAGACCTGATTCATAGATCAGCACATTTTCTCCCGGAGATTCAGAGAATACGTTCATTTTATTTGTATACCCCAAAAGAGCGGTTAGCCTTAGACTATTCTTAGGCTGATAAGCTGCTTCCGGACTGATCTTGAAAGACTGAATTTCATAATTTCTATTTGCGAGAAAATCTGAATTGTTTTTCTTTAAACCATATCCAGCCTGCATTTTAAAGCTTGAGAAACTGTTGATGTTTACTCTTGAACCAAATTTCAATTCATAGTTTTGTTTACGTTCAAAACCCTGCACTAAAAATTGTTTGTTATCATTGACGAGATAACTCAGGTCCAAACCATATTTGGGATTCGATCTGTTATAAAACAACGTAGAGCGGATAGCTTCCTGGATACTCAGTATATTCTGATCCTCTATGTTATTGCTTACAGGAATGAACCTTCTCATCAAATCACCATCAGTTATTTTTTTATTGACAGTCCAGGAGGAAAAGCTTGAGAACCTGGAGAAAAACTGTTTTACTTTATGGGGATTAGATGCCCATTTCCTTGGAGCACTGGCATCAAGGCGATAGTTGAATGTATTGGTATAAGCTTTTATATATTCATCTGTAGGTACAAAAGTCTTGATAAATTCTCCATTTGGATCATCAAACTTCTTTTCAAAAAACTCATTCAGATCCTGAATTTTATCGCTGTTCAAATCTACCCAAACATGTGTTCCTTGCCCTGTTACAACCGGAATAAAGGCTATCTCTCTTTTTAATTCCCGTCCTGTACCAGTGGTAATAGTCAGTTCGGAACGAATGTGTCTTTGCAATATATCAGAGTTCCAGTCTAGCCTGCCCATTACCGTTTCTTCATTAGGAAGCCTGACACCACTTACCATGTAGTTGTTCAGATACCTGTATGTAGAAACAAGATTTACCTGATTGTTATCATTGATTCTTGCTGAAAGGCCCGCATTAGTAGTCTGAGACTTACTATCCCTGTAAAGTTGCCCGTCTGAATTTCTTTCATTATTACGGACGCTATAATCAACATAGTAGGTAACCTTTGTTGTATCACTGCTTTTAACATACATCTTCAGTTCATCGTAATACATGTTGGAAGCTATAATTCTGCCCGTAGTATCTTTAATGATATTCTTGTCTTCTGTATAGGAAATTCCAGGAACAAAATATTTGGTTGTGTAGAAAGTATTCAGATTAAATCTTCTCCAATTAGCTTCTTTTGAAGCCGTATTGTTATTCATATAAAAGACATTGGACATCAGCTGCAGTTTTCCAAAAGATTTGTTTGCCGATGCTGTATGCTGACTTCCCTTTACATCTCCCCCTCTGTCTCTATGACTGAATTTATAGGTAAATGCATTTGCAGGATCTTTGGCCAAAGACCAGAAAGTGTTGAATATATGATCTGAAGATTTCAGATCTGAATTAGCATTCCAGTCCCTGTCAAAATCTGTTGTTCTGACTCTATCTATGAATGCGAAGTCTTGTTCATCATATTCGTAATCTATTGTTCCGGAAAGCTTGTAGGATGGTAATCCGGAAAAAGTCCTGCCTTTATTGATATAGCCTATCTTGTAGGCTTTTCCTTTATCATCTTCACTATTCAATGGAGAATATAAATTAAGATCACTTTTCGAAAAACCAATCTCACCGAAGACATAATCCGTTTTAGTTATAGCATAACCACCACCAATAGTAGCCATATTCTTCAACTTGGGAGTTACAACCAATAAAACAGGTTCATAAGTACCATTGCCCACTCCAACATACTTATAAACTCTGCCATTTACCGTATTGATGTCCTGCACATAGCTACCAGCACCGGTAGGCACCTGTGTAAAACTCAACTGATACAATGCACTGTCTGGATTTGTGCTATAGGCATAAACAGGATTAGTCTGGGTGCCTATATTTTTATAGAGTACTTTAGTTGTGCTGAACTCAGAGACAGTATCTACTCCTGGAATAAAGGATTTATTGATTGAATCGCCAATCAAACTTAGAAAGTATTTATCCTGATTAGAGAGTTCATAATTGATCGGCTTTTGAGGATTGTCTTTTTCCTGATAAAAATTAAAGTAAACATCAGCCTTCTTGTAAGTTTGATGGTGGCTGGCATTGATGATACTTCTGGAATAGTTTTTATCAGAATACTCAAAGTCAACCCTGATGCGCGAAAACTTTGTAATAAGAATGTTATTGGTAAAAGTGATTTCAGCCTGATTATAATCTATGATATAATCGAAATCAAACCCTCTGGTAAGTAATTTACCATCCAGATAAATCCTTTCAGAGTTGGCCATAATTACAATGAACCTTTCTCCATTGGGACCTCTTAACCTGTAAGGTCCCTGAACTCCTTCCAAAAGCTCATTGGGCAAGCCATAACCAAACTGCATACTGGCAAACTTTCCTTTGGAAAGTGCAGCCCCAACAGAAGTGACCGAAGAACTTGTGGAATCCTTTTTATAAAACAGATCTCCCTGCACACCCTGTACGTTTCTGTAGTACCGCAAGAAATTGGAATTTTTATTTTTCATTACCACATCACCGGCAATGAGAGAGGCGTTTTTGCTTTGAAGTTGAACATACACCTTGTCGAACTCCTGAATCTGCTGAGTATTACCATCTGGCTGAAAAGGTATATTCTGATCCGATATCACAGCTGTGATAGATACATCTTCAGAAAGCTTTCCTTCGAGCTGAAGGTTCAAAACAGAATTTACAAAAACACTCTGATTATTTCCGAAAGATATCCCCCTGCTAATATTACCGGATTTATTCAGACCTGGAGATGAGAATAATTCTTCTTTTGTCTGAGGGGCACCATATTTATAGGTAAAATCTTCCCGATAATAAAGTCCCGAATCATATGTGTTTCGATCTCTTTTATATGCTGGCTTATTAATGCTGAAAGGAAAAATCTGATAACAAATGTATACAGAGTCGGGAGCATTGTCCGATCGCAGCTTTACAGCCTCCCCTTCCGAACTTATGACAGTTCCGGTTGCCGGATAAACGACTCTTAACGATCCGGGAAAAATTGCTGATGAATCCAGCACAAAAGGATCTGACGTGAACTTGATCCACTTGCACCTTTTGTTATCTATTTGACTAAAAGCAGAAGTTGACAGTAAAAAAAAATAAAGTACCAGTATCCTGTATTGATAATTCATTCCACCTGGCTATTCAAATGATGTTTGAGACAAATGAATATACCTTGATGTAAAGTTAACCAAACTTACAAAACTGATTAACATGTTAGCTATGCTCTTGAAAATTTCAGATCAATGAATTAATGGCAATTCAATAAAAAATGAAGTCCCGACTCCGTCCTCAGTTGTAAACCAGATTTTGCCTCCTGCATGTTCGACTCCTTTTTTTGCAACCGCAAGACCGATACCCGATCCACTGAATTTAGTGCTAAAGTTAGGTATAAATACTTTACTTCTCACAGATTCAGGAATTCCGGAACCGTTATCACGGATTTCAATTAAAAGATTTGAATCCTCCTCACTGAAAATCACTTTAATATGAGGTTTACGCTCATAAGGCACAGACTGAATTCCATTCAGAATCAAGTTAGTAAAAATACTATTCATTGCCTGTTCATCACCTATGACATAGTATTTCCCTGCCTCCTTAAAAATTTCAACGACGGCATCTTTGCTATTGTTGTACAGGTTTACCACACTTTCTGCAATTCCGAACACTTCAATCCTTTCTGATTTAGGATTAGGCATTTTAGCAAATGAAGAAAATGAAGTAGCTATTTCATTCAGATTGTTTATCTGATCCAAAAGGGTGTTTAGACTTTTCTGTGTAACAGCCTTCCCATTATCCGCCTCATCCTTCAGCATCCTTTGAAGATGCTGAATCGTAAGCTTCATTGGAGTAAGCGGATTTTTAATTTCATGTGCAACCTGCTTTGCCATTTCTCTCCAGGCAGACTCTTTTTCACTTCTGGAAAGTAAACGTTTACTGTCTTCCAGCTTTACTAGCATTTCATTATACTCACCAACCAGGAGACCAATTTCATCCTTGGATTTCCATTCCAGAGGTTCATTTTCTTCACCAAAAGATGTACGACGAATTCTGTGCGTAATAATTTTCAAAGGATTTGTCAGAATGTGGCTTACGAAATAGGATAATGCAATAAAGACAATAAAGATTGTAACAAATATGTTGATAGTAGTTGTCAATACTTCAATTACCTGCTTCTCTAACTCTGCTTTTGATTCAAAGAAAGGTATACTCAGAATTCCCAATAAATTTCCGGTTTCAAAAGAACGGATAGCTACATATACATTTTTATAGTTAAGCTTTCCGACGGATTCAGTAAGCATTACCACATTTTTCCTGGTTTCTATGATTCCTGAATACGCTTTCGGATTCATCATTTCAGAAACAATTCCGGCATTATAGATAGCGGGCTGACTGGATATAAGTAATTTTCCCCCGTTATTAAAAATATTGATATCAGACTCAGTAAACTGACCTACCTGTAGCACAGTACTCTCCAGTTTTTCCTTTTTTGAAATATCCTTTTTATACCCCTCTAGGTAAACTGAAATATTACCACTTATGCTTTCAGCTTTTTTGATAAAAGCTTTATTAAGATTTTCTCTGTAGGTATTACTGATAATACTCAGTGTAATAACACTCACAATAAACAGTGGCAGGAAAAAGGCAATATTCAGGTAAATCTGGATTTTTGCCGATAAACTCATGGTATCTTTCTTAAACCTGAACAGAACAGCATATCCCACTATAAATAGAAGTATACTTACAATAAGCGTAAGGAACAGAAATGAAAAATTAGAGAATATATCTGCATATGCATATTCCGGAGAAGAGACCACTATGATCTTTCCGTTACCCGGCCTGAACGCCAAATGGTGGAAGCCTTTTAGCTTAACACCCTCGTTATAAATTCTTTTATTCGAAAGGTTAATTACAGAGAGGTTTTTATCATAATTAAAATTACCGGAACTATATAACAAGGCACTGTCAGAAAATACCGCATAATGATAGTTCTTGTTATCAAAGTTTTCAAAGACTTTTTTGTCAAGGAAAAGCTCAGGATACACGCTATTGGGAATGATCCTTCTGTGCTTTAATTCAATAATGATATACCCAATGATGATATCATTTTTCTCAATTTCATTAAAGCATATATACCTTCTGAACCCATCCTTCAGATTTTCCTTTTGAAAATAAATATTCTTGTACTCTGTTCGGTGCTGACCTTTTTTCAATTCGGATAACACTTCAAAGTAGTTGGCATAATATGATTTTTTCTCAAAGACGTCGCCGGACGCATCGAATACAGAAACTGATACATCATATTTATCAAAATAATTGGACAGGTAGATCTTCTTGATCTTTTGCTCAATAATTTCTTTAGAGGAAAAAGGGGTAACAAGCCTGCTTTTGATAAAGATATCTTCCTTTATTTTTTTAGATGCATCTGACAAAAGGTACTCACCCAATACATCATTATCTATGACCAACTGGGATGCAAATTTCTGTTTTCTTATTACCTCTTTCTCTTCCTGAGTCACATAGATAGAAACTGCAGCAGTAAAGGCAGACAGCAATCCGGCAAATATCAGATAGATATAAGTTCCGTAACGGAATCTGATAAATTGCCTTGGTAACTTAAGGAATGAAATAACTAATATATAGACTAGACAAGCAAGGCTTACCGATATAGAAACCCCACCAAGAATGAAATAGGAAAATACTGAAAATAGAACCCAGGCAATGATACTAGCCCATATAATTTTCAAAAGCTGATTATCGCAGAAGAACTGTAATATCCTTACAAGCAAATGCAGCAATAAAAACAGGTTTATCGAAGCAAAAACGAAAGCAACTATCGATGATATCCTGAAAAAGCCAAAATTAATATCTGTAGTAATATCAATCGACCATGTTGAGTTCAATGATATTGCTCTTAAAATGAAAAAAAACTGATGCTGAATCAATAATGCAATAAAGATTAATATTACTGAAAATGCTTTTCTGAAAATTCCGGAAAGGTTATTTGCCTTTTGTAAAAATCTTGAACGATGGTAGTTTATAAATACAAAAAGCCCGGTCAGAAAAAGGAAAATAAAATTCAGCAATAAGTCACCAAGTGAAGGAGACAAAATAGATGAAGCGAAGTACTTTGGATTGAACAGGCCAAAATCCGACAAAAATGAAGGATAATTTAAGAATAGCATTGCAATTCTTATCACCAATAGGTTGAAGACAAGAATTATCGTAGCAATATCAAAATTTTTTTCCGAAATTTTTAATGCCACCCGGTAAATGGCAGTAACAAGCGAAGCCAAAGCCAGAAAGCTAAGGACTATATACGTAAATAAAAGTGAACTACTCTTGATTTTATTGATTTCAAAAAACTCAATAGAAAACAGGAATTCTTTCTGAGGAGAATGTATATTCAGATCAGGGTCGCTGGCAGGATTTGCGAGAACACGGACATTATTATCATTGATGATAGGTTTAAATGCAACCATATCATTGAATGTCGCCGGTTGATTGATATATGCCCTTACAGGAGTTAAAAAATAAACTTCAAAAACATCCTTTTCCGTTACTAATTTCTTTTGTGAGACAAGGTATTTCCCTGTCTTTTGAAATAACACTTTTTCCGAATACTCCCCTTTCACGTGATCATATTCAGGAACAAACCTAAAGTCAGACCAGTAAATAAGTTGCTTATTTTTGAAAATGTAATAAGGGTAATCAGATGGTATATTTAAGCTCGAAAATGAATATCTCGACTTATTCTCAAGTGTTTTAAATAGCAGCTCTGATGATTTTTGGTTCTTCTGTAGGAAAAGATCAATTTGTCCGGAAATAGCTTTTACAATCTTCTTTTTGTTGATTGTTTCACTGCTATTGTTAAAAAAATTCCAGGTTACTAATGATAATAGAAAAAACAGGAGGGATAAAAATAGAAATATGTTCTTTCTTAAAAGATTTTTCAAGGTATCAATCGTAAGAGGTATACATTAAAATAACGAAGATTTATTTGGCAAATTTTGATTTGATTTTGTCAAGTAACTGCTGCTTTTCGCTATTCTTTTTGCTGTTTTTATACCAGAAAAAAGCGATAAAACTTCCGATAATGTATGGAACACTCATCAGGTATAAAATTCCTTTATTCAATCCCTGCCCTATCCCTTGTCCGGATTCCACATTATCTTTAATTGTAGCTTTACACATAGCACATTGAGCCAATAGATCAGTTGATCCGGCCATTATTACTACAAAAACAAGCATCAAAACAAAGATCACCTTTTTCATATTGACAGAATTATTAAGCTCCATAATAAGGACTAATCATTAAATAAACTATAACCCCAGTAACTGCTACATACAACCAGATTGGAAATGTCCATTTTACAACTTTCACATGTTTTGAAAACTGATTGGATATTCCAAAGTATATAGCAAATAAAACAAAGGGCACAACTACAGCTGCCAATATAATATGAGGAACAAGAATCAGTATATAAATAGTTCTCCAAATACCTACAGCAGACTTTTCAGCAATATCCAAAACACCATCATGGTTAATATCTCCATAAATAGTATGAGGCCCTTGGTAATGATAAATTACATACGAAATAAGAAAAAGACTTGAAAGACAAAATGCCACCATCATCGCCATTCTGTGTAGCCTTGCATCTTTTTTAAATTTGATAAAGTAAAACCCTGATAAGAGAGCAATAGTGGTGCAAGTGTTTAAAACTGCATTAAGGTGGGGTAAAAAAGAAACATCCAAATCTCCCAGCTTACCTGTTTGGGGTAGGTAAAATAGCACAGAAACCAATACAGGTACGGCTACTGACAATATGCCTATGATAATCAAATAGAGATTATCTTTTTTTTCAATAACTGGATTAATTTGAGTATTCATATTGCAGAACTTGTATTTCAGTAATTAAGCGGTCAACTTCTTCAGAATCCGTTCCATCATAATAGCCCCTGATCCTTCCATCTTTATCTACCAGCACGAGTTTCTCACTGTGAATAAATTCAAGAGGTCTGTCTCGGTCTTCCATAGCCGTAATGAAAAAGCCCTTTTGAGCGAGTGCATAAATAGAATCTTTACGTCCGGTAAGGAAATTCCATTTTTCAGGAATTGCTCCATATTTCAGTGCATAAGACTTCAATACAGATACAGTATCATATTCAGGATCTACAGTAAGGGATAGAATCTGAAATTGAGGTTCTTGTTTAAATTTTTCCTGAACCCTGATCAACTGGTTGGTCATTTGAGGGCAAATTCCAGGGCACCTTGAAAAGAAAAAATCCACAACAAGAATCTTTCCTTTGAATTTCTCTCTTTTAATTTCCACTCCATCCTGATTTCTAAATGAAAAATCAGGAATTTCATGCGCTTCTGTTATAGTATATTGTCCTTTATCATTTAAAACAGAGTCTGTTGCAAAAAAAACAGGTAGTTTATAATGATTTTTCCCAAAGAACTTAAAATACTGAAAAAGAAAAACCGGTATTACCAGAAGTAAAACTAGTATACCGGTTTTAATAATTTTATTCATTATCTGATTATTTAGCTAAACCAGCGTACCATTGCCAAAGATTTCTGAAATACAATATTGCATTTCCTTCAACTAATAGAGCTACTACTAACCAAACGATAAAAAGCGTTGGTATTACAATTGACCAGATTAAAGTTTTCGCTTCATATTTAAGGTGCATAAATTCTCCTACGATGTAGAAAGATTTTACGAATGTTAATAGAACGAATATTGAAGTAAGCAATGAACCTCTTTCCATTGTAAATGCCAGTAAGAATTCTATAGCCGTTACAACCGCAAGGATAAGAGCCGTCATCCAGATTTTCTTGATTTTCTCTTTATCCTTTGGAAGAACCTGAGGAGCATGTGCTGTAGTATGATGACCGTGTCCCATAATTTTATATCAACTTAAATATTTAAATTAAACCAGATAGAAGAAAGTAAATACAAACACCCAAACAAGGTCTACAAAGTGCCAGTAAAGACCAACTTTCTCAACCATTTCGTAATGTCCAACTCTTTCATAAGTTCCAATAGCCACATTATAGAATACTATCATATTGATGATAACACCGCTCAATACGTGAGTACCGTGGAAGCCTGTAATAAAGAAGAATAAATCAGCGAATAAAGTAGGGCCATATTCGTTATGGTGAAGATTAGCTCCGAAGAACGTAGTTCCGTCTGCTAACATTCTACCTTTGTCACCAACTATGAAAATTGTCCACTCCCAAGCCTGGCAACCTAAAAAGGCAGCACCACCTATAATTGTCCAAAGCATCCATTTTAATACTTCTTCTTTATCCATTCTATGACCAGCTTCAACAGCAAGAACCATTGTAACACTACTCATGATGAGGATAAATGTCATAATTCCCACAAATACTAGAGGATATGGATTATGAGTAAAAGGAATGTGCGTAAACACTTTTTCAGGTACTGGCCAATAACTTCCTGATGGTACGAAATCAGCTATTTTCCCAGTATAAGCATTATGTGCAAACCTACTTAAACCGTAAGTAATTAATAATCCTGAAAAGCTTAAAGCATCAGAAAGGAGGAAAAACCACATCATCAGCTTTCCGTAACTTGCTCTAAGGGGTTCAGCACCTCCACCCCACAAACTTCTTTTTTCTTTTTCGTCAATGACTGCTGTTGTTGCCATGTTGTTATTTTTATGAAAAATTAATGGTTAAGTAATAAAAATCCAAACAAATATATCCAAAGTCCACCAAGGAAATGCCAATACGTTGTACAGCATTCTATTACAAGCATGCTCTTTGAATGAACTTTATATTTGAAACTTTGAGCAAACACAACCCAAAGGAAGATTACTGCAGAAATCAGGTGCAAACCATGCAAACCTGTCAATACATACAGAAATGAACCAGAAGGGTTACTGCCCTTTCCTCCGAAGAAAACATTAATTTCTACTAGATCTCCCCAGGCATAAAACTGGCCTACCAAAAAGGCTAATCCTAAAAGACTGGTAATTAACAAGTATAACTTAGTATTCTCAAGGCTATCTTTTTTAGCAGCAAAATATGCAAACTGCATTGTTATTGAACTAACTACTATAATAACAGAGTTAAGCCAGAAAATTGAAGGGAGTTGAAACTCCAACCAACCTCCATCTGCCCTCCTCACAATATACGCGCTTGTTAATGCAGCGAATATCATCAATACCGTCACAAGGAAAAGCCAGAAAGCGAACTTTTTCGGATTCATTGACAGCGGCTTCTGAGGCTCGCTCGATTGTAAATTTAATTCGTGTTGACTCATATTTTTAACTATACCTTATCCAAAACAAAAGCAATTTGTACTATTGGCAAATAAAGGAAAGATCCAAACATAATCAGCAATGCTGCTTTTTTGGTACACTCCTTCATTAAATAAAAGGTTTGAGCCAGAAATAAGATTCCCGCAATTAAAGTTACAATTGCTGAAGTTATTCCAGTCATACCTAAAAAATAAGGCATAAACCCTAACGGGATTAAGAATAAAGTATAAATCATTATTTGAAATGCAGTCTCGGATGTTCTTCCTCCTGCATTTGGTAATAATCTGATACCTGCTTTCTGATAATCTTCATCCAAAACCCAGGCAATGGCCCAGTAATGTGGAAGTTGCCAGAAAAACTGAATTCCAAATAAGATGCCTGGCTCCCAACCAAACTTATCCGTTGCTGCAATCCAGCCAATCATTGGAGGCAATGCTCCAGGAATGGCACCAACAAAAACAGCAAGTGGGGTTTTAGTTTTTAAAGGAGTATAAGCAAAGGCATATAATACTAATGAAGAAAAACCTAAAATAGCGGTTTTAAAATTGAAGAATTCACTAAAGAGGAAAATTGACAAGGCACCCAAAACTGATGCTAGAAATATTGCTTCAGGAACACTTACATTACCAGTAGGGACTGGACGACTTTTGGTACGATCCATTAATTTGTCAGAGTCCTTCTCATAGACCTGATTCAGAATATTACTTGCTCCTGTAAGACACATTCCTGCAAGGGCAAATATCCCAAATAATGACCAATCGATCGATTTTCCTCCACCCAATATGTACCCCATACCAGCAGAAAAAACTACTGTAAGGGAAAGACGGAATTTTAATAATCTAAAATATTCTTTAGACTTAAATCCCACCAGGTGAAGAATATTTAATCTACTTACTGACTGCATTTTAATAATTCAATTTCGTTTTCATCTTAAAACCTTCCAGATTCACATTTATTATTGTAAATACGAAAAACAGTATACCGAAAACTATTGTCGCTAATAATAAATGTAATGGTTGAAGGTATGGTGGTAAGCTGAAAACAGCTAATGCTATACCTGCAAGTGTCTCTACCAGTAAACAGTAGAATACCACAGACACAGACTTAATAATCACTTTATTCTCAATAATCTTTTTAAATCCAAAGAACAAATATGCTGACAAGAGCAATAATACATAACCGATGACTCTATGGAACAAAAACACCTTCCCTAAACTATCAATCCAAAGTTCTCTATTCGAATTGTTATTTTTCACAATAATCAGATCAATTTCTTCTCTAACCTGAGTACCTACTGAAATCTGTAGGAATGTCAAAATCAAAAGAAACACAACCAGAAAATTAAATTTGGAATGTACAGGACCTTTAAAGTAGGTAAAGCGTTGTGGAAATGTTTTTATTAAAATCCAAATCAGTAAGCCTACAATAATCAAAGAACCGCCCATATGTATTGTAACCATTATCGGAGCTAAATTTGATGATACTACCATCTTTCCGAGCCAGGCTTCGAAACCGATCAGAAATAGGGTCAACAAACTTAATGCAAACAGGCTCCAGTCTTTTTTTATCAATGGAACAGAAAAGCTAACAACCAACAGCATCAAAAAGCCAACTACAGCACCCATTAGCCTATTTATATACTCAATCCAGGTTTTAACCGGATTAAACTCTGCTTCAAAACCGTGAACTTTATAACGCTCCTTATAATCTAAGGGAAGTTCACTGATATGGGTTGGAGGAATATAATTTCCAAAACATTTGGGCCAGTCGGGACATCCCATACCTGAACCTGTACTTCTCACTATTCCTCCAGCCAATATCAATAAATAGACCGAGATTAAAGTAACCAAAGTTACCTTACCGAATCTTTTATAATCTGAATTATTTTCCATGGGTAATCCCAGCCTCAGCTACCATTTGCTCATTCTCATGAGGGAAATTAGATCCCTTTGTTTCTGAGAATGGCACGTTCTGAGGTATGAAATCATCTTCAGCTCCAGGCTTACTATAATCGTATGCCCATCTGTAAACTGTAGGTATAGCCCCTGGCCAGTTACCGTGACCTGGTTCAACCGGTGTAGTCCACTCAAGCGTATTAGATCTCCAAGGATTTTCAGTGGCTCTTCTACCTTTGAATATGCTGAAGAAGAAATTGAATAAGAATATAAACTGAGCCGCAAAAGTTACAATTGCAGCAATAGTAATAATCTGAGTCAAGTCAGTAAAGCTCTGAGTAAAATCAAATCCAGTGAATGAATAGTATCTTCTTGGGAAACCTGCAATACCAATGTAGTGCATTGGGAAAAACACCATGTAAACACCAATAAATGTAATCCAGAAATGCACATATCCTAGTTTCTCATCCATCATTCTTCCGAACATTTTAGGGAACCAGTGATAAACACCAGCTAGCATACCAAAGAAAGAAGCGCTACCCATTACAATGTGAAAGTGAGCTACTACGAAATAAGTATCGTGTAATTGAATATCTGCTGCAGAGTTACCTAAAACAATACCAGTCAAACCTCCGGAAATAAAGAATGACACCAGACCAATTGAGAACAACATTGCAGGAGTGAATATGATATTACCTCTCCAAAGTGTTGTAATATAGTTAAAAGCCTTTACTGCAGAAGGAACTGCAATAATCAGTGTAAGGAACATGAATATTGATCCCAGGAATGGATTCATACCTGAAATAAACATGTGGTGTGCCCAAACGATGAATGATAAGAAGGCGATAGCCAACATAGAACCAATCATAGCTTTATATCCGAAAATTGGTTTTCTAGAATTTGTAGCTACAATCTCAGAAGTGATACCAAGTGCCGGAAGCAATACTATATAAACTTCAGGGTGACCTAGGAACCAGAATAAATGCTGGAACAATACAGGACTACCACCTTCAAAAGACAAAGCCTGACCGGCAATATAAATATCAGAAAGGAAGAAGCTTGTACCGAAAGTTCTATCGAAAATCAATAATAAAGCTGCAGAAAATAATACAGGAAAAGATAACAAACCAATGATTGCAGTAATGAAAAATGCCCAGATAGTAAGCGGCATTCTTAAAAATGACATACCATTAGTTCTTAAGTTAATGACAGTTGTGATATAGTTCAAACCTCCTAATAAAGTTGAAACTATAAACAATGCCATACTGATCAACCACATTGTCATACCAAGCCCAGAACCAGAAATTGCCTGAGGTAATGCACTCAAAGGAGGATATACAGTCCATCCTCCACCAGCAGGACCAGTTTCTATAAATAAACTTAGCAACATTATAACACCAGAAACAAAGAAGAACCAGTAAGATAACATGTTCAGGAATCCTGAAGCCATATCTCTTGCTCCTATTTGTAATGGAATAAGGAAGTTACTGAAAGTACCACTCAAACCTGCAGTCAATACAAAGAATACCATTATAGTTCCGTGCATTGTAACAAGTGCCAGGTAGAATTCAGGGTCTAATTTTCCATTTTGGATCCATCCGCCCAATAAAGGCTTCAACCAGTCAAAATTAGCATCCGGATAAGCTAACTGAAGTCTGAAAAGTAATGATAAACCGCCTCCGATAATTGCCCAGATAATACCTGAAATCAGATATTGTTTGGCAATAACCTTGTGATCTTCGCTAAATACATACTTTTTAATCCAAGGTAAATCATGGTGATCATGTTCGTGATCATCATGATGGTCGTGCAAATGACTTTCGGCTACAGACATATTATTAGAAAATATTTTTCGATTTTAGTGAGAATTTAATGAAACGCTAGTATTGTTAGATACTGTATCTGCTGCAGCTGGAGCTGGAGTAGAGGTGGTATCTGCTTTTGGTGCAGCAGCAGGTACTGGAGGTGCAGGATATAATCCTTTGCTTTTTTCATCAACCTTGGTTAAAATATACTCAAGATTAGATTCAGACCATGGCTTCTGAGCTGCAAACCATGTCTCATATTCCTCAGGCTCCTCTACAACAATAATATATCTCATTGCAAAGTGGCCTCTTCCACATACCTCAGTACATGCGATTTCATAATTGAATTTAGGGTTTCCAAGCTCATCCCTCATTTCCTGAGTTGTTTTAGTTGGAGTGAACCAAAATTTAGTCGGAAGCCCTGGAACAGCATCCATTTTTAATCTAAAGTGTGGAGCAAAAACACTATGAATAACATCTCTTGCTCTAATTTTAAACAATACTGGCTGTCCTTTTGGAATATGAATTTCACTCGGTAAAAAATCATCCTTTGTATTAGGATCATTCAAATTCATTCCCATTTCATTGGTAGCATCTATTAATTTAAAATTGTAACCCCCAAACTTTTTATCCTTACCAGGATACCTTACTTGCCATGCAAATTGTTTTCCCATGATTTCAACCACCTCTGCATTTTCAGGTGCAGGTCTTGTAATTGAAGACCACTCTTTCCATCCAAAATAAACCAGGATAGCCATTACTATAGCAGGAATTACAGTCCAAATAATTTCTAATTTGTGATTATCTGGATAGAAATATGCTTTTCTCTCTTCTTTGAATTGGTATTTAAATACAAAAGAAAACAAGAAAATATTTGTACCAATAAAAGCAATTATCAGAATAGCCATTGTAATCCAGAACATTTGGTCTGTTCTTACACCATGTTCAGAAACTGCCTTTGGAAGGAAGAACTTTGATGCTGGTACAGAATACCAGATAAACAATGCTGTAGAAACCACGAAGAAAGCAAGTAGTAAAAATGCATTAACTTTATTGCTTGTTCCTACTCTCCTGGAATTAGCTCCCCTGACAATATCAATGAAGGTCTGAATCCTGAAGACCAGGAAAAGAATAGCAAGGATAAGAACCGCAGCTATGCTTATATATAATCCTAACATTTTATCTTAATTTATTAATTACAGTTAAATTCCTAATTAAACTACGTGATGGTGAATACTTTCTTCAAGCATTGGATGGTTTTTGGCAACTAACGATGCTTTTGACAATCCAGTCATTATCAAGAAAATAAATATACTTCCGAATACTAATGCCAATCCTAATTCTATAAACAAGAAATTTGCATCCAAACCACCCTCATGTTTTAAAATTGGAGGAGTTAACATTATATAGAAATCCAACCAATGACCTATAATAATTGCTACTGCAACTACCTTTAGTATTATCCTTTGTCTTTTTGCATCTCTCGTCATTAAAACAAGGAAAGGGAAAAGGAAATTAACTATTAAATTGATAAAGAATATAGGACTATAAATATCATTCTTTAATCTTTCAACATAATAATATGATTCTTCTGGAATGTTTGCATAATAAATGAGCAAGAACTGAGCGAACCAGATATATGTCCAGAAAATACTGAAAGCAAACATGAACTTACCTAAATCATGGAAATGATTTTCATTTACGAATGATAGGTAACCCGCTTCTTTAAGCGATACAGTAATGTAGGTAATGAAGGCAAGACCTGTCACAAACCAGCTGGCAAGTACATACCATCCAAACATTGTGCTGAAGAAGTGAGGATCAGCAGACATAACCCAATCCCAAGCAGAAGTTGATGAAGTTACTCCCCAGATGATAAGGAATATTGCAGACCAGAATATACTGCTGTCATGATATTTCAAATCAGCATTTAAATCTTCATTTAAAGAATTAGTTCTTAATTTAAACCATACTAAAAACCAAAGAATGAAGTATGCGAATAATCTGAAAATATAAAATCCTTTTCCTAAATACCAGGTTTTACTTGCAATGATAGGATCATACTCTGGATTTGGAGTCTTACCATCTGCTAAAAAAGGATTATACAATCCATCATGATACCAGTGAAACAAGTCTTGTTTGAATAAAAAGAAAAGAGTAATTGTAGATATTGCAGCAAATGGAATATAATATCCGAATGCCTCTGGAACCCTCTTTATTGCTGCAGACCAGCCCGCCTGAGCTATATAATTAAATGCGATAAAGAATACACCTATAACAGCGATACCAGTAAAGAAAACACTGTTATGCCAAAGGTTTTTAATTACTCTTAATGCAATACCAGTTGCACCGTGATGTCCACCTTCTGCATGCTCGCCACCTTCATGATGCTCAGCTCCTGCTTGGTCATGTGCAGTTGCTTCATGTCCACCATGCTGTTGAGCTGAAGCTGCTACTGTTTCTTTAGAATGATTGGCTCCATGAGCTTCTTCATGCCCGTGATTTCTTGAGCCTATTACAAATATTCCTATTAGGGCCAATACAAGACCGACCACAAAGGTTGTTATAATTTTCTTTTTAGCCCCGCTTGTAAATTCAAATTTTTCTTCGACTACCATGAGTTAAAAATTTAATGTGTTTATTGTTGCGCTTCAGCTTTTTGTAAATTTTCTTTTACGTAAGAAACAATTTTCCAACGTTCTTCCTGGTTTAACTGACTACCGTGAGCTCCCATTCTACCTTTACCCCAAGTGATCACATGGAAAATGTGTCCTGGAGTTGCATCCTTTACAGACCCCGTAGTTAAATTAGCTACACCTTTGAAAGCATCATTTACAGGTCCATCCCCCTGCCCTGTTTCTCCATGACAGTGAGCGCAAAATTTAGCGTAAAGAATTTTTCCGTCTTCAATTGTTTTATCATTAACCTTTAATGGATTCACAAGTGTCCTTGCAGCATAATCAAGACAATCTTTAGGAAGACGATACGGTAAAAAACCATCATTATTAAACCTAACTGTATGAGCAGCTGGGTCTCTCATGTTCATTTTATGAGGATTATAAGGGTTAGAGTTAAAAAACTCTCCTGTATCACTATCATTAGAGTTTAACCATAAACCAGCCTCGGTATCAGTGATCTGAGTTAATGGTTCATAAGCAAGTGAATGATACATGTTTGGTGCAAACTCAACATTGGGTTTCTCATGCGTTCCTATGTTCTCAAACTTCTTCTGATCAACGCAAGAAGAGAAGATAACAGTAAGAATTAAAAATATATATGTGTATTTATAAGCGTTTCTCATGTCCGAAAATAATATTAATGATTTTCAACAATTTTAGAATTTACTTCAGATGCTCCTGTCTGTTTGAATAAATTGGTAAGAGCGACTTTATCCATCTTATTTTTATCCAGATCAATAACAATAAGAAATTTATCATCTGTACTTCTTCCGTCAAACATGAACGGGTCATGCCCCCAAGGTTTAAGATTGCTGATAATCAAGAAAGTTGCTACCATTCCTAATGATGCTAAAAGTATTGTTAGCTCAAAAGTAACTGGTATAAAGTGAGGAAGTGGAATATATGGTTTACCTCCGATATCCATAGGCCAGTCATAGCCCATAGTTCCAATAGTTAGTAATAAAGCGCAGATTGTTCCGGTTAATCCAAATAGAAACGCTGCAATCGGAAGGTTAGATGGCTTATAACCTAAAGCATCATCCAAACCGTGTACAGGAAATGGTGTATAAGCCTCCTGAATTTTAACTCCAGATGATCTTAATGTGCCAACCGCATCCATCAGTACATCCTCGTCGTTAAATACTCCTATTATATAGTTTGTGCTTTTTGACATATTCCTTATTTAGTATCTTTTTTTGCAGATGATGATTTAATTATTGCCTTTACCTCAGCCATGTTTACAACAGGGAAAAACTTAGCAAATAACAAGAAGAGTGTAAAGAACAGACCAAAAGTGAACAAGTAATCACCGATATCATAAAGAGTAGGTGAAAAATATGCCCAGCTAGAAGGTATGAAGTCTCTTGAGAGTGAAGTCGCTATGATTACAAAACGCTCGAACCACATTCCAATATTTACTACTATTGAGAGAAGGAATGTCCATGCGATACTTCTTCTTACTGTTCTGAACCAGAAAAGCTGAGGAGAAATTACGTTACAAGTCATCATTGACCAGTATGCCCACCAATAGTCATCCCCGAACGCTCTGTTGATGAATGTATAACTTTCGTATGGAACGTGAGAATACCATGCAATAAAAAACTCAGATAAATATGCAATACCCACGATTGATCCAGTCAATACAATAACTTTATTCATTGACTCCATATGCTCAACAGTAATGTAATCTTCAAGTCTGAATACCACTCTTGTAATTAACATAAGGGTCAATACCATTGCAAATCCTGAAAAGATTGCACCAGCAACGAAGTAAGGAGGGAAAATTGTTGCGTGCCAACCAGGTATTACTGAAGTTGCAAAGTCCATACTAACGATTGTGTGAACCGATAATACAAGCGGAGTAGAACAACCTGCAAGCACTAAGCTGACAGCCTCATATCTTTGCCATGCTTTTGCAGAACCGTCCCATCCTAAACTTAGAGCACCATAAGCAACTCTTCTAACTCCTGTTGCTCTTTCTCTGATTGTAGCAAAATCAGGAACCAGACCGATGTACCAGAATACAAGCGAAACAGTGAAATATGTACTGATTGCAAACACGTCCCATACAAGTGGTGAGTTAAAGTTTACCCATAGTGATCCAAAAGCATTAGGCAGAGGAAGTGCCCAATATGCAAGCCATGGTCTACCCATGTGCGCTACAATAAAACTTGCAGCACAAATAACTGCAAAAATTGTCATAGCTTCTGCTGCTCTGTTAATTGAGGTTCTCCATTTTTGTCTGAATAACAAAAGGATCGCGGAAATCAATGTTCCTGCGTGACCAATACCAACCCACCATACGAAGTTGGTGATATCCCAAGCCCAACCAATAGTTTTGTTCAATCCCCACATTCCAATTCCTTCATACCAGGTCGTCCATAAACAATATGAACCATAACAAAGTGTGATAACAGAAAGTGTGAACGCCATGATCCACAATTTTGTAGGTTTATTTTCTACGTGCCTGCTTATATCCTGAGTAACATCAGAGACAGTTTTGCCCCCTGTTACCAGAGGCGGTCTTACGGGCGAAGTAACTTGCATATTTTTTATATTAAAAATCTGTAATAGGTTCTAAATTAAGAGTTTCTGATTTTAGTTAGATACAAAATGTTGGGTTGAACATTAAGCTCTTCAAGGACTGCATATGATCTTTCTGCATTCTCCACAACATTGTCTTTGTGAAGTCTGCTTTCAGAATCATTTCTGTCTCCAAATATAATTGCATCTGTAGGACATGCTGAAGCACAAGCAGTAACGATTTCTCCATCAATTGGTCTTCTCTTCTCCATCTTAGCTTTAAGCTTTCCTTCTTGAATTCTCTGTACACAGAAAGAGCATTTTTCCATAACTCCTCTTGATCTTACAGTTACATCAGGATTCAACACCATTCTACCAAGGAAGTTGTTCATGCTGACGTTCTTGTCAAAATCCTCGTTTTCAAAATATTTAAACCAGTTAAATCTTCTTACTTTATATGGGCAGTTATTTGCACAGTATCTGGTTCCGATACATCTGTTGTAGGTCATTTGATTCAGACCTTCGCTGCTGTGGGTTGTTGCAGCAACAGGGCAAACTGACTCGCAAGGTGCGTGGTTACACTGCTGACATAACATTGGCTGGAATGTTACAGTCGGATTCTCGGCAGCTATTTCAAGGTCTTTAACTCCTGATTCACTTTCAAAATACTCACCTGTTTTATCTGTTTCTGCATCACTGCTGTAGTAACGATCGATACGAATCCAGTGCATCTCTCTCCTGTTCAACACCTCTTTTCTACCAACTACAGGAACGTTATTTTCAGACTGACAAGCTACAACGCAAGCTCCACAACCAATACATGAGTTGAGGTCAATACTCATTCCCCATAAATGGTTAGGCTTCTCATGCTCATACCATGTAGTAATTTCGGTAGGTTTCTTTTCTCCATACAGGTTTGTATGAATCATCGGCTTGAATCTTCCCGCACCAGCATCTTTTTGATATTCAGCTAAGCTAGCGTCCTGAATAATTGGACGGGCCATAACTGTATGGTGAGTCTGGGTTTGAGCTATTTTTCTCTCATCACCGGTTTTAGCGAATGTTACTACACCTGCATTCAAATCAAGTCTGCCACCTTTAACTTTAATTAAAGGATAAGCATTCTTTCCTACTTCGTTTCCACATTTTCCAGCTTTAGTTCTTCCATATCCCAGAGCTAAAGAAGCAGTATTGTTTGCCTGACCTGGTTGAATCAATACTGGAACTTCAATTCCTGTATTCTTTCCATCAACTGTAAGTGCGACTACATCGCCTTGAGTAATATCCATCTCGTTAGCCATCTTTTTAGGAATGGCTAGATAGTTATCCCAAGTTGCTTTAGAAACAGGATCCGGTAATTCATGTAGCCATGGATTATTTCCTGCTGAGAGTGAACCTGATCCTAATCCTACTTTATAATAAAGACTAAGCTCTATGCCTGAATTAGTTTTATAAGTTCTGTTGATATTATCTTCTACTTCACTGAGATTAACATTAGGAGTAGATGATCCTCCTGTGTGAAATGCTCCGACAGCTGCAGTATCAGAGATAGCTGCATAAGCTTCTGTTTCACTATGACCAGGTGTAACATGCAATTCAGAAGTTTTTCCTGCAGAATATAAACCATCATGTAAGGTTTTATCCCACAATTCCTGGAAGTTGCCTCCTGTTAATCTTGATTTCCAGCTATTTTCAAGGTAAGTATAGTAATCCGTTTTGTTACCTGACCAGATCAGAAGCGACTCCTGAGCAGCTCTGTTACCTTTGAATATCGGAGTAATTGTAGGCTGAGTCAAGCTAAAAAATCCTTTTTTAGGTTCAGCATCATTCCATGACTCAAGGAAATGAAGATCTGGACAAACGTAGTCAACTTCAGATGAAGTCTCATCCATACGATCATTAAAAGAAATTTTCAATGAAATTTTCTTTAATGCTTCTTTTAGCTCCTCTCCTTTTGGATGATCATAAACAGGGTTAGCTCCATAGAAAATAACTGCTCCAACTTGACCTGATTTAGCATCATCAATAAACTTAAGGATTGCTTCATCGCTTCCTTGTTTTTGGAAAGATGGAGTAGTTACATCAATAGTTTTACCGTAATTGCCTAATTCACTATTGATTTTATTTACCAAAAGCTGCACATATGGATCGTTTGATCCGCTTACAACTAATGATTTTCCTTTTGCCTTTAAAAGATCTGCCGCTGCTTTTTTAATTACTTCATGGTTTGGAGCTTTAGTGCTTAATCCACCAAATCCAAGTGCATTGTATAAAGCTGCAACATATAGTCCTTCTTCAGAAGGTTTGATAGGTAATCTTGTATCAGCATTACAACCGGTAAGCGATAAATTGCTTTCGATTTGATAATGCTTACTCATTGTTTTCTTATGAGCACTTAATTTTCTTGTTTTAGAATATTGCTTAGCATATTCTATCGGAGAAATCCATGATCCAAGGAAATCGGCGCCAAAGCTTACTATTACATCTGCCGCAGCAAAATTATAAGAAGGGATTATTCTCTGACCAAGAGATATTTCATTTGCTTTAAGGATACCTTCTGCAGAAAGAACATCATACATAACATGTTCAGTTGCAGGGTATTTTGCCTTAAATTCTTCGATTACTTTTTTAGTTGTAGGGCTTAAAATTGTCTGAGATACAATTTTAATTGATTTACCTGAAGCCTGAGCTGCAGCTAATTTATCTTTTATTTTTCTGTCAAGAGGAGCATATTCTGCTATAGACTTAACTTTTACAGCTTTGCCATTCTCAACAAAGAATTCTAATCTTTCAGTATCGTATAAACTTAGAACAGAAGCCTGTACTCTGGCACTTGTTCCGCCCATTGTAACTGGAGAAAGTTTGTTTCCTTCAATTTTAATAGGTCTGCCTTCTCTTGTTTTTACTAAGATGCTGCAATATTCGCCACCTTCTTGGTATGTAGAAGCATACCAGTTTGCTATTCCTGGATCAACGTCAACAGGCTTATTTACATATGGAATAACTTTTTTTACAGGAGCCTCGCAAGCAGCAAGGGAAACTGCAGCAACACTAAAGCCTAATAGTTTCAAAAAATCTCTTCTGTCAGGAGCATCAGAAGCATCACTGCTTCCTTTTTCCTTTACAGATAAAAATTCAGGGAACTCATTATGCGCATGCTTTAAAAATTCTGGATCGTTGGATAATTCCTCAATTCCTTTCCAGTATTTTTTATTGTTATCTTTCATAAGAATCTATATAAAATGAATTAGGCTTCTAAATTGATTAATAGTGACATTTTGCACACTCAAGACCTCCGTTTTCAGCAACTTTCAACGGACCTTTCTTAGAATGAAGCTCAAGGAGCTTGTCATAATAAGCATTGTCTTTTCCGTTCACCGCAGTCTCTCTGTGGCAATTGATGCACCATCCCATTGTTAAAGGTGAGTGCTGTCTTACAACTTCCATGGTATCGATCTGACCGTGACATGTCTTACATTCTATACCACCCACTTTCACGTGTTGGGCATGGTTGAAGTAAGCAAGATCAGGAAGGTTGTGTACTCTTACCCATTTCACAGGCTTATTTGAATTGTAAGCGTCAATAACTTTTGCAATTCCATCCTGACCGAATCTTGGACCGCTCTTAATTTGAGAGTGGCAGTTCATACAGATATTCAAAGATGGGATGTTTGCTTGTTTACCTTTAGTTACTCCAGTGTGGCAATAGTTACAATCGATTTTGTACTGACCAGCGTGAAGTTTATGAGAGAATGGTATTGGCTGTATTGGAGCATAGCCTTGATCTACACCTACATAGAACATGTTGTTCCAGCAAGCTCTGAGTGCTAAGGAAACAAAGATGATACCTACTATAGAAAGGAATCCTTTGCTTTTTATTACTTTTAGTATATCAAATTTTTGATTTACTATTTCTCTGTCAGATTCTGCAAGTTTTTCTTCTTTGTCTTTCAGGTATCTTTTCAATACCGAAAGAAATACAACTAACATTACAAGAACTAGAACTAGAACGATGATGATAAGGATAAGGATTATGCCAGAATATTCGCCTTCTCCTTTAGATTTATCCTCTGGCTGATTTGGATCTGTAGTTGTCGTTGGCCCAGGGGTAACTTTAGCTTTTCCACCTTCATCTACAATATATGCTACAATACTTTTAATCTGATCCTCTGAAAGTTCAGGGAAAGATTTCATTTCAGTTTTGTTGTATTTGTTGAAAAGCTCAACAGCATACGGATCTCCACTTGCAATTACTTTCTGTGAATTGTGAACGAAGTTTACAATCCAGGCGATTGGTCTTCTTTTGTTCACATCTTTCAGCGCAGGCCCAACAACTACGTCATTGACAGCGTGACAAGCCTTACAATTTGCTTCAAACAACTTTGCACCTTCAGCTACCTTTGCTGGATCGGCTCCTGCTGCGCCCGCAGCCGGTTTCTCCTGACCATTCGATGGCAAACTGACAAAAAGTGAAAGAAAAAGTAATAACAAAGTAATCGCCGAGCGATTGATGGTATTGGTTAAGGACATGTTAAAATTAGTTTTATCCGTTAATTTGGGCATACTCTTTATAAAGTCGCACAAATCTAGTATGGGAATTGAATTTATCAAAAATGTTTTTAGAGCAATTTTAGGGAAAATATAACCTTACCAAGCTTTCCAATAAAATACCACTGAATATCAATTAATTACATTTTAAAAACCCAAAAAATGGTCATAATTTAGAATGATTTTAAATAACTTTTTTCCACAAAAAATACTAAACTTTGTGGACAATTCATTTTAAAAGTTTATAAATCAAATAATTACCCCAAAACAAGTACTTTTAATAACTAAACCTCATGATTTCAACCTATTATGATTTTTAACTTCAGATGTTAACATCTTCAAAATCTTACCTATTCCTTACATGATTCTAAAAAAATGTGAATAAGTTTTTTTAGCTCAAAATGTAAAATTTGATCTTCGTCATCTTTTTCTTTTTTTGAAAAGTTAACTTTGAACAGAATTAAAATACTTGGGGTTTTTATAGGAGAATTTTTATATTAAATGGAAATTAAATCAGACGTAAGTTTAAAGAAATACAACACTTTTGGGATAGATGTCAATACAAAAGGGTATACTCAGTTTAAAAATGAGAGCGAGTTATTAGAAATATTGAATAATGAAGAATATAAAAATTTACCCAAACTAGTGCTTGGTGGCGGCAGCAACATCCTATTTACAAAAGATTTTGATGGGCTTGTCATGCATAACCAAATAAAAGGTATTGAAATTATTGGACAAAATGACACTTCTGTCTACATCAAAGCAGGTGCAGGAGAGCTATGGCATGATCTTGTATTGTATACAGTAACTCGAGGTTTTGGAGGGTTAGAAAATTTATCTCTAATTCCCGGTTCTGTAGGTGCTGCCCCAGTCCAAAATATAGGAGCTTATGGAGTAGAAATTAAAGATTGCATGGAAAGCCTTGAAGCTATCCATATTGCAACTGGTGATAAGGCTGTATTTACAAACCAAGATTGTTTATTCGGATACAGAGACAGCATTTTTAAACAGCACTTTAAAGGAAAATTTGTCATCACCAATGTATTTTTTAAACTGGAAAAAAACCCTCATCTCAATATTTCCTATGGAGCTATTACAGATACATTAAAAGAGATGAATGTATTTAAACCAACCGTTAAAGATGTAAGTGATGCTGTTATTCATATCAGAAAATCAAAACTTCCTGATCCTTCGGTAATTGGCAACGCAGGAAGTTTCTTTAAAAATCCTGAAATTCCGGAAGAGCAATTTGCAAAACTAAAGCTTCAATACCCGACTATACCTTTTTTCCCCTGCGAACCTGGAAAGGTAAAGGTTCCGGCAGGTTGGTTAAATGAACAGTGTGGCTGGAAAGGAAAAGTTATCGGCAATGCAGGTGTTCATAAAAATCAGGCCCTGGTTTTAATTAATTGTGGTAAAGCCAGTGGAGAAGAAATCAAAAATCTTTCTTTAGAAATTAAAAAATCCGTAACTGAAAAATTCGGGATTGAGCTGGAAACAGAGGTTAATATTTTATAATATTAACCTCGACTTACATCATTAGGGGTAAAATGAGGTAACTCACCCTTGTATTTTTCAACTTCGACACCAAACTTCCTTAAAAAGTCTACGCCTTCATCACTCGCAATACCTTTATATTCAGCATATGAATGAAGGAAAATTACTTTTGAAATTCCAAGACTGAAAATAACTCTGGCGCAGGCAATACAGGGGGAGAGTGTAACATATATAGTTGATCCCTTAATTATTGCACCATTATCTATTGCATAGATAATGGCATTTTGTTCAGCATGCAAGGCAAGAGAACAGCTTCCTTTTGAATCCCGCGGGCACCCCTCTCCTGGCCATTCTTCATCGCAATTATGAGTACCAGCAGGAGGTCCATTATAACCAATTGAAATAATTCTGGTATCTTTGGTAAGTACTGCTCCTACTTGTCTTTTTACACAGTGAGATCTTTTGGAAAGATTTACAGCCAGTTCCATATAAATATCATCAAAAGCGGGTTTATGCATAGGAGTATTTTTAACCCAAAATTAATTAAATAGCATTGAACTTTTACTCCCTGGCCTTCATTATTTGATAAAACTTTCCATACTCCTCTTAATTGGTTAAATTTGCCTTTTATTTTATTATTCTAAAATTATGCTCTCAATAAACAATCTGTCTTTCTATTTTGGTAGTCGTCCACTTTACGAAGATGTTTCCCTACATATAAAGCCTAAAGACAGAATTGGACTAATAGGTGCCAATGGAACAGGCAAATCAACGCTGCTTCGCCTTATTACAGGAGAGTATAAGCCAGACAAAGGAGATATTTCCAGAAGCGGAGAATGTACTATTGGTTTTCTTAATCAGGATCTTCTCTCCTATGATTCTCAGGAGAGCATACTCCATGTAGCGATGCAGGCTTTTGAAGAAGCAATGGCCCTTCAAAAGAAAATCGATGAAGTTCTAAAAGAAATGGAGGTCGATTATAAAGACTCACTAGTTGACAAACTAACTAAACTACAAGAAAGATTTGAAGCATTGGATGGTTATTCGATTCAATCCAAAGCAGAAGAAATACTAGAGGGACTTGGCTTTTCCACTAGAGATCTGGAGAAACCTTTAAAAACATTTTCCGGAGGATGGAGAATGCGGGTGATGCTTGCTAAACTCCTTTTAGCAAAACCATCGCTCCTTCTTCTTGATGAGCCTACCAACCACCTTGACCTTCCATCCATTCAATGGATAGAGAAATATCTAGAAAGTTATGAAGGTGCTATTATTGTAGTTTCTCACGACCGGTATTTTCTTGATAATACTGTAAAAACGGTTGTGGAAGTAACTCAGCAGAATCTTCACATATATGCTGGTAACTATCAATTTTACCTTGAAGAAAAGGCCCTTAGGGCCGAGATTCAGAAAGGAGCCTTTGAAAATCAGCAATCCAAAATCCGCCAAACGGAGCGTTTTATAGACCGTTTCAAAGCAAAAGCATCTAAAGCACGCCAAGTCCAATCACGTGTAAAATCTTTAGAACGTATGGATATGATTGAGGATGTAGTGGAGGAAAATGCAAGGGTTAACTTCAGATTTAAGTTTAGCAAAAATCCAGGAAGAACAATTCTCTCGTTAAAAAATATTTCAAAGTCTTATGCAGACCTTAATATTTTAAGGAATACACATGCAATCATTGAAAGAGGAGATAAAATAGCCCTGATTGGCGCGAATGGTAAAGGAAAATCTACTCTTTTAAGAATCATAGCAGGTACTGAAAATATAGAAGGAGAAAGAACAGAAGGACACAATGTTCTTCAAGGATTTTTTGCACAGCACCAGCTTGAATCTCTAAACGTTAACAACTCTATGCTGGATGAGCTTAAAGAAGCTGGCAGCGACAAATCAGAGTTAGAGCTTCGCTCAGTACTGGGCTGTTTCCTCTTTTCAAATGATGATGTTTTCAAAAAAATCAAAGTATTATCAGGAGGAGAAAAATCAAGAGTAGCACTTGCCAAAACACTGATTTCAGAAGCCAATTTTCTGTTGCTGGATGAGCCAACAAACCACCTGGATATTGTCTCTGTGAATATTCTGATACAGGCTCTTCAACAATATGAAGGAACCTATATTGTAATTTCGCACGACAGACATTTTGTGTCTCAGGTAGCTAATAAAATCTGGTTTATAGAAGACAATGAAATAAAAGAGTATCCCGGAACCTACGAAGAATACTGTTACTGGCAGGAACAAAGAGTTAAAAATCCGACAGCTGCACCTGCAAGCCCTTCACCTAAGAAATCTGAAGAAAAGCCTGTTAAAAATAATATTGAACCAGGAAAGGATATCCAAAAAGAACTAAAGAGCCTCCAAAATCAACTGGATAAAACTGAAGCAAGAATAACGGAACTGGAAAATAAAAAAGTAAAAGTAGAAGAAGAATTGGCAAAGCCTGACGTTTATAGTAATGTTCAAAAACTTGCAGATATTAACTCTAAATATGAGCAGCTTCGTCAGCAACTGGAAGAAGAACAGCAGAAATGGGATGCATATGCAGAAAAAATCCAAGAGCTTGAAGAGAAAAAATAATATGATAAAATCTAAATTTTTAAGGAGACTTTCTAGTCTCCTATTTATTTCGGGCATTATCCAACTGATTTTTAGTAGTAATTTAAAATCACAAGACAAAGCCCTAGTTACACGTGATTGTGTATATGAAGAAACGTTTAAAACGGTATTGCTATATCCTGCTAATTCAGGAACCAATGATGAATTGAATACTCCCATAGTACCTTTAATTCAGAATGTGCCGCTGATTTTAGAATTTGATGAATTAGGAGAAAATACATCGAGCTTATACCTGAAAATCATTCACTGCAATGCAGACTGGACGATCTCTAGCCTTAGCACAGTTCAATACCTTGATGGCTACAATGAAAATTTTATTGAGGATAGAAAGTCATCAATAGGAACACGAATTCCTTATACTCATTACAAAACAACGTTACCTAAAGTAAAAGTAACAGGCAATTACCTTGCGGTCATCTATAGAAGTGGTGATGAATCAGATTTAATTTTAACCAAGAGGTTTATTGTTTTTGATAGCAAAGTAGCTATAGTAGCTGAGCAAAAACCTTCTACAGGAATTAATCAACGCTTCACCCACCAACAACTGGATTTTAATATATTGTACCCTAATATGGAAATTATAAATCCCAGAGGTTCTGTAAAAGTAGTTATTCGGCAAAACAATAGATGGGATAAAGTAATAGACAATTTGCAACCCTTATATGTCCAAGAGGATATCCATAAACTTGATTACAATTTCTTTAACCTAGAAAATAATTTTCCTGGCGGAAACGAATTCAGGACATTCAGTACTAGGAGTGTAAAGTTTAATGATATTAATGTAGATAAAATATCTATTCAGCCAGATTTTGCGGAAGCTTTTTTAAAGAGAGATCTTAGCACAAATAACCAAGCTTACGCACTTTATCCTGATATTGACGGGCGTTTTGTTGTGGAGCTTTACGAAACAAAGACAAAAGAAGTGGAACCTGATTATATATTTACAAATTTCTTACTGGATACCAAAGAACCTGTACCGGGTAAGGTATTTGTGGTAGGATCATTTAATAATTATGACTTAGGGCCTGGTTCTGAATTATTATTTAATAGTGAAACAAACACATATCAATTGAAAACCTTATTAAAACAAGGCTATTACAATTACAGATATGCTTTTGTACCACAAGGAAGCAAAATCAGTGATGAAGTTTTTTTTGAAGGATCTCATTTCGCGACCCAGAATTTGTACGATTTTATAGTCTATTATAGACCACCGGGAGCGAGATCTGATGTTGTGGTAGGTTATAAATCAATTAATATAAACGGAAGAAAGTAATTTCTCCCGTTTATATTACTAATCATTACTAACATTGAAGGGAGTAGTTCTTTGGTTCGGATCTGCATTAGCGATATCCAACATTCCAAAGCCCTTAAAGGCATAGAATCCTAAACCGCAATCAAATACAAACTGCTGTACTTTAGGATCTGCATATAACGTAAAAGGGAACGTATATCCTCTTACTTCGTATTTTTCAGCTTTATGAAAAACAGGGAAAATACGTGCAAATTTCTTTTCTTCCTCTCTTATCTTTGTAAGATAGTCTTTATCTGGAACAATCTGGAATTTGTAGAAAGACGCTATTTCTTCAGGAGTAAATCTTTTAGATTTTTCCATTCTACTCATCGTACTTTCATAAAGCATATCAGAAAACATATCTGTAGAAGGACTAATGAATTTTTTAGGATCACTTCCTTTTTCCTCCGGATTGATAATTACCAATGGAGAAATACAGATAAACTTCACCTCTGTGCTAAGCTGAGGTTCTGCTTCTCTTTCTACGGTGAGAGGAACGAGTAATAACTTACCGATTTCAACCTGAGGCATTTTAAATAACGCCTTGACGAAAACATCTATATATTTTTCATTTGGACTTGAAAAGACAAGAGTCACTTTGTTAGAATAGAAGTGCAAGCCTTCTTTACCAACTTTAGTTTGTCCTTTTAAGCCCGAGAAATTATATAAGTCGAAATCAGGAAACTCAATCCTGTGTCTGTCCATCACAGAATTTACTAACCCGGATAGTAAAAACTGATGGTGAAAGGGTACCGAAGCCCCTTTGTTTGTTAAGCCGAAAACTATTCTTACTCTCAAATCTTAATAATTTTAAAAAATCGTTTAATAAAAAACTTTTTATTTTACCTGGATACAACACTAAGTTAAGGAAAATTGTTTTAAACATTAAATCGGAAGTGCATAATATCACCGTCTTCGACCACATATTCTTTTCCTTCAATTGAAATTTTACCTGCTTCTTTACACGCCAACTCCGTTTTAAACTTCTCGTAATCAGACATTTTAATTACTTCAGCCTTAATAAATCCTTTTTCAAAATCAGAGTGGATAACACCCGCTGCCTGAGGAGCTTTCCAACCACTCTTTATCGTCCAAGCCCTCACTTCTTTTACACCCGCTGTAAAATAGGTAATTAAATTGAGTAATTTATAAGAAGCTTTAATTAGTTTATTCAAACCTGATTCATCAAGACCATATTCCTGAAGAAACATCTGCTTTTCTTCAGCTTCCTGTAATTCAGCAATTTGAGATTCAATAGCTGCACAAACAACGATTACCTGAGCATTTTCTTCAGCTACGCCATTTTTTAATGTATCCACAAATTTATTGCCTTTGATAACAGACCCCTCATCTACATTTGCAACATAAATAACAGGCTTAATCGTCAGCAAATGCAAATCAGCAACGGCCTCTAGCTCATCTTCACTGTTTAATTGGAGACTTCTTGCATTTTTTCCGCTCTCCAGAGTTTGTTTAAATAGATTTAGGATAGCTAATTCTTTTTTAGCTTTTGCATCACCAGCTTTAGCTATTTTTTCTACTTTAAGGATTTTTTTATCTACCGATTCCAGATCTTTAAGTTGAAGCTCTGTATCTATAATTTCTTTATCAGAAATTGGATCCACTTTACCACCAACGTGCACTATGTTCTCATCTTCAAAACATCTGACAACGTGAATAATAGCATCAACCTCTCTGATATTGGCAAGAAATTTATTTCCCAACCCCTCTCCTTTGCTTGCACCTTTCACAAGACCTGCAATATCAACAAACTCTATTACTGTTGGTAATACCTTTTCCGGATTGACTAGTTGTTCCAGCGCAATTAAACGTTCATCAGGAACAGTAATCACCCCAACATTTGGCTCAATTGTACAAAAAGGATAATTAGCCGCTTCTGCTTTAGCATTTGAAAGTGCGTTGAACAAAGTTGATTTCCCTACATTGGGCAATCCTACAATACCACACTGAAGTCCCATCTTAAATTTATTTTTATTGCAAATATATAAACAAAATGCATTTTTGGAGGTTCCAAAAACAAAAAAAGCTCCTTAATTTATAATTAAGGAGCTAAAATATCGTTTTAGCTTTTAATTTAATCCCAAGTTAATTCATCACTTGGAGGAGTAGATCCTTCCTCGTCCCTGTCTCTCTCTCCGTTATCTTCGAATTTTGAAAAATCCACATCAGGCATTAATTCAGTTTTCACATGATCAATGGTACCTTTTAAAGCTTCAAGAAACTTATCAAAATCTTCTTTGTAAAGGAAAATTTTGTGTTTCTCATAAAAATACCCATCATCTTTAAACCTCCTCTTACTCTCAGTGATTGTAAGATAATAATCGTTTGAACGTGTTGACTTAATGTCAAAGAAATACGTTCTTTTCCCTGCTCTTACTCTCTGAGAGTAAATTTCTACTTTTTCTTGATCCTTATTCTCTTCCACAGTCCTTGGATAATTTTGTTTACTTACAAGTAAAAATATAAAACTTTCCTTTTCTTTCAAAAAAAAAAGTGAAATTCTACAAAAAAAATTACATTATTATTTTTTTGTATATTTTTAACAGAACAGATCGTTATAACCGCTGTATGAAAAAACGACTCTTCTTTTTTCTGTTTTTCACTTGGAAAGTAGTATTGTTTGCCCAAACTAATTCTTCTGAAGAAGGATTAGCCAGCTATTATGCTGACAAATTTCATGGTCGAAGGACAGCTTCGGGAGATAAATATCACAAAAATAAACTTACAGCAGCTCACAGAACCCTCCCCTTTCACACCAAAGTTAAAGTAACAAACCTATCTAACGACAGTTCAGTAATTGTCACCATTAATGATAGGGGACCTTATGGGAAAGGAAAAATAATTGATCTTTCTTATTGTGCTGCTAAGGAGCTAAATTTTATCAAAAAAGGTGTAACTAAGGTAAAAATTGAAATATTGAGTGACAGTTTAATTATTCAGGATACAGTTTCTAAATCTAATACAGCTATCCTAGATAAAGCTGAAAAGGCGATTCCTTCTTCTCCTGGATCATATGATTTTAACTTTAATAAAACTGAATTAAAGGGATATTATATTCAAACAGGAGCCTACAAAGATTCCGAAGTTTTATCGGAAGAAATTAACCGGCTTCAGGAAAAAATTGATCCAAATAATATTTATATTGAAGTTATTAAAGTCAAAAACACTATTATAAACAGACTACTTATAGGTCCTTACGAAAAAAAGAAGGGAGAAGCTGAAATAGCTGCGCTTCAGAAAAATGGGATCTCGGGATTTTTAAAAAGTTATTAATAAATGAAGTTAGATTTAAATGCAATAAGGCAATTTGGGAATATTGAGTTCCTGGCTAAACAGATGGTTGAAGGGTTTATTACTGGCTTACACAAATCTCCTTATCATGGTTTTTCAGTTGAATTTGCAGAACACAGACTATATAATACTGGAGAAAGCACCCGACATATCGACTGGAAAGTCTATGGAAAAACAGACCGTTTATATACAAAAAGATATGAAGAAGAGACCAATTTAAGATGTCTTCTCTTAATTGATACATCTTCCTCAATGTTTTACCCAGAGAAAAACTTAGGTAAAATCACTTTTAGTACTATGGCCGCAGCCTGCCTTGCGTATTTACTTCAAAATCAAAGAGACGCGGTAGGCCTTTGTACCTTTTCTGAAGACATAGAAATTCTAACCCCAATAAAATCAACCCCTAGTCACCTTCACTCTATCTTCCTTCAATTAGAAAACCTTCTGAAGGAAAATCGCAATGAAAAAAAATCAGGAGTGGCTAATGTAGTCCACCAGATAGCTGATAAAATTAACAAGAGATCTTTGGTAATAATATTCAGCGATATGCTGGAAAACAGAGAGGATAAAGATAGCATCTTCCCTGCTCTGCAACATTTAAAACACAACAATCATGAGGTTTTACTTTTCCATGTAATTGATTCAAAAACAGAAGAAGAATTTAACTTTGAAGAAAGGCCATATGAGTTTATAGATATTGAAAAAGGGCAAAAAATAAAAATCAATCCGTCGCAAGTTAAGGATGCTTATCTTTCAGCTACTAAGCAATATTTTGAAGATATAAAATTAAAAGCAGGACAGTATAAAATTGATTTTATAAAAGCTGATATCAATAATGGCTTTGATCAGATTTTAATTAATTATCTTATTAAGCGGAATAAAATGAAATAGTTGCTCCTTTTGCAGTTATTCAACTAAATCAATAATTATACAAAAGAGGCCATTCCTAAGAATTGCCTCTTTTAATTTATTTCGTTCCAGAAATTATTTACCACTTTTCTCTTTCAAACCGATAAGATTTAATGCTGAACCAGCTTTGAACCACTCGATCTGAGATTCATTATAAGTATGGTTAACTTTAAATTCGTCTTTTGTACCATCAGAGTGATTTAATACAATTGTCAAAGGCACTCCTGGAGTAAATGTTTGTAATCCTAGAATATCAATGTTATCATCTTCTCTGACCTTATCATAATCTGCAGAATTTGCAAAAGTCAAACCTAGCATTCCTTGCTTTTTAAGGTTTGTTTCGTGAATTCTGGCAAATGATTTTACAAGGATTGCACGAACACCAAGAAAACGTGGCTCCATTGCAGCATGTTCTCTGGATGAACCTTCACCATAATTATTATCGCCAATTACTATTGAACCAATTCCTTTTGCTTTATATGCTCTAGCTGTTGCGGGAACCTCTCCAAATTGACCAGTTAACTGATTTTTAACTTTATTGGTTGCTTCATTGAAAAAGTTAAGTGCTCCAATAAGCATGTTATTGGATATATTATCTAAATGACCTCTGTATTTTAACCAAGGACCTGCCATAGAGATATGGTCAGTAGTACATTTTCCTTTTGCTTTAATAAGAAGTTTCAATCCTTTAAGATCGGTTCCTTCCCATGCTGAGAATGGATCAAGAAGTTGAAGACGGTCAGATTTTGGATCAACAATTACTTGAACTTTATCTCCATCAGATGCTGGAGCAATATAACCGGCATCTTCAACAGCAAAACCTTTAATAGGAAGTTCAATTCCTTGCGGCTCGTCAAGCATTACCTCTTCACCATTTTCATTTTTCAACTTATCTTTCAAGGGATTGAAAGTAAGATCACCTGCAATTGCAAGTGCTGTAACAATTTCAGGAGATGCGACAAATGCGTGAGTATTGGGGTTTCCGTCATTTCTCTTAGCAAAATTTCTGTTGAAAGAAGTAATGATAGAGTTTTTCTTGTTAGGATCATTGGTATGTCTTGCCCATTGTCCGATACAAGGGCCGCAAGCATTTGCCAATACAACACCTCCTATATCTTCAAATACTTTAAGGAGGCCATCTCTTTCAGTGGTATACCTAACCAACTCAGAACCAGGCGTCACAGTGTATTCAGATTTAGTTTTCAATTTTTTGGTAGCGGCCTGTTTTGCAATAGAAGCTGCCCTGGTAATATCTTCATAAGAAGAATTTGTGCAGCTACCTATCAAACCTACATCTAATTTCGCAGGCCATCCTTTTTCTTTAACAGCTTCAGAGAATTTAGAAAGTGGCCATGCTAAATCGGGGGTGAAAGGACCGTTCACATGTGGCTCCAATTCTGAAAGATTGATTTCAATTAGTTGATCAAAGAATTTTGAAGGATTTTGATAAACTTCGTCATCAGCTCTTAAATATTTCGCAATTTTATCAGCTTCCGAAGCTATATCTTTTCTACCGGTAGCCTCAAGATATGCTTTCATTTTTCCATCATAACCAAAAACAGAAGTAGTCGCTCCTATTTCAGCACCCATATTACAGATAGTACCTTTACCTGTACAGCTTAAGCTTTCAGCACCTTCTCCGAAATATTCAAGAATTGCACCTGTACCACCACTTACAGTAAGAATACCGGCAACTTTAAGAATTACGTCTTTTGCAGAAGTCCAACCATTAAGTTTTCCGGTAAGCTTCACTCCTATTAATTTAGGAAATTTCAGTTCCCATGGCATACCAGCCATAACATCTACAGCATCTGCTCCCCCGACTCCGATTGCTATCATCCCTAGTCCTCCCGCATTCGGAGTATGAGAATCCGTTCCTATCATCATTCCACCGGGAAATGCATAATTTTCGATTACAACCTGATGAATAATACCAGCACCCGGTTTCCAAAATCCAATTCCATATTTATTAGAAACTGATGCAAGGAAATCATAAACTTCCTTATTGACTTTATTGGCAGTTTCAAGATCCTTCTTAGCTCCTATTTCAGCCTGGATTAGGTGATCACAGTGAACAGTTGAAGGAACTGCGACTTTCTTTTTACCTGCAGACATAAATTGAAGCAATGCCATCTGAGCTGTAGCATCTTGCATCGCTACGCGGTCTGGAGCAAAATCTACATAAGATTTCCCCCTTTCAAAAGCTTGACCTGCTTTACCGTCATAAAGGTGAGAATATAGAATTTTCTCTGTCAATGTGAGTGGTCTGCCTACAACCTTTTTTGCTGCTTCAATACGTTCTTCAAAACGAGCGTAAACAGCTTTAATCATTTCTAAATCGAAAGCCATAATTTCCGTATATCTAATAGGGTTAACAATTGAACACACTAAAAGTTAAAATACTAAAACAGAGTTATTAAAAACAACAATCTTATAGCAAAATTTTGAAGTAAGATATGCTATAAACAAAAAACCATCCTGTTTTGCAGGATGGTTTTTTGTTTTTATTAAAGGTAGTTGGTAAAAACTAGTTTACTAACTGCTTATTAGATGGTGCAAATTTAGTCAGATTGATTCCTTGCACTGCGGCTTTATATTCATCAATTGTAGGAGTTCTACCAAGAACTGTAGAAAGCACTACAACAGGCGTAGACGAAAGCAAGGATTCACCTTTCTTGCCATCAGCATCTTCAACCACCCTTCCTTGGAAAAGACGAGTAGAAGTTGCCATTACAGTATCTCCTTTTTCTGCTTTTTCCTGGTTACCCATACATAGGTTACATCCCGGACGCTCTAGATACAACATATTCTCGTATTTTGTACGTGCAGCAGATTTAGGAGCATTATCATCAAATTCAAAACCGGAGTATTTCTGCAATACTTCCCAATCACCTTCAGCCTTCAATTCATCTACAATGTTATAAGTAGGAGGAGCAACAACAAGGGGTGCCTGAAACTCAACTTTACCTTTTAGTGCTTCTAAGTTCTTTAGCATTTGGGCAAGAATTTTCATATCGCCTTTGTGAACCATGCAGGAACCTATAAATCCAAGATCTACTTTTTTATCTCCTCCATAGAATGATAGAGGTCTGATTGTATCGTGAGTATAACGTTTAGAAACATCTGCGTTATTAACATCAGGGTCAGCGATCATTGGCTCTGAGATCAGATCAAGATCAACAACAACTTCAGCATAATACTTAGCATTTGCATCCGGAGTTAATGCTGGTTTCTCACCTGATTTAATCTCAGCGATTCTCTTATTAGCTTTATCAATCAACCCCTGAAGAACTTGGTTCTTGTTATCCATGCCCTTGTCGATCATGATTTGGATTCTGCTCTTAGCGATCTCCAGTGATTCAATTAATGTAGCATCCTCAGAAATACAGATAGAAGCTTTTGCTTTCATCTCTGCAGTCCAGTCTGTAAATGTAAATGCCTGGTCAGCGGTAAGAGTTCCAATATGAACTTCAATAACTCTGCCTTGGAATACGTTTTCTCCGGCAAACTTCTGAAGCATCTGGGCTTGTGTAGCATGAACTACATCACGAAAATCCATATACCCCTTCATGTTTCCTTTGAATGTTACCTTCACTGATTCAGGAATTGGCATTGAAGCTTCACCTGTAGCTAATGCAAGAGCAACAGTGCCTGAGTCAGCACCGAAAGCAACACCTTTAGACATTCTTGTATGCGAGTCACCACCGATGATGATAGCCCACTCATCCACTGTAATATCGTTAAGAACCTTGTGAATTACATCAGTCATTGAATGATAAACGCCTTTCGGATCACGGGCAGTGATTAGACCGAATTCGTTCATAAACTTCATTAGTTTTGGAATGTTTGCCTGAGCTTTTTTATCCCAAACTGAAGCCGTATGACAGCCTGATTGGTATGCACCATCAACGATTGGAGAAATTACTGTAGCAGCCATAGATTCCAATTCCTGAGCAGTCATAAGACCAGTCGTGTCTTGAGATCCTACGATGTTAACTGTTACACGAACGTCTGAACCAGCATGCAATACTTTCCCAGGAGTCGTACCAACAGCATTTCTATTGAATATTTTCTCTACTGCAGTAAGACCTTGTCCTTCATTAGAAACCTCTTTTGATGGAGCAAATACAGGAGGAATAGAGACACCTAGTATCTTTGCGGCGAATGTCTGGATCTTTTTACCGAATACAATTGCGTATGACCCTCCTGCCTTTATAAATTCCATTTTCTGAGGAGTGAATGCCTTAGAAATGTCAATCAGCTCTTTGTCGCCATTATAAAGTTTCTTCTTTTTCGTATTGATCGTAAGAACAGTACCAGTAGCTACAGAGTATGCTTGCTCGAGAACCGGCTCACCATTTTCATTGAGAACAGGCTTACCATTTGCATCCAGCTTTTTCACCCAGTTTTTTAGGTCAATTCCAATACCACCAGTAACGTCAACAGTTGTGAGGAAAATAGGAGAAATACCATTTGTACCTCCAACGATCGGAGCAATATTAACAAATGGAACGTATGGGCTTGCTTGTTTACCAGTCCAAAGAGCCACGTTGTTTACACCTGACATTCTTGATGAACCCACTCCCATGGTGCCCTTCTCAGCAATTAACATCACACTTTTGTCTGGGTGTTTTGCTTGCAATGCCTTGATTTCCTCTTGTGCCTGAGGAGAAATCATACATTTGCCGTGAAGTTCACGGTCTGAACGTGAGTGAGCCTGATTGCCCGGAGAAAGTAAGTCAGTCGAAATATCACCTTCACCAGCAATAAAAGTAACTACTTTAATTTCTTCTGGTACTTCTGGTAGTTTAGTGAAAAATTCAGCCTTTGCGTAACTTTCAATAATATCTTTAGCTATTTTGTTACCGCTTTTGAATGATTCCTTTAGACGGTCTGTATCAGCCTCGTATAGAAAAACCTGTGTCTTTAGAACGTTTGCAGCTTCTTTCGCAATTGAGTCATCATTACCCAAGGCCAGATCAAGCAGAACCTCAATTGAAGGTCCACCTTTCATGTGGGATAATAGCTCAAAGGCAAAAGCAGGTGTGATCTCTTTTACTAAGGATTTACCAAGAATAATTTCCTTTAAAAACTTAGCTTTCACACCAGCAGCACTTGTAGTACCAGGTAAAACATTGTAAATAAAGAATTTAAGAGAATCTTCCCGATATACGTTACCTGAATCTTTAATTTGTGCAATGATTTCGCTAAGTAATTCAGCACCATCAATCGGCTTCGGATGAAGTCCCTGACCTTTTCTTTCTTCGATCTCCTTGATGTAATCCTTATAAGTGTTCATAATAGAAGTATTTTCAATGTTAAAGGCGGATTTATAAAACAGTCGCTGGCAATACCACCTTATTCTTTACCAACCTGCATGAATTGCAAAATATAATCTGGGCAGTTGCATCTTGCTTGGCCACCCTGTTAAGACAAATTTACAAAAAGAATAATACCAAAAAACCCCTATATAAACATAGAGTAATTAATTATTGAAAAATCCATTAAATTTTGATCACGCCCTAACGAATTATTACCCAGTTTTATATTCCACGCGTAAAATTAAAAGTTACGAACAATTCCCCCCAAAAGTGCTAAAAAATCAAACCCTATATTAATCAGTAGCGTAAAAGAGAGAAATAAACACACTAATACTAAGATATACTCTAAACATGTTACGCTTTTATTTTTACATGATTTTTACACTAACTAGTGCATTTGCCTGCCTCAATAAGGCTTCTGCTCAGGTAGTTTCTAAAGACCAATCGGATTTGTCCGTTTCTGTAAAAACAAAAGATGCGTCTGCTAAAGATGCTAGTGATGGTTATATACAACTAAGCATTACGGGTGGTGTACCTCCCTATGATGTTAGCATTTTTAGAGATCCACTTATTCAAGAATTCAAAGAGAATATTTATAATCTAGAATTAAAAGATTTACGTCCTGGTTCTTTCTTATTTGTAATAAAGGATAGTACTGAAAATATCACTCAGCAATCAGTTAGAATTTCGTACAATAAATGAGACTACCAATGGGAACATTTATTAAAAATATCAGGATCTGGATAGTTTTTTTATTCACTTTAATAAGTATTAAATCTTATTCTCAATGTGAATCGGTGGTCATTACCAAACAGAATATAGACTGTTTTGGTTCAAAAACTGGATCTATAACTGTATCAGGTGCCCCTGGCTATCCTGGTTATATATACACATTATTAGGAGGACCGTTACCACTTCCTATTACAGCATCTTCAACATCTAACCAATATACATTTTCTAACCTCGCAGCAGGAACAACATATTTTGTAGTTATTCAATTTATACTACCTGAGCTTAATGAAGATGGCGATACGACAATAACCTGTGCATATCCCAGCATTAAAATAACAGCTCCTACAAACATTGTAATGACAGGGACATTAATCCCTCCTAAATGCAAAGGTACTAATGATGGTGGAGTTAATTTAAATGTGACCGGAGGCACTCCTCCATATTCCTATTTATGGAGTGATGGATCCACTAATCAAAATCTTACAGGGGTCTCGGCAGGTAATTATTCAGTCACAATTACAGACAGTAAAAATTGTAAAAAAACAGCTTCATACTCGGTAACTGAACCGAGTAATTTTGCATTAACGGGTACACCAATTTCGCCTTCCTGTAATGGAGGAAATGACGGAGCTGTTAACATTTCATTATCAGGTGCTACACCGCCATATACATTCCTTTGGTCTAACGGTTCAACTTCACAAAATTTATCTGGAGTACCATCAGGAAGCTATTCAGTTCAAATAACAGATGCAAATGGCTGTACACAAACTTCATCATTCTCAATTACAGATCCATCATTAATCAATGTTACCGGATCAGTAATTAATACAGATTGTAATGCAACTAATAATGGAGCTGTAAATATTTCTGTGTCTGGTGGCACGGCGCCTTATACTTTTCTTTGGTCTAATGGGGCTACTACTCAAAATATTTCAGGAGTTCCTGCAAATACTTATTCTGTTACTGTGACAGACGCTAAAGGATGCTCAAAGAATAGTTCCTTTACAATTAGTCAACCAAATAATGCTGTAATCACTCCTTCTGTAACAAATGTTAAATGTAATGGTGGTAATGACGG
>NZ_AUFX01000013.1 GCF_000426725.1 Sporocytophaga myxococcoides DSM 11118 | reverse complement strand
CGATGGCATCAATTATTAAGTTCATGACTTTGCTTGAGCCTAAATTAATTGTCATTTTAAATTTTATGTATTGAGTTTAAATAACATGGTTACCTCATTTTTCAGTTTATTAAGATTTTTTGAGGAAAGGTCAGACCTCGAAGAGGTCATATGTTTATAGATAATACCTGGAAAATAGCATACGACCCTGTTGGGGTCGCATCAATGCTACATCCACTTTTCTATAAATATTCAATCCCTTCAGGATTGTAAATAAATGAATAAAGCGATTTATAAAATTATAAACAGTTAAGTTGACGGCTATGGTCGGAAGACCTGACAATACATTCAATATTACCGAAACCAGAAATACAAATGGCTAATTTCTTTTTTTAATATAGGTCATACCCGTCTTCCTGGCAAGAAAAAATAAAGTATCAATTTCATCCCTAAGCTGTAAGTTTTGATCCATAGCACTTGTATAAATGGGTATTAATCTCGTTAACACATCTTTCCTGATTTCAAAAGCCATCATAATATCAGTTGCCTGAATATTGGAAGAAGTAAGATTGTGATTATTTTTTTCCCAGTTTTCAAATGAGTCAAGGATATTGTCAAAGCCTTTATTATTTGAAAGATCTTTTAAAAAAATTTCAAAACTTTTGGTGAAAATTTGAATAATTTCTTCTTCTGTATTAGGTCCTAATTTTTCAATAATACTACTATGATGCTCTCTTGCTGATTCAATATTCATAAGTACGGCTTCTTTTAAAAGATCTTTATCAAGTAAGAAAGCAGCAAAATTCTTAAGATTTTTAATTTTATCCATAATAAAGTATTTCTAATATACGGATAAATCAGATCTTGTGAAAAAAAGCGTTTATAATGCAGGTTGATTGCGCATTATGCTTCATTTAATGGTTTTAGCCGAGTGTAAGTTATAGCAAACAAGGACTATCGGAAAGGTTTTAGCCCAAGGGAAATTGTGGCCAGTCGAGAGACAAATCACGAAGCAGTAGGTACAGTTCTTATTTCGTTATATTTTTTCTTATCCTGAAAATTATATAACCGAAAGAAGCAGTTAATACAATCATTACGAATTCAATAACAAGCTGTTTAGTAATACTCATATTGAATTGCACCTGATCTCTATTTTCATATAAAGTAATAAGCAATTTTACCAATAAATATAAAAAGTATAATGAGTATCCAAAAAGTACTGCAATTAGTAGGTTGAGCAATTTTCTCTTCATAAGAGATGAGGTATTCTTCATGATCTTTTCTGATTCTTTTTAATCAAATATAAGAAGTTCTATTGGTTACGAGATAAAATTATGCTAAAAATGAATTAAAATCTCTCATTAGTGCTTTCCAAGACCTGCCACCTTCATAGCCATCACCAAAGAAAATCTATACACAGTTCCTGCTGAAGTTGTGAAGCATCTGAACTTTCAAAAAGGATGAAATTAACCTATCTGGCAGACTGATGATTGAAATTGCAAATCATTTTGTAACTATCAGATACTTCGCAGGCTTAGAATGGCAGTATAGTTTCGGACTTATATACATTGCTTATCTATTGCTAGATTAACTTTTTGATTTTCATTATTCTGTCCTTTATATTAGGCCTGAGTTTTTATCAGAATAAAATATCCACCCATGAGCATTTATTTATTTTCTTATCGCACCAATAGATCTTTGTTCCTGGTCACATTGGTGACCATCTCTTTGACTTTACAAAGTTGTATGACTACAAGGATTGTATCAAAGTATGACAGTGATACTATGGTTAACAATCCTGCTAACAGGAAAACGGCCTGGACTTATGCCTGGGGGCTCGTGCAGTCTAAAGATATTAATCCCAAATGTGAATCCGGGGCAATGACCAGCGTGACTGTAAAGACGAATATTGGCTATATACTGATATCAGCAGCAACACTGGGGATAGCAGTGCCACTTAAGGTCGAATGGACCTGTAATCCTAAATCCATACCGACCGAACAATTGGGAGAATAATTTTTTAAACGAAAACATTAATTCAAAATGAATCTACCTGAAGGAATTGAGCCTCTAGAGCTGGGAAAGTGGGAAAATATACATCAGAACTTTACCCATACTTTTAAAAAGCATACAAGTTTTAAATTACGTCTTCCTGAATCTGCTCCGGATGGTACAGCCAAATACAGGGCTACCACATCAAATTTTCAATGGCTTATCAAATATGCGTTGGAGAATAACATTCAGCTAAGAGCTATGGGGAGCGGATGGTCATTCTCTGATGTGGCCATATCAGAAGGTGGAGTAATAGATACCAAGTCTCTGAGGCTTACATTTAATATGGGAAAATCATTTATTGATGAGGCTTGGTTTGGGCAGGGAAAGAAACCTGAGAATCTTTTTTTTACCCAATGTGGAGTAAGTATACTTGATCTGAATGAAAAGCTGGAAAAAGAAAGTAACCCGAAACGTTCGCTCAGAGCTTCAGGTAACAGTAACGGTCAAACTATTGCAGGAGCCACGTCTACAGGTACTCACGGAGGTGCTTTTAAACTGGGGGCAGTACATGATACTATAGTCGGGCTTCATATTATTACGGGGCCAGACTCTCATGTGTGGCTGGAAAGAAGTTCAAACCCTGTTGCTTCTGATAATTTTATTCAATGGCTTGGAGCAGAACTTATAAGGGACGATGATGCATTTAATGCAGCAGTGGTGAGTTTCGGAAGCTTTGGATTTATACATGGTGTATTGCTTGAAGTGGAGCCTGTATTTCTTCTTGAACAACACAAGCTTCCAAATGTACCTTATGCTGATGCCGTTAAAAAGCTTATCAATCAAAGAGATTTTTCAGGTATTGCTTCACTGTTACCCTATCCGCAGAGCCCGGATCAGCCTCAGATATATCATCTTGACGTTGTAGTAAATCCTCATAGTTTTGAACCAGATAATGAAACAAAAGGAGTATACCTTCGTCTGATTTATAAATTGCAATACAGGGAAGATTATACTAAAATCCCTAGAGATGAAAATGGCTTTTATTATGGTGACGATACGTTGGGACTCATACAAAAAGTGCTTGATGCAGCAGGACCGTTAGCAGATCATATTATTCCTCCTCTTGTCAATAAATTGTTTCCGCTTGCATATGCTGTTACAGATCCGCTTACGGGTACGGTAGGGGAGACATTCAGAAATACTGCATACAGAGGAAAACTTGCAAGTTTTGCATTTTGTATAGATTCAGAGCATACTTCCAAAGTACTTGAAGCTGTCATCAAAATCAATAAGGAAAACCCTTTCAGCGGAGCCATAGGTTTTAGATTTGTAAAAGGTACAAAAGCATTATTAGGTTTTACAAGATTTGAAAAGAGCTGTGTCATGGAGTTAGATGGCATGGATTCTAGAATAACCAGAGCCTTTTTTATCAACACCTGTCAGAAACTGGATGAACTGGGCGTGCCCTTTACGTTACACTGGGGAAAGCTTAATTACAATATGACACCTCAGATGGTGAGAAAAATGTATGGAGAAGAGAGAATTAATAAATGGATGAAGATTAGAAAATCTCTTTTAGGGGAATCAATGAACGTTTTTAATAATCAGTTTCTTGAAAGAATCGGGTTGGATAAAGATCCTGATGCGATCGTTTAAAGCTATGGTTGTATCTGAGTTGAGATAAGGCTATAGTGTAATGCAAGAATGTATTAAGATGGATAGCTGGTACGCCTTAAAAAAAGCTTCTCTCCATCCATGTCTGCACTGGACGGAATTTTCAATCACTGCTTACCTAAAATATTCTCCGTAATCTGTAATAAAAGAATGTCTTTTAGGACCTTCCAAATGAAACTATGGAGTTGACAACAGAATAATCTTCCGGCTGGGAAGGAAGAGTAGCAAAGTTTGAGCAACAGCAAGACATATAGGTAGAGGTAGGTTCTATTTTTTAAGATTTAAAGTAGCATTGCAATCGCTATTCTCTTGAATCCTTGTTAATCATATTTTAAATAGCCAAGCGTGAGGTAAATCAAACGAGGACTATAGGACACTGTATTTCTTCAGCCTGAATAATTATTGGGATCTTGTAACTCATTCACAATGATTTAATTTCCTCTATTAATTTAATTTTTCTTTAAAATGGTTGAAAATCTAATTAGATTGAATATCCGTAATGGATGATATTAAGGATTGATATGAATTACAGAAAACTGCTGTTTTATAAAGTTCTTTTCGTGCTCTCATTTAGTTTTAACTTCAGGGCATTCTCTCAGATTCCTAAACCTGCATTGGTGGGCTATTGGCAGAACTGGTCAACAGGCCTTAAACTAACTGATGTTCATGATGCTTACAATGTGATACAGCTAGCCTTTGGCACTACTGAAGGTTCTTCGTTATCCAAGATCACATTCAGTCTGCCATGGGATTATGAAAAGAATTCATTTATGACAGATATTGATGCACTCCATTCAAAAGGAAAGGTTGTAATATTAAGCCTGGGGGGAGGCAATGATCCCATCAGGCTGGATAATGAGGAAGCGAAACAGGAATTTATAAATTCTGTGATCTATATTCTTCAAAGTTATAATTATAAATTCGATGGTATCGATATAGATTTTGAATCAAGCTCAATGGCTTTTGGAAATTCGTGGACTATGGATGATCCTGCACCTGCTCAGACAAACCTTATAGAGGCAATAAAGACACTGATGATTGATTACCAAAATGCTACTGGTAAAAAGATGTTATTGACAATGGCGCCTGAGACAGTTTACCTGATGGGAGCATTGAGTTCTTATCAGATTAATAATCTTAACGGAGGTGCCATGTTACCTATTATCGAGCAATTAAAAGACGATATAGACTTGCTTCATTGCCAGTATTACAATGCAGGTGGAGCAGGTGGAGGTACTTTTGCAATTGACGGAATAATCTATTACGATGATAGTGATCCGGATTATATCACTTCCATGACAGAAAGTATTATTAAAGGTTTTCCTTTGTTGAAGAACAAAGGTGTTTATAATGGTTTTCCATCATCTAAGGTAGCGATTGGCCTTCCAGCCAAATCAAACAGTTGTAATCTGGGAACAGGCAGTGGTTATAATAGCCCTGAAGATGTATGCAGAGCTGTGAAGTATATACAAGGGAAAATATCAAAACCTTCGGATTTCACCTATACACTTACTTCTTCATATCCAGATCTGGCAGGGCTTATGACCTGGTCGATCAATAAAGACAGGAATATATGTGAAGGAGTTTATGCATTTGCTGAGAATTTTTCTTGTACTTTCCAGGGATTAACAGCATTGCAAAATGAGTTTTATAAAAATAACGGAATTGTTCTTTACCCAAATCCTGCCTCTGATTATATAGACTTAAGCTTTGAAATCGATTTATATGGAGTAACCAACTTTGATATAATCGATGTTAATGGAGAAGTAGTGTACCAGGAAAACCTAATATCAGGAGAGAATAATTATAATTTGGATATCAGCAATTTTAAACCTGGTCTTTACTTTCTTCGGATCCTTTCCAACAATGTGAAGTTGAACAAACGTTTTGTAAAATACTGATTAAACTGAGCAGGCATTCGAGAGAATAGATGTAGTAACAATGCAATTGCTATTCTCGAGAATCCTCCTTAATCTTATTCTAATAAGCCAAGTATAAGGCAAATCAAACGATGACTATAGGGGACAGGAGCAAGAGTATAAGCAACATCAAGAGGTATAGGAGAATCTCTTCTAAAAATTTGAAATAACGATTGCGGCTATTGTTTATTACCAGTATACAACCAGAGAGTATCACCAGTCCCGTTAAAAATAGAAAAGCCTATCTTAGGGTTTGTTTTATCATATACCAGACTATTTGAAGTTACCGTTACTCCATTATTGGTTTGCGTGTATATATTATAATAATATTCATTATAAATAACTCCTGAGCTCATTGAGGTTTTGCTGTCATACTTAAAGTTAAAAGAAGGTATACTTGAATTTGAGGGGGTAAATCTATATTCATCAGTTCCCACCTTATGAATTTGGACAGTTTGATCATAATATGGTTGCGCCACACCTAAAGAATCTTTGGGCTTTGAAATATATAAAAGTCCTTTATAATCTCCAGTTACTATATCCCATGCCGGGATATCTTGCTTCTCTTTTTTACAGGATACCAGCAGGAATAAAAGCCCTATTAAAGTAGCCGCCAGGTTTCCTTTAATGAATTTTATTGCTGAAGTCATATGCTTACTGATTAATGAAAAAATAATATCTAAGTTCCTCTGCTAATTTATACCTAAAATTGAATTTTCCAATTGACTCCCCGGAAGGTATTTGCATTGGACTTGGAGGAGAGGAGCAACAGTATGAGCAACAGCAGGAGATATAGGTAGTTTCTCTTTTTTGAGATATGCAATAGCTTTGCAATCTATTGCGGCTTTGGTGTTGAGGGCATTTGCAATATGCCATGAGATTAAAATCCTCTCTCATCTTCTTTCATTACAAATGAGAATACGCACTATCAACATGATTCTTAATTGTAATAATAAATCCCTCTAACATAAATTGCACGCTTTATAAAAGCGCGCAGCCTTCTGAGCAGGCATTCGCTGGATAGCTGTTCCTCTTTATCTTAATTGTGTTGTAATGAAGGCCTGGATTTTGAAGATGATTTATTGGAGGTTCTATTTTTCTTATTTCGCCGTCCCCACCAAATTATAAATCCGGTAACAGGAAGGCTGGCTGTAATCAGGCATGCGAAAAACATGGCTACCCTTCCAGGAAATCCAAGCAATTGCCCCACATGGATATCATAATACATGTCTCTTAAATATTCTCCATTGTTTTTATCTTCCGGAGTTTCTTTTTTCAATAAACGACCTGTGCGCTGGTCATAATAATATAAGATATCTTTATAATTGGTTCCTTTTTCGGGAGTGAAGTAAATTCTGAAAGCTTCTGTTGTAGATGATGGAATGTAAAATCGTTTACTTATATAAGCTCCATTTAAATCCTTAATAGCTTTATCCATTACAAGATCTTCAATAGATGAGATGGGGTGTAGTAAAGTATCCGATACTGAAAGTGTTTCTTCCCAGGTTTTATAAGGTTTTCCAAATGTAGCTGTAGCATATATTGCCTTGTCCATCCAGTCAAAAGTCCAGGCTAATCCGGTTATGGCAGCAAACAATACAAATACAGAAGCATAAAAACCAAGAACTGTATGCAGGTCAAAGTTCTTGCGTTTCCACTTGGTAGAATTTTTCCAATCCAAAGTAAATCGCTGCTTTACTCCCTTTTTATTTTTAGGCCACCACAGGTAAATTCCGGATAAAAGTATTATTAAAAAGATAAGTGTCCCATATTTTACTATGTAAGAACCTACATCTCCCAATAATAAATTTATGTGCAAACCAATAACTATATCAAAAAAGGATTTAGAGTTATCAAATTTTTTATGAACTACCTCTGCAGTATATGGATTGAGATATAAATATTTGTTATAGCGCTGACCGTTGGAATTTTTTCCTATTTCTCTTACGGCTATAGGCCTGCCCTTTCCTTCAAAATAAATTGCATTAATATGATCTAAGTAAGGAGAACAAGCTTCTTTAATAGTTTCAATAGATATTTCCGGAGCTTTTTGAATCGGAATAGTCTGATATGGATATATCAAATCTGAGATTTCCTCTTCAAAAGCATATATCGCACCTGTAAGCGCCACAATAAACACCACCAGCCCGGATATAAATCCGAGCCAGCGATGTATAATTTTTATGTTTTTCTTAATTGACATTATCTGATTCTCGCAAGGTCACTCAAATCGCCACCTTGAATTTCATAAATTTTCTCCCATCCATTTGCACTGATAGTACCAATTTCTGTATTGCCAGTAACCTTATTTGGGTTTTGATGATAATATTTACCATCTACAATAAACCAGCTATTGTTCCCTGAATAACCATTGCTTTTGCCGGGAAATGCCACAGAAGTTTTAGCATCATGATTCATTAATTTGAATTCTAATTCTTTATTCCAGAAATCCCATAAATCCTCAGTTGCAGGAAAATCAGACTCACTCTTATATTGCTTTACAAGCCAGTTATTATTGCCTGCATAAAACATTCCCATTATTGCAGCACCACCAGTTACTTCCATAACATTTACATAGAAGTTTGGATCAAAACTACTTTCTCCTTTATTGATTCTGATCATACCACCTTGTGCAGGATAGTTGTTGTCAGGACCATAATGTTCCATAAAAGGTGTAGTAGCCGATGGATATGAATAGAGATTTCCGTTCTCATCAGGAAACATCATGCTATTCCCAGGGACTCTATTATCTTCCGCATAAGTGATTGTTTTATTTTTTGTATTAAATATTGCCACAATCACTTTAGATTCTACGGTAAGTTTATCAAAATCATTTAGCTCCAGAGGAATTACCAGATTATCACCTGAAATATAGGTTCTCCAGTTCCATGCTTCATAGGTTGTATTGGGAGATTGTACATTGATTGATTCAGTAATGGTCATATCAGCAGGATTCCATTTTACCATTATATTTTGTCTTAAGCCAGGTAGATATGCTTCAGTCTCTGAGAAAAATGCTGCTCCGAAATTATTTCCGGATATCCCTGTGTTTACAAAGCTCAGGATATCTAATTTGGTTAATTGCAAATTATCTTCCACCTTCCATTTTGTCATTGTAGAAGCTTCACCATCCCAGCTATATACAAAGCCATTATAGGTAAATGTCGCTACACTTGTACCTGTAAGTTCAGTAAGTTTGGACATATCAGGATTGGAAGTTGGGACAGCAGGGAAGGCTCCCATTAAAAATTTTCTTCCGTCGGGTGTAGTATATCTTCCTGTGTACAAATAGGCAGTTTCACTACTTCCACTTGGTGAAGGATCATCCTTCTTTTTACATGAACTGAAGCTCAAACATATGAATAGCCCGAGCAGAAAAAACATAGTACTGGAAAACTGTAACTTTTTCATTTGAATAATATATGATGTTTAATAATGTTTAGTAAAGAGATTTAAATATGCTTGTATAGTATTGAATTTTGGCTACATTAAAATTGTGTAATGACCTTCATAAATACTGCGCGTCCGGGACGTTGTACTCCAAAAAAATCATAAGCTTTTTTATTGGTAAAGTTTTGTATTTCTACACTCAGCGTTGAGGGTTTATCTTTGATAGGCATACTGTAACTTATACCTATGTTCTGTAGTGTCTGATCAGGAATCACCTGTTTAGATGACCTGTCACCGAGACTTTCCCAGCTAAGAAAATATTGATGTGTGTATCTGAGATGCCAGTAAAGTAAAATTTTATCGTCTTTGCTTATTATATTTTTAAAACAGTAATCAGCCCCTGCATTGGCAAAATAATATGGGCGGTTGGGAATTCTGTCTCCTTTAAAGCGCGCAAAATGGCCTTTCTCAGAGTTGTTGTAAAAATGCTGCTGCCGGTGTTTCTGTTTATGCCTGGAAAGGTATGAATGAAGAAGAATTTGACTGGTGTATTGAGCAGACATTGTTCTTCGGGGAGGACAGAAAGCCATTGAACATGATCCTTGATGATGGTGGAGATTTGACGAATATGGTACTTGATAGATATCCTGAATTAGTACCAAATATCAAAGGTATATCAGAAGAAACAACTACCGGAGTATTACGCTTACATGAGCGTGTGAAAAAAGGTAAATTACCTTTGCCTGCAATTAATATCAATGATTCAGTTACTAAATCTAAGTTTGACAACAAATATGGATGTAAAGAATCATTGGTAGATTCTATCCGTCGTGCTACAGATGTGATGATGGCTGGTAAAGTTGCTGTAGTTGCTGGTTATGGTGATGTAGGAAAAGGCTCTGCAGCTTCATTGCGTGGAGCAGGTGCTCGTGTAATTGTTACAGAGATAGATCCGATCTGTGCATTGCAGGCAGCTATGGATGGTTATGAAGTTAAGAAAATGGATGATGCTGTGAAACGTGCTGATATTATCGTTACAGCTACAGGTAACTTTAATATTATCGTTGGCCGTCATTTTGAATCTATGAAAGATAAGGCTATCGTTTGCAATATCGGTCACTTCGATAACGAAATTGATATGGCTTGGCTAAACGCAAATCATGGTAAGTCTAAAATCGAGATCAAACCTCAGGTTGACAAGTATACAATCAAAGGCAAAGATATTCTAATTCTTGCTGAAGGCCGTTTGGTAAACCTTGGATGCGCTACTGGTCACCCGTCTTTCGTAATGTCCAACTCTTTCACTAACCAGACATTAGCACAGTTGGAACTTTGGACAAATGGTTCTAACTATGAAAACAAAGTTTACACACTTCCTAAACATCTGGATGAGAAAGTAGCTCGTTTGCACCTTTCTAAAATTGGTGTTGAATTAGATACTTTGTCAACAGACCAAGCTAACTATATCGGTGTTAAAGTAGAAGGGCCTTACAAGTCCGACGAATACAGATACTAAAATATTATTATAAACAAAAAAGGCTCGTATCAATAGCAAATTGATACGAGCCTAAACATTTTATGAAAAACGATCTACATTTATACAGATCGTTTTTTTTTTTACTCAATAAACTAATGGACACAAATCAAGGAGTCATGAGATTAGGAAATCACTTAATAAAAAATTTTACAAAAATATATTGATGATATTTTAAATATTGCACAAAAAGGGTTAGATGAGGGATGTTTTGGGTGTTATGCTTTTTTTATTAACTGATTGTGTAGTATAAAAATAACATAATATCAGTGAGGATAATCCGTTGATATCGTAGATAATTTTCCCAAAAATATTGATTTGTTCGTGTTTTTGTTAAATTAGCGATATGAAGATTTTCGTTTTTATAATAAGTTTCTATGTCATGGCTTTGTCAATAATGCCATGTTTGGATTCTTTTACCTGCGAAGGAGAAAAATCTTCTGTGTCTATTTCCGGAATGCATGATCACAGTGAAGATGAGGGTGACTTATGTAGCCCTTTTTGTATTTGTTCCTGCTGTGGCTGTTCGTTTGTAGGAGTTAATATCCCTGTATTTTTTAGTCAGAGTATAAAGACAGTTGAGCCACGTGGCAATGTTCCTTACTACTCTCAGTTTAATTCTTCTTATTACCATTCATTCTGGCAACCGCCAAAGCTTTCCTAATTACAACTAATTCGGAAAATTGAATCTGCTTATAGATTGTAACTGGAAAACTGGTTACATACATTTGCCATTCATTTATTCTGAAAAACAATTAAAATCAAAGAAGACGAAAGTACACGCTAACTTTCCGGATAATATTCATGCTACCCTGGGCTGTTCACCTTATGGGGTAAACAGCATGGAAGTCTATCCATGAGGAGGCACTATTTAAATTAGAATCTATCTATGTTAGATAAAATTATATATTTCTCGATAAAGCATAAGTTAATTGTCGGGATGTTAACTATTGCGCTTATTATCTGGGGCTGCTGGTCTGCAACACGGCTCCCGATAGATGCTGTACCAGACATTACAAATAATCAGGTCCAGGTCATTACTACGAGTCCCTCTCTTGCTGCTCAGGAGGTAGAAAGGTTAATCAGCTTTCCTGTCGAGATCAGTATGGCTAATATTCCAGGGATTATTGAGATCCGTTCAATTTCCAGATTTGGCCTTTCTGTAGTTACAATTGTTTTTACAGATGAGACTGATATTTATTGGGCAAGACAACAGGTTTCAGAAAGATTAAAGACTGCTATAGAACAGATTCCCAAAGGTGTCGGCATCCCTGATTTAAGCCCTATTACAACAGGTTTAGGGGAAATCTATCAATATGTACTTCATCCTCAAAAAGGATATGAAAAGAAATATTCAACAATGGAACTGCGTACAATTCAGGACTGGATAGTACGCAGGCAGATGCTGGGTACAAAAGGAGTTGCAGATATAAGCAGTTTTGGCGGATATCTTAAACAATTTGAGGTAGCGATTGATCCTGAAAAACTTCGCAGCATGAACATTACCATAGGGGAGGTTTTTGCAGCTCTGGAAACCAATAATCAGAATGCGGGCGGAGCATATATTGACAAGCTACCCAATGCCTACTTTATAAGAACCGAAGGACTCGCCGGAGGTTTGGAAGATATTAAAAAGATCGTTGTCAAGAATACAGCTAATGGAACACCTGTATTAATAAGAGATGTTGGAACTGTTCAGTTTGGACACGCAATTCGTTATGGTGCTATGACTCGCAATGATCAGGGTGAAGCAGTCGGTGGTATTGTGATGATGTTAAAAGGGGCGAATTCCAATGAAGTTATTGGTAATGTAAAAGAGCGAATTGAGCAAATCAGTAAATCCTTGCCTGAAGGCATTGAGGTTGAAGCTTTTCTCGACAGAACAAAACTTGTAGACAATGCCATTCACACTGTTTCAAAAAATCTGATTGAAGGCGCTCTGATAGTGATTTTTGTCCTCGTATTAATGTTGGGCAATTTCAGAGCTGGTTTAGTGGTAGCTTCTGTGATCCCGCTAGCCATGTTGTTTGCTATTTCGATGATGAACCTTTTTGGAGTATCAGGAAATCTGATGTCTCTTGGTGCTATTGATTTCGGATTAATCGTGGATGGTGCCGTAATTATTGTAGAAGCAACCTTACATCACATAACAGGAAGGGGATATACGCATAGATTATCACAGGAGGAGATGGATGCAGAGGTTTATGATGCTGCTTCCAAGATCAGAAGTTCTGCTGCATTCGGAGAAATTATAATCCTGATCGTTTATCTTCCTATACTTGCTCTTGTTGGCATTGAAGGGAAAATGTTTAAGCCTATGGCTCAGACAGTATCATTTGCTATTCTGGGAGCTTTTATACTTTCACTTACATATGTGCCTATGATGTCGGCTCTGTGTTTGAGTAAAAAAGAAGAACATAAGAAAAATATTTCTGACAGGATTATGGAGTTTTTTCAGAAGGTATATCACCCTCTAAGGGAATTTGCTTTGAGAAAGAAGATCGTTGTTTCCTTGATAGCATTTTTACTGTTTGGTGGAAGCCTGTTACTGTTTTTGAATATGGGAGGAGAATTTATTCCTACTCTTGATGAAGGAGACTTTGCTGTAGAGACAAGGGTATTAATGGGAAGCTCCATGCAGGAAACGATCAACACTTCATTAAAAGCTGGAGAGATTTTGAAAAAACAATTTCCCGAAGTGAAAGAGGTGATAGGTAAAGTAGGCTCGAGCGAAATACCCACAGATCCAATGCCTATTGAAGCCTGCGATCTTATGATCATTCTGAAAGACAAAGATGAATGGACAAGTGCTTCAAACAGAGATGAATTGGCCAATAAAATGCAAGATGTTCTCGAAGATGAATTACCCGGAGTGAATTTCGGTTTTCAGCAACCTATCCAGATGCGCTTTAATGAATTGATGACAGGCGCCAGACAAGATGTGGCAATAAAGATTTATGGTGAAGACCTTGACATTCTTACCGAGCAGGCCAATAAGCTGGGCAGGATTGTTTCCCCGATAGAGGGTGCAAAGGATTTGTATGTAGAAAAAGTTACAGGGCTACCACAGATTGTAGTTTCCTTTGACAGAGATAAAATAGCTCAGTTCGGATTAAACATTGATGAAATGAACAGGATTATACGAACTGCTTTTGCCGGGGAAGCTACAGGCCTTGTCTATGAGGGAGAAAGACGATTTGATATGGTTGTAAGGCTGGATAAAGTGGACAGACAGAGTATAGATGATGTAAGACAAATTTATGTTACTACCCCAAAAGGTAATCAGATACCTCTATCACAAGTAGCTAATATAGAGTTCAAAGTAGGACCTAATCAGATTCAAAGAGACGATACCAAAAGGAGAATTATAGTGGCATTTAATGTGAGGGGAAGAGACGTGGAAAGTATAGTAGAAGAGATCAAGTTAAAGGTGGATAAGCAAATGAAGCTTCCCCCGGGTTATTACATTACCTATGGTGGTCAGTTTAAAAATCTTATTGAAGCAAAGGAAAGATTAAGCATAGCTGTGCCGATTGCATTAGGCCTAATATTCATATTGCTGTACTTTACTTTTGATTCTGTAAAACAAAGCATACTGATTTTTACTGCCATTCCGCTTTCTGCAATTGGGGGAGTCTTAGCATTGTATTTGCGGGATATGCCTTTCAGTATTTCGGCAGGTGTTGGTTTTATCGCACTTTTTGGAGTAGCAGTACTTAATGGAATAGTTCTTATAGGTGAGTTTAACAGATTGAAATTCAGTGGCCTGACTGATCTGTATGAGATAGTCAGAAAAGGAACTGAAATTCGTTTACGTCCGGTATTAATGACTGCTTTGGTTGCCTCGCTTGGCTTCCTGCCTATGGCGCTTTCTCAGGGTTCCGGAGCAGAAGTACAAAAGCCTCTTGCTACTGTGGTAATTGGAGGTTTAATATCAGCGACCTTGCTTACTTTACTTATTTTACCTATACTCTATATTTTCTCAGAGACTGGATTTAAGAAAGTTTCACCTGCTGCAATGATCTTGATGATTCCAGTATTTTTGTTTTTATCCAGTAGTAGTGCAGAAGCACAAACAACACCCAAGAGCATTACTTTAGAACAAGCGCTGCAAATGGCTCATGAACAGAATAACTCGATTAAGTCTGCTCAGTATGAGGTAGAGTATAATAAAGCACTGAAAGGAACGGCAACAGAGATCGCTAAGACGAATGCGACACTTATGTATGGTCAGTATAATAGTTTTTATAATGACAATAACGTAACCTTGTCTCAGGATATTCCTTTCCCAATGGTTATGCACCGTCAGGCTCAATATTACAAAGCTACGACGAAAAGTGCAGAGTATAATCTTGCTGTAACAAAGAATGACCTGGACTATAGGATTAAAGTTGCCTATTATAATCTGAGGTTTGCCAAAGCCAGAATGCAATTGCAGTTTAAGCTGGATACGCTTTACTCGAACTTTCTGAATGCTGCAGATCTTCGTTTAAAGACAGGAGAAACCAATACACTTGAAAAAGCTACTGCACAAAGCCAGTTTTATGAAAACCGAACTTATATCACTCAGGTGAATGCTGATATAAAGATTTATGAGACACAGCTTCAGACCCTATTAAATAGTGCAGAGCCTGTTACTTCAATAGAATCATCATTGGATAAAAGACCTATGGTTTTAATGGAAGACACAGGTGCAATAGGGGCTAATCCTACCTTAAATTACTTTCAGCAACAAGTGCAAGTGGCTAATGCCAATAAGGTACTTCAAAAGGCAAGGATGCTTCCGGATTTAAATGTTGGATACTTTTCCCAAACCCTTTATGGAGCTACAGATTATCAAGATCTGTCTGTTATTGCGGGCAAAGGCCAACGGTTTCAAGGGGTAATGGTTGGTGTTTCTGTGCCATTATGGATTAAACCTCAAATGTCCAGAATAAAGGCAACAGAAGCTTCTTTAAACGCAGCCAAGACCAGTCATAAAGCTTTTGAAAGGAATCTTCAGGGAGAATATGAGAATGCTTATCAGCAGTATGAGAAATACAAGGTAAGTCTGGCGAATTATGAAGGCAATGTATTACCTACAGCTCAGGTTCTGGAAAATAGCGCCTGGAAAAATTATCGCACTGGTAATATAGGATATCTGGAGTTTTCCCAGGGTATTGCCAGAGCAGTTACTATTGAGCAAGGCTATCTGAATGTTTTAAATCAGTATAATCACGCCATTATTTTTATAGAATACCTGATTGGTAATAAATAATTTACGTCATGAACAAGTTTATATATATCATTGCATTTACATACATGTTTTTTATCTCTGGCTGTAACTTAGATACGGAGAATAAAAATGAAGAGCATCATGAGGAAGAAAACAATGTTGAACTAACTGCCAGTCAGTATAAGAATGCCGGTATTGTTTTTGGCAAAGTTGAAATGAAAAATATCAGTTCGACTTTGCCGGTAAATGGCTTATTGGATGTGCCTCCTCAGAACCTTGTTACAGTTGCAGCTATGATGGGTGGATTTGTAAAATCAACCAATCTGCTGCAAGGTATGAAGGTTAAGAAGGGAGAAGTTTTAGTGACTATACAAAATCCTGATTTTATACAGATTCAACAGGACTATCTTAATAATAAGAGTAAACTTGTCTTCGCCGAACAGGAATATAAGAGGCAGGAAGAATTGGCAAGGGACAATGTAGCTTCTCAAAAAACTTTACAGCAGGTAACCGCGGAATACCAAAGTCTTAAAGCCATGCATGAGGGGTTGCTGGAGAAGTTGTCTATTCTTGGTATCAATCCATCTACGGTTGAAAATGGAACAATCAAAAGCATTGTCTCAATTGTTTCACCTATTAGTGGTTATGTTACCGCTGTTAATATAAATATCGGAAAATATGTCAATCCGCAAGATCTGATCTGTGAGATTGTGGATACTGACCATTTGCATGCAGAGCTCACCGTTTTTGAAAAGGATATTTTTAAAGTGAAAGAAGGTCAGAAAATAAAATTTCAACTGGTAAATGAAGAGCACAAGGTGAGAACAGCTACTGTTTATCTTATAAATAGAAAGATTGGGGAAGACAGAACAGTAAGGGTACATGCGCACTTAGATAAAGAAGACAGGAATCTTTTACCCAACACTTATCTGAAAGCATTTATTGAGATTACAGATAATCTGACAACAGCATTACCAGATGAAGCTGTGATTTCTTCCGGAGGAAAATACTTTATATTCATTAAAGGTGATGGTCATGATAAGCATGAAGAAATCAGGCAGCATAAGGAAAATGATAAAGCGGAGGAAGACAAAGAGAAAAAAGGCGTTTCAGAAGAATATTCTTTCAAATCAGTAGAAGTTAAGAAAGGTGTATCTCAGAATGGATATACAGAAGTTCATTTACCGGAAGGTTTTGAGACTGGAGATACTAATGTTGTAATTAAAGGGGCGTATGCTTTACTTTCAATATTAAATAATTCGGAGGAGGAAGGGCACGGTCATTAGAATTCAGCAACAGTGTGGGTGAGAGCAAGATCTTTGTAGAAAAAAATTGTTGCTATTGCCCAAACTGTTGCTGCTTTCTTCTATTACTAATTCCGATTACCCAATCGACGAGCAAAACGGATTTCTTTACTAATCTTATCATTAAGTTGGACCGGGAAGGAAATTTGACTGGAAAATAAAATGCAAGAGACTCTGTTTGCTGTGATGTCTTATTTATTAGAACCTCATTAAATATAATTTTACACTGTATATTAAAGATTTACAAGTGGTTAAGGTTTTGTTGAAAGGTGCAGCTTAATTTCAAACTAACCTATTAGACACCCATACCTGCTAATTCTAAACCGAAGTTTGTCTTTATTTTAAGTATTTTCCTTATATTTCGGAGTTAGGACGTTTAACATTATAATCAGATATGATAATTGAACCGAGAATGAGAGGGTTTATATGTTTGACAGCTCATCCAAAAGGATGCGAGGCAAACGTATTAAATCAAATACAGTACACACAACCTAAAGGACAGATTAAGGGGCCTAAAAAAGTACTTGTAATAGGTGCTTCAACTGGCTTTGGCCTTGCATCAAGAATTGTAAGTGCTTTTGGAGCCGGAGCCTCCACAATTGGAGTTTTCTTTGAAAAGGCGCCAGCGGAAGGCAAAACAGCTTCACCAGGATGGTATAACAGTGCAGCCTTTCAGAAAGAAGCAAAAAAAGCAGGCCTTTATGCAAAAAGTATAAATGGTGATGCTTTTTCAGATGATATCAAAAATAAAACCATTGATCTTATAAAAAAGGATCTGGGTAAAGTCGACCTTGTAATATACAGCTTGGCCTCTCCGGTGAGAACCAACCCTAAAACCGGGATTACCCATCGCTCAGTACTAAAACCTATAGGACAAAATTATACCAATAAAACAGTAGACTTTCATACTGGCGTTGTTTCCAGCATTTCTATAAACCCTTCTACTGAAGAAGATATTGAAAATACTGTAGCTGTAATGGGTGGCGAGGACTGGCAAATGTGGATGGATGCCCTTTTAAATGCGGGAGCACTGTCTGACAATGCAACAACTGTAGCATACTCATACATAGGACCTGCACTTACCGAGCCGGTTTACCGCAAAGGAACAATTGGAAAAGCCAAAGATCATCTTGAGCAGACAGCTTTTAAAATAACCGATACGTTAAAAAAGATAAACGGAAAGGCATATGTTTCTGTGAACAAAGCATTGGTAACTCAGGCGAGTTCTGCTATTCCTGTAATTCCTCTATACATCTCGCTTCTGTACAAAACAATGAAGGAAAAAGGGATCCATGAAGGATGTATTGAGCAGATAGATCGTTTGTTCAGAGAACGTTTGTATACTGGACTGGAAATACCTACTGATGATAAAGGGAGAATCAGAATAGACGATTGGGAAATGAGAGCTGATGTTCAGGATAAAGTGGCTGAATTATGGGAGCAGGCTACTAGCGAAACTCTGCCATCAATTGGTGACTTACAAGGTTATAAATCAGACTTTTTAAATCTATTCGGATTTAATTTTTCCAACGTCAACTATCTTGAAGACGTGAATGAAAATGAACAGATAGAAGAATTGCAGTAATTCATTGGAGTTTGAATTGGATAATAAAGCCTTCAATTATTATAGTTGAAGGCTTTTTTTGAACAGTCAATAAAATAAAGAAGGAGAGAATGCAGGTTTTCATGGAGTAGACGTTAGTCTGTGAGGATTGGTTTTAGAGTCGTAAATGTCTAACGAAGATTTTTTCAAGGTACTCTAGATTCACGTCACGTCATTAAAATCACCAGCAGGTTCATAAGGTGAATCAGAATCATCCTCGGATCTTAAATTTTCAAGGGACACATAAAAGTCATTATCACCGAAAACTGAAACATAAATCAAATATTTTTCTTCATTGTCTGTCATTCCAATTGCGCACAGATCCCCGTCCCAATAGTCTTTGATCTTAAAATTTTGTCCTCCAAACTTGTCGGAAAGGTGTCGTACAATTGATTTTATTTTGTTGTCCTTACTTAATTCTTCGTAGTTCACCTTTTCAAAAATATGTTGGTACATTTTAGTTTTCGGTAGATTTCAAGTCCGATAGTTGAGCATATAGCACTTTCAATGTATCCATATCATTCCTTCAGGATTTAATCCGAAATGATATTTTTGCGCTTCTCCAAATTCTTTGAAATCCATTCTTTCTCCCGATACAATTTCCTTATAAGCCATAAACATTTGTTTGGCTGCTATCAATTTATTCATCCGTCCAGTTCCTGTGCAAAAGCCGGGAATGGCGATCCTATTCATCTTGTGATGTGATTTAACTTTTATTAAAGTTGCTTTTATAGCTAAATAGGCATTTATAGATGTCGCAATGTTAAAGTTTGTAGGTATCCTCATAGTTGGTGCTGATATTAAATAAGGAATGTCTTTGTCTTCAGTGTCCAATATCAATGCTTGCCCAACTAATAATTCTCCTTCCGGAAGGTCTTTAATTATTTGCTGTAGTTTGATTTGTAGTCCCCATCCCAGTCTGTCTGAAATAGCATAGTCTATGCCTCCATCCATAAATCCGAATGAATTTGCGGGACTCACAATAGTATCACATTTGATCGAATTAAAATCACCAAGGATAATTTCAACATCAGACTGTTCTCCGAAGAATCCTTTCCAGGCATTTACCATTTCCTGATTCTTATCAAAAAGAAAATACTTTATTTCCTTTTCTCTCATAACTCCTTTATCAACACCTTAAAAAGGTATGAATATAATCCAATTTTCTCTGATTTAAAATCTCCGTTTTTAGCGTTCGGGCTTATAGTTGGGTAAGTGGGGAAGTTTCTGGAGGGGACGGAAATGCTTCTCATTGAGACCAATTGAAATGAAGAATTTTTAATGTATAAAAAGTTCTAAGTCATAAGTTCTAAACATTCTTCTTTGTAGATAATTGAGTACTAATTAATTGAATTCGGCAAAAGTAAGTTTAACCAATCCGAAGCAATTTCAACGAAGGAAATTAACTACTCAAACAAATGAAAGCAAATGAGCTAAATAATGACCGGACCTATAAAAGTGTACAATTGTGGATTGATAAAACCAGAAACAAAAAAAGAAGATATGCAGCTTTCTATAAGTTTTCCAGAGTTTTGACATTTTTCGGAAGTGCTTCAATTACAATTATTGTAGGCTGGAAGAAGCCTGAGGAATTGGAAGTGGCTTCTTCGAATTTAATACTGTTTATAAGTGCATTCATAGCATTTACGGCATCTATAGAAGGATTATTTGATCTAAAGGATAAAGCTAAAAGCTATGACGTTTTCTTATTTGAATTGAGAAGACTGAGGGATCGAATGTCTTATGATTATAGCAAAGATCCCAAGTTTTATGAGCAAAATAAAGATGAATATTTTAGTAAATATGAGGGAATACTGAATGCTCAAAAAATGATTATTGAGAATTCATATGAGTCTGAGGAATAATTTACATATCTCAATAATTATTTTGGAATTGAACTGACTTAACCATCCACTTACACTAAACTTTGTGTATAAGATCCTAGCCCATATATTTTCTCTCTGATAAAATATTTATTTAAAATATATTATCAAAGACCTCAAAGTTCAAACCTCCACCATTTGCGCGATACATTATGAATTAGAAAGCTTTCATCCGGTGAGTCTGGCTGCTTAAGATGGAATAGATGTGTTTTATGTTTAAACATATTTTAATTTTGAGGGTTACTTTATCTTGATTTAAGTGTAGGTGACATGAATAAAGAAAATTTATCTTTTAATTGATGCTAACAGAAATGTATATAATTATATTGTCAATGATTCTGGGATCATTAGCATGGAAAATATTAATTTTAAAATATTTCTTTTACATAGGATGTATTTAATCTATAACCTTATAAACATTATTTTACCATGAAAAAAATATTTACAGCTCTCTTATTTTCATTAGTCATTTTTTCAAGTAATGCAGCGATTCATGTTGTACTAGTTGGACAAAGCGGCAATAAATTTGCACCAATTAATTTAAATGTAATTGTTGGAGATACAATTAGGTTTAAATGGGTAAGCGGATTTCATACAACTACATCAACAAGTATTCCAGCGGCAGCACAATCATGGGATGCTGTCATTGCAAAAAGCGGCGATGAGTTTGATTACATTGTTAAAACTGAAGGAGAATATTCTTATGAGTGCACCCCTCACGCAGCTATGGGAATGTTGGGTAGTTTCACTGCTACTCAAAGTGTAACAGGAATTGCAGATCAGCATACTTCGATTAAAGAATCTGCAAATATCAGCCCAAATCCTGCAACTGATCAAACCACACTTACCTTTAATGCTGATATTGCTTTTAATGGTTCTTTGAGGGTATATGATAACAATGGTATCATGATCTCTGAAGAGAAATTGAAAGTAGGGAAAGGCGAGAATTCTATAATGATTAACACCAGCTCATTGAAGCCTGGTTTATACTATGTCAACTTGCTTAACAAAGAAGATGCATTCCTTGTAAAGAAAATGATAAGACAATAGGAAAAAGTTTTAAGTATGAAGTTATAAGTTGTAAGACTTTTAAAAATTAAAATTGAATTTGTAGAGACGCCAGCATGGCGTCTCTCTTTATTTATAGAGTATAAATTCTAATAATGACATCAAGGATTAGATCAATGTTTACCCCTTAAGAAGGAAGCAAAGTGTCATCCCAATTTCGGATGACAAAAGATTTAACAAGTCCTTCAAGAATAAATGGGTCTTCTTTTACAAACTCTTCTGCTGCTGCCCGCGTTTTGAAAATGGCCATATTTCCCCTGTCACTAAAAGGTCCAATACCAATCACGTCGCCTCTATTGATGTATTTTTCAACAACTACTTTATGTCTTGGATAAACAGCCATGATCACGTCCATAGAAGCTCCTGATGATTCTCCGATAACTACTGCTTTCATTATATTCTAATTTGATTTTTTTAATTGTTTGAATGTAATCCGATATTGTTTCCTTCAGTATCTGTGAAGAATGCCATATATCCCGTTTGTTCGTCTATTAAGGTTTTAGGCATTGTAATTTTTCCTCCAGATTTTTCAATTCGGTTTAGTACCAATTGAATATCAGGATTTCCATTAAGATAAACTACTGAACCTGCAGCACTTGGTGTGTGCATCTCACTTTGAACTAATGCACCTCCAACTTTCCCATTACTACTATCAGATGGGAACATAGCCATCTTCATACCCATCATTTCCATTTCTGATAATTCTGTTTCTAATATTAATTCATAGAATTTTTTTGCTCTGGAAATATCTTTCACTGCAATTTCGAACCAATTGATAGCATTGGTTTCTGAACTGATTTTTTTGCTCATGGATTGTTATTCTGATTGTTTGACTAAATTTTTCGATGGTAAAATAAATCAAACGATATCCTGCAAAATTGTAAAAAAGGGAAATAGCCTAAAAATGCTTCCCAAAATCATTGTTGAATTTTGAAAATTGTTTTGGGGAATAGCCCGTATAGCGTCTGAACTCCTTTATAAGATGTGACTGATCGTAATATAAGTCATCGGAATTAATTTCATTCGTTGAAAAATGTTTGTAGAAATGTTGAAAACGATAGATTGTCGCTAGTGTTTTCGGCGAAATACCCAGGTAATTTTTAAAAAGTAAATCCAGATAGCGTTTTGAATAACCTGTCTTTTTCTCCAGCTCATTTATGGTTGTTAATCCATGCAGGGACGAAATTAAACCGACTGAGTAGTTTACTAACAGATTGTTTTTTGTGTCCTTAGAGAGTTGCTTAATAAGGAATTCCTGAATGATATTGACCTTTAATTTTGGGTCATCTTCGTCTGTGATTTTTGGGTACAACTCTTTTGAGTCTTTTCCATACAAATCTGAAAAGGAAAATAGATTGTTGGTAAGTTGATACATCGGGACATTTATAAATTTGTAGGCACCGTCCGTAGTCAATTCAATACCGATTGAACCAGTTGCTCCCTTTGGAGTTCCAAGTGTAACCGGCACATCTCTTATTCCGATAAAATAGATATCACCTTCATTGCAAATGCCTGTCTTTTTGTTGTCAGTTGTTGTTAGTTCACTTTTGTATGGGATAATAATTTTCGCTCTGGCATTTGGAGCAATCAATGTCCCGTGATTTATAAATCCGCTGTTGTTTTCAAACAACCAAATCTTTGTAATATAGGGCTTTAGCTCTTGTCTTGGTTGTATGAATTGTAATTTCATTTGGCAGGTTAGTTGTTTGTTTTACAGTTAGTTGCCTGTTGTTGCAGATTGTAGAAATTACGGGTTAGAGGTAGTTTGGAACATAAATTTGCATTTTTTATTTTTTTAATCAAAGAGGGCGGATAGGAGAAAATGTCTTTGTGAAGCATCAAGCCATAAGGTAGGAGGATTTATTTAGAAATTGTGCACTTCTGTTATAAAGATGCTGAGTTTCTTAACAGAATATCTTATCAGTAGTTATCAATAGGCATAATTTGTATAAAAAGTGTTGATTATAAGATATCTGATCGTTTAAATATGGCAAAAGCTCATAGCGCAAATAATATCCGCATAAACAAATCTACATTTCTGGATTCAATGCTTGAGAATTCAAGATTGGCTTGTATACTTCTTCTTGATAAAGATGGTATAGTTATGGAAATGAGCCATGGGATAGAGGAACAATTGGGATATAGTGCGGATGATCTTATTGGTAAAAATTTTTCTATTCTCTTTTCGGAAGAAGATCTGAAGGCAAATAAACCTTGGAAAGAACTGGAGGCAGCAAAAGAAAAAGGTTCTGGCTTAGATAATAATTATATTATTCATAAAGATGGAAGTCTTATATGGTGCCAGGGTGAAAGCATAATTGTCGATGATGGAGGTGAGATTTATTTTATAAAATATATTTATGACATCAATAAACAGAAACAGCTTGAAGATTCGCTTCAACATTCAAAAAAGTTTTCTGAAAGTGTCCTTGAAACCATCGATAACCCTTTAGTCGTTCTGGATAGTAATCTGGAGATTCTAATGGCAAATAATTCATTTCATAAGTTCTTCAATCCTAATCAAGAGGAGATCAATAAAAAGTCTTTTTTTGAAATTGAATATTTTACTTCAAATATTGATAAATTCAGGGATTTATTGGAAAAAATCCTTCCGGAAAGTTCCTTAATTAAAGGTTATGAAATAGAGTTTACTCTTCCTGATGGGCAAAAATTTTTTCAATTAAACGCCCAACAAATAATTGAGGAAGGGAAGAAAATGCAAAAGATCCTTATTGTTTTTCAGGATGTTACTGAGGAAAAGAAAATGAAAGAAAATCTCAGTGATAAAAATGAGCAGTTAAATAAAGTGAATAAGGATCTTGATACTTTTGTTTATACTGCTTCTCACGATTTGAAGGCACCTATAAATAATATTGAAGGCTTAATTTCGGTAATGGAGAATAACGCTGGATCCCCTCCGGAAACTTATGAAACAGTTCAAATGATGAGAGAATCCATCGATAAATTTAAGGGTACTATTAATGACCTTTCGACCATTGCTAAAATTGAAAAAGAGGGCGGAATACTTGTTCCTGTTGAATTTGAAGAATTATTTGAAGAGGTAAAGTTTAATTTAAAAGAAGAGATTAAAAAAACTGAAGCTTCTATTTCGTCAGACTTTTCAATGACTCCCACCATAAAATTTTCCAGAAAAAATCTAAGGAGCATCATGCATAACCTTTTATCTAATGCAATAAAATTTAAAGCTACAGACAGAGTGCCAGAAATATTTGTAAGTACGGAGAAAATAAATAACTATATTATATTAAAGGTAAAGGATAATGGTTTAGGTATAAAAGAAGAAGACAAGGAAAAAGTTGGAGCGTTATACCAAAGACTAAATCCAGAGATTGAGGGTTCCGGAGTGGGTATGAATATTGTAAAAAAGATTATTGATAATAATGGAGGTAAAATTGAAATTGATAGTGAAGTAGGAAAGGGAAGTATATTTAAAATTTACATCAAAGTATAAAGCATAAAGTATAAAAATTAAAGCTTTTTCAAATCGGAAAATACACTTTGACTGTTGTTCCTTCTCCAGGCGTGCTTTCCAGTTCTACTTTTCCTCCTTCATTTTCTACTATTCTTTTAATTATAGCCATTCCCATTCCTGATCCTTCCACATGATGATGACCTCGTTTGTACATTTGAAATATGTGCTCCTGGACTTCTTTAGGTATACCTATACCATTATCTCTTATCTTTAGTAAAATATATGCACCCTCCATTTTCTTTGTAGTAATATGAACAGCAGAATTTTTGTCAGGTGATCTATATTTTATGGCATTAGATAAAAGGTTGGTTAAAATGCTTCTTAAATTCTTTTTTGAAAATCTTATGATTGGGGCATCGTTAAAGTTTTTTATAAATTCAATTTTAATTTTTTCTATATCATCTTTAAAATCTGTTAATACCTCTTCATAAAGCTCATCTATATTAATATCATCAACTTGTATCTTTTCAGTCTCCTGTTCTCGGGCAATGGAAGACAGTTCCCGGATTTTATTCCGGAAGCTCGCAATTAAATGGTATATCTTTCCTATGAAAAACTTTGATTCAGATGAATCACTAATGACAGATTCAAGGTATTTGATTAATCCTTCTATACTGTTAATAGGTGTGATCAAATCATGTGAAACAGTATAAACAAAATTATTCCGATCATTTATTATCTTTTTTAAATCACTGTTTCTCTGTTGTAATTCATGTTCCAATACCTTTTGCTCAGTAATATCCTGTATAAGTTTTATAAGAAAAGTTCTGTTCTTATCATCCTTTGTATAGATGTTTTCTCCATGTACCCACAATTGAGAGCCATTCTTGTGCAAGATATAATTATTGTCAAGAGAAGAACCTGTTCTGATTGTTCTTGATAATTCTTTCTGAGGGACAGCATTATTTCTATCTTTTTCTATAAAGAGAATTGAAAAATTTTTATCAATTAAATCTTCTTTCGAATATCCAAAAGTTCTGATAAAAGCCTCATTAACATCTATAATAACACCTTCAGTGTCCATTATTACTATAGATGTAGCCTTTGCATTGTTAAACATTATCTTAAAGAACAAAGAGCTGTATAAGCTTAACTTATCATCGTTGCCCTTTAAGTCTTTGTCTTTATCACTCATAAACTAAATCAGTTTCAGGTTATCGGATATATGTTAAAGATTTTATTCTTTGATTATATTATGATTTTAAAAGTTAAACCATGGCCCTCACTTCCGAAATATTTATTACAGGGAGGTATCTGATAAATAAAAGGAACATAAAAAAGAATAGTCCGAGAGAGAAAATAAAGACGCCGATATCGTAAATTGTAGGTGTGAATACAGACCAGGAAGAAGGTAGAAAATCTCTTGATAGCGAGACCACGATTATCACATATCTTTCCATCCACATACCAACATTTACAATAATGGAAAGAATAAAACTAAATAAGATATTTCGTCTTAAACTTTTTTTCCATAATAATTGGGGGAGTATAAAATTAAACAAGTTGATCATAAAATAATACTTAGCATAATTACCCATTAACTTATATAGCATTTGATAGATCTCAAAGCCATTACCTGAATAAAAGGCAGTAAAAACTTCTGTCAAATAAGCAATCCCTACTAGCCCTGCCATAAAGAGGACTATTTTATTCATGTTCTCTATATGCAATATTGTAATGTAACTTTCCAGTTTCATTAATTTCCTGACTAGAATCATTAAAGTGAGTACCATTGCAAAACCTGAATGGATTGCTCCTGCAACAAAATAAGGTGGAAATATAGTTGAATGCCATCCTGGAACAATGCCTGTGGAGAAGTCCATTGAAACAACGGAATGTACTGAAACAACCAATGCCGTTGCCATTCCTGCCAATACAAGCATCATTGGCTCATAGCGTCTCCAAAGCTCTATATTGTTGTTCCAGCCAAAGCTCAGTAAATCATATACCTTTTTAACAATACCCTTGCTTCTGTTTGCAAGTAAGGCAAGATCAGGTATCAGTCCAAAATACCAATAAACAACAGAAACAGTTAGATACGTTGTTACTGCAAATGCATCCCAGACAAGTGGAGAATTAAAGTTTACCCAGATTTCCTGTCTGTTCGGATAAGGTATTATATAGTACAAAAGCCATGGTCTTCCGAGGTGAGCGGCAATAAATAGAGCTGAGCACAGTACAGCACAGATGGTCATTGCTTCAGCAGCTCTGTTGATGGAGTTTCTCCATTTAGCCCGAAACAATAGGAGTATGGCAGATATTAAAGTGCCGGCATGACCGATTCCTATCCACCAGACAAAATTTGTAATATCCCAGGCCCAATTAATGGTCTTGTCTTCTCCCCACATCCCCACGCCATCCCACCATGTCATAGCAAGACAATAACCTCCGGTCAGGATCATCAAAACAGATATTGCGAACGCTATCTGCCAGTTGATTAGAGCTTTATTAGTAAGTGGAGCTAAAATATCTTCTTTGACATCATTTTGTGTCCTGTTATTTAAGACAAGAGGTTCTGCCAGAATATGGTCGTTATTCATATAAAAAAATCTTGAAGTGCATCATACAAACTTCTACACTGCAAAATTGTTCAGGACAGGCTGTTTTAACTTAGGAGTGCGGCTCATTTTCAATTTTAGTATCCAGGCAATGGTAGTAATAACTCCTAATCCTATAAAAACTTTACTTTTATTCATGCTAAGCCAGACTTCTGTGCTTTTAGATGCAGCCTCATTGTCAAAAGAACCGTGTGATCCATGATCGCCTGGGACAGGAGTATATAAATTATTTAATCTTTCAGGGTTTTCTTTGATATCTGTTTGTTGTCCTGTATAACCTTCTTTAGCAAGAACATAATCTCCAAGCCAAGGGGCAATCTTGTTTCCCAATATCGAATAAACAGTAGGATAGCCAACATATATTTCTCTTCTGTTATGCTTCGCAGCATATACAATGGCTCTCGCAGCTACCTCAGGCTGGTATATCTTTCCCATTGGCTTGGCTTTATGGGGAAGACGGCTTTTTACCAGTTCGAATTGTGTGGTATTCATGGCAGGCAATTGTACCATGCATGTCTTAATTTTGCTCTTATCATGGATCAATTCGGCCCTAAGAGCATCATAAAATCCTTCAATGGCGTGCTTTGCAGCACAGTATGCGGATTGTAGTGGTATACCTCTGTAAGCTAGTGCGGAACCTACAAAAATAATTGAACCTTTATTCCTTTTGCGCATGCGTTTTAATGCAGCCAATGTCCCATATACCTGACCAAGATATGTTACCTCTGTAACACGCTTGTATTCTTCAGGCAACATTTCGCTTATTGGTGAAAAAACACTGACCATAGCATTATTTATCCAAACATCTATAGGGCCTAGCTGATTCTCAATTTCCTCAGCGACTTCTTCGACTTTAGCAGCATCAGCAACATCTACTTGTTTTATCAAAGCTTGTCCCCCCAGGTTCTCGACTTCTTCCTTTGCTCCTAATAGTCCGTCTTCTCCTCTGGCCAGAAGTGCTATGGAACAACCTAATTTTGCATATTCTCTCACAATACTTCTTCCCAGACCTGCAGATGCTCCTGTGATTACTACAACTTTGGGCACCTCATCCTTGAAATAAGAATATACTTTTTTAATAAAACCTGTATCCATAATGTTCAGACAATTACTCTTAGCCTTCTTTTTAATACACTTTTCTTTTTATTAAAATAGGCTTTACTTTTTGTCGTCGCCTTTAGTAGGTTCATCTTTTTTCCTTTCATTAGGGTCAGCTTCAATATATTCTCCTCCCTCATTTTCAAAGTGCTGGGGATGCTGAGAGCTTTGATAAAGGTTCGCATTCTTAGCCTTATCTTTTTCTACTTTTTTATCAGGATCTATCATACTATTATCATTTTAAACTTCCATCCTAAATTAAAACAGGCTCTTATCCGGAAAAAGTTTCTGTAAACAATCCTCTTGATCATTAGGTTAACAAATTTCCTTAACTACATCCTCAGCAAAATGTAACCGGTTACCTTATCAAAGGACTTTCAGAATGGAATATTAAGAGAACTTTTCAGTTATTCCGGCGAGAGATGGTATTAACGGTACTATGAGACCTTTGGATCGAGCGGGGGGCTGGTAGATTTCATTCAGATAAGACATTATTTCTTCAATTTCTTATACTAAAAAACCTTTGATAGTACTCATGGTTAGAGCAGTGGTACAATTTTAAAATACATGAACCTGATTACTATCCTGATCCCTACATATCATAGACCTGATGCACTTGCAGTACTTTTGACCAGCCTTTTTTTTCAAACAGAACAAGAATACGAAATTATTATTTCAGACCAATCTAAGGATAATTGTAATGAGGAAAGTACATCACTTCAGGCAGTAATAAATTTACATCGTTCTCGTGGAACTTCTGTAACCATCCTTAAAAATTTACCTACGAGAGGTCTTGCACATCAAAGACAATTTTTGCTTGATCATGCCAATAATGAATATTGTCTCTATCTGGACGATGACCTTATATTAGAGTCATATGTCATAAAGAATTTAAAAGATGTGTTGATTAAAGAACAATGTGGTTTTACCGGAAATGCAGTGATAGGACTCTCATATCTGAATGATGAGAGACCATATGAACAAGCAATGGAATTATGGGAGGAAAAGGTTAGTCCCGAAACTATTGAGCCAGGAACAAAGGAATGGCTAAGATATCAATTGCATAATGCCGCAAATATATTGCATGTTCAAAGACATGAAAAGTTTCATTCCGAATCTCCCAAACCATATAAAATAGCCTGGGTAGGAGGTTGTGTAATGTATGATACAAGAAAATTGAGGGACGTAGGAGGGTTTTCTTTCTGGAAAGATTTACCTGTTCATCATTGTGGAGAAGATGTACTTGCTCAGTTAAGGGTGATGAAGAAGCATGGAGGTTGCGGAGTTTTTCCCAGTGGTGTTTATCATCAGGAACTTGAAACTACAATTCCTGATAGAAGAATTAATGCACCGGAATATCTTAAAATATAAACTGTTGATTTATATAGAAGAACTCTTTCCAAAATCAAGTTTGTTATATTGCTGAGTATGAGTATTATGAAATAACTAAGCTATGGAATCAAAAAAAGGAAGTTCAAAAAGGAACTGGTGAAGTTTCTGAATATCGAGTAGAACGTAAAAAAGGAGAACTCTTTGTTGACAAAGCTGTAGATGACATAAGTTCCGATGTGGAAGGCGAAGAAATTGATAGCTATGGTGTATATCTTCAATGTGAAGATCAGACAATTCTCGGTCTATTTTGGAACAAAGATTTGGCTGATATCTTTATGAAGAGTATCGCTGATTCTGATGCAATTAATAACATAAAGAAGTCAGGTATATAAAAAAGTTGATTAGACTTCTTTAACAAGAAGGGATATCTAATATGACATAATATAAGATAAAAAAGGAGACTAAGTGTTTCCTTTTTTATCTGGCATTTATACAGACAGCTAACGGGCATGGATATATTCCTTAATATTATATTCCAGTGTTACTTTTTCTCCTGTTTTAGCTGATTTGTAAATGGCTTCAATTATCTGAACATCGATGAGCCCTTCTATCCCTGAAGCTCTGTTATGAATGCCGTTAATAATTGTATCAGCAATTCCTTCCATCTGGGCTTTCTGCTGATTGATCCTTTCCATCTTGAGAGTGCCTTGTTCTGTTGCGCCTTTCAAACCATAATAGTAATAAGCTGGACTTATTTCAATCCAACCTTTCTCTGCTTCTATAAATAATTTGTCAGATTCTTTTGTATAGCTTGAACTGCAAAAAGCAATAACATTATCAGGAAACTCCATTTCCCAAGTGACATCACCATCTACTTCACTTGGTCGGTCAAAAATGGTATTCTCAATTTTTACATTTTTGATTGCAATAGGATTTTTTCCAACTACATACCTTGCAGCTTGTATTACATATATTCCTACATCTAACAGAGAGCCTCCTCCGGCAAGGTCCTTTTGAAGCCTCCATTGACCATTGTCTTCTATCTTAAATCCAAAGCTTCCTATTATTTTCTTTAGTTTGCCCTTTGCTTCGGTTTGTCCTACCTTCATAGCTTCCAGGTGGTGAGGCTCAAAATGAAGCCTGTATCCGACAAATAATTGAACATTAGCATTTTTACATGTATTGATCATTCTTTCACATTGCTTTACAGATGTGGCCATAGGCTTTTCTGTTATCACATGTTTGCCCGCTAAAGCTGCCCTTATCACATATTCTTCATGCATTGAATTTGGCAATGCTATGTACACAATATCAATATCTGGGTTGTCCTTTATTGAATCGAAATTTTCGTAATTATATATGTTTTTTTCTGGTATGTCATATTTGGTGGAGTACTCCTGAGCTTTTTCTTCAGAGCCTGTAACAATACCTCTCAATCTGAATGATTCGCTTTGAACTATTGCAGGCATTAACTGACCGGTACTATATTTTCCCAGTCCAACCATTGCCAATCCCAGTTTTCTATTTGTATTTGACATAACAATCGAAGTTTATATAGTACCACTTTAATATGGAACATAATTGGCCTTGTTTTAATCTGACGTTAAGGCAAAAAAATGACCTTGAGTTTTATTTCAAGGTCATTTTTTAGGATGTTAGCATTATTGTATATTATACAATTGCTTTTTGATTGACTGATTTCTTCGCTAAATCATTAAGCTTTGTGTCAGCTTTCTTTTCTTCATTCAATGTTTCAGAAAGCAATTGATGTATTTCTTTATGCCCAAGTTTTTCAGCATAATGGACTACAGTTCCATATCCGGAAATTTCGTAATGTTCTATTTTCTGAGCAGCAGCAATAAGGCCTGCGTCTTTCACTTCAGGAGTGGCATCTTCGTCAATCAAGTCTTTTCCTTCTTCAATGAGACCTTCCATTGCAAGGCATTTAGTATTGCCATGTTTTATATTTAGAAGTGCGAAAACCCTGTCAAGTCTTTCTTTTTGTCCTTTAGTTTCCTCAAGATGAGATTCAAAGGCTTCTTTTAAAGTTGGGTTCTTGGCTTCTTTGGCCATTTTTGGTAAAGCCTGAATCAATTGTCTTTCCGCACTATATAGATCTTTAAGTTCATATTCAAAAAGATCTTCCAGGTTTTTAAGTTTTTTTGTCATAATTGTATCTACGATTATTACTAGAAAAAACAGATCCTGGTTTTAAATTGTTTTTCCTTAATGTTTATATGAATGTATATGAGATTAATGTCTGGAAAACTGGATGATCATGCCATGATGATTATCACTATGAGGAGCAGGAAATTCTGCTGCTAAAGCTATTTTCCAATTTTCGTTCAGACTAACTTGTAATCCTGAATTAATTACACTTACAGCGTTTTGACCTGTAATATAATCTGCAATAAAAGTCAATTTGTCTTTAATAAGAACTTTTTGCAAACCCAGAAGCATTCCGATATTGTTGTTATGTCCTATATATTCCTGATTGCCATAATAAGCCCCAATTACCACAAAATTTTTTGTATCAGGAATTGTAAACCTGTTATTTAAAAATGAAAAATTTACAAATGATGGCTTAGAAAGACTATTAATACTTATTCCTGATCGACTTCCAATACCACTTTATACCAATCATTTATTCGGAAAATTTTTTGTATATGCAAAAAGACATCAGGATTTTGAGATGGCTCTTCTTTATCAATATTAAGTTTTCTGCTATTGGACCTTGTGTGTACCGTCAGTTGATTGAACATTAATCCCGTTTCCCAATTATTCTTTAATCCAAGAGTTGCAATTATAGAAGTTGAGATATTCCTGTTAGTGATGCTGCTCTGTGTTTGAAGGAATGTTTTTTTATATTCCACAATTTCTGAAGTGGGTACATCAATTAGGTTTTTCTGAGCTGTCGCCTTAATTGAATACGAGAAAATGAAAAGGATCAGAAATTTCCACCTGATTTTATGGGGCATATACGAGGTTATAAAAGAAAAGGGCTTATGTGTCTCTTCCTTAAGCAAAACAAATGAGGTTTAAATTTTGTTAAATTTTTATTTGCCAAGATATGAAAAACGAAAACGCCTCATTTATCAAAAGAAACGGTCTATCCATTTGTCTCTTTCTGTTTTTTCTAATTTTTATTACAGGTCAGATACTTACAGGCTGGAAGGAATATAATGAAGAACTGGCTGATTTAGGTGGGGAAGAAATGGGGTTGAGTTCTTATCTCTTATCAGGTCATTTCATTCAAACTACTTTTGAGAATTGGGAAAGTGAATTTCTACAAATGGGAACATATGTATGGCTTACTGTTTTTCTAAAGCAAAAAGGATCAGCAGAATCTAAATCTTTGACAAAAGAAGAAGAGGTAGATCGAATGCCTGTTGCTCATTCAGAAGCTCCATGGCCTGTTAAAAAGGGAGGAATATGGCTTAAATGGTATAAGAACTCATTGACACTTGCATTTCTTTTTTTGTTTCTTATTTCTTTTTTTCTGCACGCAGTAGGAAGTCATAACGAATATAACAAAGAACAGGAATTGTTAGGCAGACCTGTGGAAACCTTTGTGGAATATCTTGCAAATAATCAATTATGGTTTGAATCCTTTCAAAACTGGCAGAGTGAATTTATATCTGTATTTTCAATTGTAATACTCTCAATATTCCTGCGTCAAAAGGGCTCTCCGGAGTCCAAGCCGGTTGATGCTCCAAATTCACTTACGGGAAAGTAACAACATGAAGGAGAAAACTATATATATAGTAAGGCATGGAGAGACTGATAATAATGCTTGTCACATTTTGCAAGGTTCAGGAGTAGACCTTCCGCTAAATGACAAAGGGCTTTGGCAGTCAAAATGCTTTTATGAAACCTATAAAGATATTCCATTTACAAAATTATATACTTCAACACTTAAAAGAAGTATTCAGTCTGTTGAACTATTTATTAAGCAAGGAATTCCTCATGAAGCATGTGCTCAACTTGTTGAAATCAGTTATGGTATATATGATGGAGTAGCTTCTAGTTCAGATCCTGTCGGTACTTATAATAAATTGACTCGTGAATGGAAAGAAGGTAAAATAGATATTAAGATGCCAGAAGGAGAGAGCCCAATTGAAGTATCTGCGCGAATCAAACCATTTGTAGAACGCTTAATGTCCAATCTATCTGATGATTATATCCTTATCTGTATTCACGGCAGGATTATGAGGATTCTTTTAGCGACTCTGTTTGAGCTTGATCTTGTCAATATGAATCTTTTTGATCATAGTAACATGGGGTTATATGTGGTAAAATATCGTTCTCCCTTTTTTTGTATTGAAAAATTCAATGATCTAACACATCTTCAGGCCTAAACTGAATACAAATAACATAAGCATTATTACCATGTTTTCTTTTTATAAGATTAATATAAAAGGGAGAAGTTATGAAACTTTTAAGTTCAGAATTTAAAAATGGAGTAAGTATTCCAAAGAAGTATACTTGTGAAGGCCCAAATATCAGTCCACCTTTGCAATTTATAGATATTCCATCAAATGCATCTACCCTTGTTTTAACTGTAGAAGATGCTGACACTGAGGGGAACATTCCATGGGTTCATTGGCTTGTTTTTAATATACCCGCAACTTCTAATGGTTTTGAGGAAGGAATGGTTTCTCCTGGTTCCATTGAGGGATTATGTAACGGCAATACATTTGGTTATGAAGGTCCATGTCCTCCGGAAAATATACACAGGTATGTATTTAAACTATATGCCTTGGATATTGTACTGGCTATTGCTCCTGAGTCTAATAAAGAGACTGTTCTTAAATTAGCGAAGAGACACATAATTGAAGAAGCGGAACTTGTTGGTTTATATCAAAAAGAAAAATTGATTAAAGAAAAAGTCAAATAAAAATAACTATAGTGAAGTACGGTTTTCCTTCGGGGAGTATTGATAAAAAGGAAGTGAAAAAGATAGGAATTCTCAGGGCAAATGCTCTTGGAGATTTTATTGTTACACTTCCTGCGATTCAATCTTTGAGCCATTTCTTTCCCAATGCTGAAATTATTTTATTGGGGAAGGAGTGGCACAAATTTTTTTTGGAAGAGAAAAATGAAGGCGGTTTAAAGAGAACGTGTATAAACCGTGTTATTGTCATTCCTGTAATGAACGGTTTGAGGGAAGAACCTGGAATGACTGAGAATTCTATAGAAGTAGAGTCATTCTTTACATCCATCAAAAAGGAAAATTTTGATTTGGTTATTAGTTTTCAAGGAAAGGGAAACGCTGCTATTCCATTCTTGAAGAGGTTAAATTCAAAATATACAATTGGTTTAAGTTGTGAGGATTCTGATCAACCAGATTGTAGCCTTAGCTTTCATTACTATCAATCAGAACTTATCAGATATCTGGAGGTAGCTTCTCTGGCTGGTGCTCCGTTATATCTATCTCCGCCTAAAATCAATCTGTTTCAGAGAGATTATTCAGAGGCTAAAGATTTTTTAAATGCAAATAATATCAAAAACAGGTTTATTGCTATTCACACATGTGGGAAAGATATACGAAGAATGTGGACAAAAGAGAAGTTCTCTGATCTGAGCAAACTTCTTGTTAATTCTGGTTTCATCGTAATACTGACAGGCTCCGAAGAAGATAAGAAATACAATGACGAGATTGTTAATATGTCTGGTATTGATATTTATAATTCTTCTGGCAAGTTTTCAATAGGAGGGCTTGCTGCTTTATATAATATATCTTCTCTTGTTATTTCTATAGATACAGGAGCCCTTCATGTAGCTATAGCTGCACAAGCAAAAACGGTAGGATTGTACTGGGCTCCGAACCTTATCAACTGGGCACCACTTACAAGAGAGAAACATAGACCTGTTATAGGGTGGGATATTAAGTGTTCTGTTTGTGGCATAGCTCCTGTTGATCCTTATCCCTTTGAACCTCATACTGAAAAGTGTCAACATCAACAATCATTCATAGAATCTATATCAGTGGAAGAAGTTTACAAAGCAGCAATGACATTAACACGATAAATACTTAAGTATTTAAAATCTTCAAAGGCAGTATATCATATTTCTATTCTATCTCTTTTTGTTTAGTACACCCTTGTTCTTCCTTAGAAATAACAAATGATCTGATTAAATAATTGAAACAATAGAGAGGAATACAAGCATGAGAGATTTGAGGGGACTGAATCCAAAGAGAATAGCAATTTTCAGAGCACTGCAGTTGGGAGATATGTTATGTGCAATACCTGCAGTAAGAGCATTAAAGAAATATCTCCCTGATTCAGAAATTACATTAATCGGCCTGCCTTGGGCTAAAGCTTTTGTCGACAGATATCCAATGTACTTTTCAGGATTTATTAATTTTCCAGGTTTCCCCGGGTTACCAGAACAAGAATATAAACCTGTTGAATTTATAAAATTTGCTGATAAGGTCCTTACATCTGAATTTGATCTGATCATTCAGATGCAAGGTAATGGATCAATTGTAAATCCGATGGTGGAGATGTTTGGAGCGAAGAGGACAGCAGGATATTTTAAGTCAGGAGATTATTGTCCAAATAATGAATTGTATATGGAATATCCTGAAGGGTTGTCGGAGATAGATAGACATCTTTCTCTAATGAAGTTCCTGGGAATTAAGGCAAATGGTAAGATGTTGGAATTTCCTCTTAAAGAGGATGAAAATATTTTATTCAATAATCTGGTTGAAAAGTATAAATTAAATCCTGGGGATTATGTAGTTCTGCATCCGGGTTCAAGAGATACTACCAGAAGATGGAAGCCTGAAAATTTTGCAAACATTGGAGATATGATTTCTAAAAAAGGATACAAAGTAGTGCTGACAGGAACCAAAGAAGAGAAAAAGATAGCCATGGAAGTTAAGGGCCTTATGAAATACAGGCCTATAGACTTGGTTGAGAAAACATGTCTTGGAGTTCTCACTTCTTTGATCAGAAATGCAAAATTACTATTCTCTAATGATACTGGAGTTTCACATCTTGCATCTGCAACCAGAACCAAAAGTCTTGTGATATTTCTTAACTCAGATCCAAAAAGATGGGCTCCTCTTAACAAAAAGATTCATCAAATTATTTTGCCTCATCAAGCAAAGAATTTTAGATATGTATTAAAAAGAACAGAAGATATACTTATGTCATAGAAATACAATTTGGTTGGAAGTGGGATCGATTAAAATATATAAGTATGACGATAAATAAAGGAAAGCCTTTAAAAATATTTACATGGCATATTCATGGAAGTTATCTGTATTACCTTACTCAGTCAAATGCAGAATTTTATCTTCCTGTAAAACCTGGTGGAGAAGAAGGTTATGGTGGAAAAACTGATTCGTTTCCTTGGGGAAGTAACGTTCATAATGTTCCTGTTGAAAAGGTAAAAGAAATGGACTTTGATATAATTCTTTTTCAATCAAAGAAGAGTTACCTACAGGATCAGCACGAAATTTTAAGCCCGGAACAACGTGCTTTACCTAAGATATATCTTGAGCATGATCCACCAAGAGATGTACCTACGGATACCAAACATATCGTAGATGATCCTCAGATGCTGCTGGTTCATGTAACTCACTACAACAATCTTATGTGGGATAATAACAGAACACCTTCTAAGGTAATTGAGCATGGTGTGCTTGTACCTCCTCATGTAAGTTACAGTGGAGAACTTGACAAGGGTATAGTTGTAATAAACGGCATTGTGAAAAGAGGAAGAAGATTGGGGCTTGACATATTTCATAAGGTCAGAAATGAAGTTCCGATAGATATCATAGGTATGGGATCTCACGAAGTAGGCGGACTTGGCGAGATTAAAAATACGGAAGTTGCATCTTTCATATCTCAATATCGGTTCTTTTTTAATCCAATAAGATATACCAGTCTGGGGCTTTCTGTTTGTGAAGCAATGATGGTTGGGATTCCGATCATTGGATTGGCAAGCACTGAAATGCCTGTAACTATTGTAAACGATATATCTGGATATATTCATACGGATGTAGATTTCCTTATTGCCAAAATGAAATCTTTGTTGAATGATCCTCAGAAAGCCAAATTACTTGGGGATGGAGCAAAGTCTATTGCTTTATCTAAATTTAGTATAGAGAGATTTAAGCTTGACTGGCTTGATACTTTTAATGCAGTATTGAAAAACAGAGAGGAGATCGAGGTTTAAAGTTATGAAAAGAAAAGTAGCATTTATAAGTGAGCACGCTTCTCCTCTTGCTTTAATAGGGGGGGTAGATAGTGGAGGACAAAATGTTTATGTTTCAAGACTTGCATCAAAACTTGTTCAGTATGGCTACGAAGTTGATATTTTTACAAGGTGGGACAATGCAGATACAGGTCAGGTAATTTTGATGGAACCAGGTGTTAGAATAGTACATATAAAAGCAGGGCCCAAAGTAATTCTTCCTAAGGAGAATATCTTTGTCTATATGGATGAATTTGCATCAGGAATGATTCATTTTATTGATTCAAATAAAATCAACTATGAATTGATACACGCTCATTTCTGGATGTCCGGATATGTTGCCTCATTAATCAAAAATATACTTTCAATTCCATTTGTTATTACTTTTCATGCATTGGGAAGAATCAGAAGATTGTATCAGGGGAAAGATGATGGATTTCCTGATGAGCGCTTCAGTATTGAAGAACAGGTAGCTAAGGATGCAGATATTATTATAGCCGAATGTCCCCAGGATATGGAAGACTTGGTTATTCATTATATGGCAGATACTGATAAAGTTCGTATCGTACCATGTGGTTTTGATAAAGCAGAATTCTTTCCTATTGACAAATATCAATCAAAGTTAAAGCTGGGTTTTAATCCTTCAGAGTTTTTAATTCTGCAATTGGGAAGGCTGGTAAAACGGAAAGGCATAGATAATGTTGTGCTTGGTTTGAAAGAGTTGTTGAAGCTAAAGGATGATCCTGTAAGATTGGTTATTGTCGGAGGGGAATCAGATGATCCTGATCCTTCTAAAACTCCTGAAATATCAAGACTTATGGATTTGGCAAGAAATGAGAATGTTCTTTCAAATGTTTTCTTTACCGGAAGAAAGAAAAGGGAAGTATTAAAACATTATTATAACGCTGCAGATGTTTTTGTAACTACGCCGTGGTATGAACCATTTGGCATTACACCATTGGAGTCTATGGCATGCGGGACACCTGTAATAGGATCTAATGTGGGAGGGATCAAATACAGCGTAGAACATGGCGAAACAGGATTTCTTGTTCCACCCAACGATCCTGAACTACTGGGTAAAAGGTTGTATGACCTTTCATCAGATAAGGGGTTGATGAAAAGGTTTTGCTTCAACTCTGTAAAAAGAGTAAATACATTATTCACGTGGGATCGGGTAGGCAAAATGGTATCTGAAATCTATGAAGAAATACTTGGGGCACAGTTTAGCCGTTTCGGAAAAATTCAAAATTCTATAAGCGAATTTTGGGGGAACATTGGGAAATCAAAAACATTAAAAGAAAAGAAATTAAATCAAATTTAAAGTTATGCTAAAGGATAAAGTAATTCTCGTAACTGGAGGGGGTCAGGGGCTGGGAGCGGCAATAGGTAAGATGTTAGCCATTGATGATGCAATTATTATCCCCGTTGATATAAACCAGGATAATCTTAAAAAAATTGTAAACGAAATCAATAGCTCGGGAGGAAGAGCATGTGACTATAAAATGGATGTCGGTGATCAGGAAAATGTGGAGCATGTAATTGCTGCAATTATTAAGGATCATGGGAAGCTGGATGTTGTCATTAATAATGCTGGTGTTGACTATACCAAATCAGTAGACGAGCTGACTTATGAAGAATGGAATCGGGTAATCAAGGTAAACCTTTCCGGACCTTTTAATGTTGCAAAGGCTTCTTATCCTCATTTGCTAAAAAATGGTAAAGGGCATATTGTAAATATCGTATCAACAGCAGCAAAGAGAACCTGGGCAAACGCATCAGCTTACCATGCAAGTAAATGGGGACTTTTAGGTTTTAGTCATGCCTTGCATGTCGAAGCAAGAAAAGACAATCTAAAAGTTACTGCTGTTGTAGCTGGAGGTATGCAGACACCTTTTATTCTTGAACGCTTCCCTGATGTAGATCCTAACCTGTTACAAGATCCGAAAAACGTTGCATTTACTGTAAGACATGTTTTGATGCAGCCTGAAGGATCTGTTATTCCTGAAGTAATGGTTATTCCAATGCGTGAAACTTCATGGCCTTAATAACATACTGGTATGGAAAGGGCAATATTTCTTGACAAAGATGGGACACTGATAAAAGACATTCCCTACAATGTGGATACAAAAAAAATTGTTGTTTTTGAAAATGCGTTTAAGGGGCTAAAAGAATTACAGGACATGGGGTTTAAAATTATAGTGGTTACCAATCAGTCTGGAGTTGGCCTGGGATATTGCAAAGAAGAAGAAGTTAAAAATGTAGGTGAATATTTATTCACCTATTTAAATCGATTTTCAATCCGGTTAGATGGTTATTATTATTGTCCTCATCATCCAGGTAGTACTCACCCTGAATACCGAAGAGACTGTAGTTGCAGAAAGCCTAAAGAAGGCATGATATTAACAGCGGCCAACATTCATGATATAAATTTATCCAATTCATGGATGATAGGAGATATTCTTAATGATGTGGAAGCAGGTAGCAGGGCCGGTTGTAAAACGATACTCATAAACAATGGGAATGAAACAGAATGGCTGTTAGGTCCATATAGGAGACCAGACTTTGTTGCTGAGAATTTGAAAGATGCATTGGAAAGTATTGTTGATTTAAACAGAAAGCTTAAGGTATGAATAATCAATACTATAATTTGATAGGGAATTTTGAGGGTAAAAAAATATTGATCGTTGGAGATGCCATTCTCGATACATATATAAAAGGTTATTCTGAGCGTCTTAGCAGGGAAGCTCCGGTTCCTATTATTAATGTTGAAGAGCAAATTCACGAATGCGGCGGAGCTGCCAATACAGCAATAAATTGTTCAGCATTAGGTGCTGAGGTAATTTTTATTACAGTGCTCGGTAAAGATAATGATGGTAAAGAGCTTATCGATGTACTTAAAAGTAATAAGATTAATACCGATTATATTATCCAGGAAAAAAATAGAAGTACTTTATCAAAAAGGAGAGTCACCGCATCATCCTCGATACTTCTAAGAATTGACGAAGGAAATACAGATTCTATTTCTTCGGAAACCGAATCAGTATTATATGATAGAATAAAAAAGATTTATCATAGTGTTGACGCTGTTATACTTTCTGACTATGGGTATGGAATTTTAACTGAATCAGTTATAAAGCATCTAAGGAAACTAAAGTCAGAAAAAGAAAAAATATTCGTCATAGACTCAAAAGATTTAAAAAAATTTAAATCCATACAGCCTAAGGCTGTAAAGCCAAATTATGAAGAGACTGTAACCCTTTTAAATCTTTCTAAAATAACTAACAATGCCAGAATTAAACAGGTATCTGTCAAAGGTGAAAAATTGCTTGAAGTTACAGGTGCTGAAGTTGTAATATCTACAATGGATGCAGATGGATCTTTCTTATTTGAAAAAGGTAAAGAACCTTTTTGGATTAAAGCTATACCTGGAGACAATAGAAATGCCATAGGCGCAGGAGATACATTTATAAGTGCATTCGCACTTTCTTTGTGTTGTAAAAATGATGCCAAAGCAGCCTTGGAAATTGCCTCAGCTGCAGCATCAATTGTTGTTCAGAAAGAAGGAACATGTAGCTGCAGCGCTGAGGAACTGAAAGGCTATTTTAGTGGAAATCCAAAATATTTCAATTCGTTGTTAAGCCTTGTTGGCAAAATTGAAAAATTCAGAGTAAGCGGAAAAAAAATTGTTTTTACTAATGGCTGCTTTGATATTCTTCACAAGGGACACATAGATCTTTTAAATCAGGCGAAGAGTTTCGGTGATATATTAATTGTAGGCTTAAATAGTGATATAAGTATTAAAAGACTTAAAGGGGAGGATCGTCCGATAAATAGTCTGGAAGATCGAATCAGTGTATTGTCAGGTTTAGCAACAATTGACTTTATAATATCTTTTGAAGAAGATTCACCTTCAAAAATAATTCAGGCAATAAAACCTGATTTTTTTGTCAAAGGTGGAGATTATAAGACAAAAATCATTCCTGAAGCAAGTATTGTAAATGAGTTTGGAGGAGAAGTGAGGGTCGTAGGTTTTATTGAAGATAAATCGACAACGAATATTATAAATAAAATTAAAGATTCCAGCCCTTCTTCTAAAGCTGTATAAATGTATGATAAATGCGTAAATAGAATCAAATGGAAAATTTTAAAGATTGGCAGAATATTAGGAATATACTGTGCATTCGTCTGGATAACATGGGGGATGTCCTTATGACAACCCCAGCTTTTAAAGCTTTAAAAGAAGGTTTTCCGGAGAGAAAAATTACTTTACTAACTTCTTCTTCAGGAAAAGCAATTGCGCAATTTATTCCTACTATTGACCGCATCATAGTATTCGACACACCTTGGGTTAAAAATATAGGTGAAATCTCTACTATGCAAACTTTAGAAATGATTGAATTCTTGAGAAACGAAAAGTATGATGGTGCAATAATTTTTACAGTATATAGTCAGAATCCTTTGCCAGCAGCTATGCTATGCCATCTGGCAGGAATTCCAAGAGTATTAGGGTATTGTCGTGAAAATCCTTATAAACTCATTTCTGACTGGGTACCGGAAACAGAGCCTCTTACAGAAATAAAACATGAAGTTACAAGACAGCTGGATTTGGTAGGATATACGGGAAGTTTTACCACAAATAAAGAATTGAATATTTGTCTTCCTGAATATTATGATACAAACCTGACAGAACTAATGAAGAGAAAGGGGATTATGGAAAATGAATATATTGTTATACACCCCGGAGCCAGTGAAGAAAAGAGAATGTTCTGTCTGGAGAAATTTTCTGAAGCTACCCTTTTAATGATAAACTCATTAGGATTGCCAGTAGTGGTGACAGGTAATAAGGAGGAAAGAAACCTGGCAGAAGTTATAGAAAATAAGACTAATAATAAAGTTTTTAATTTAGCAGGAGAATTAAATCTGGGAGAGTTTATTTCCTTAATTAAAAAAGCTAAAGTTGTAGTGTCGAATAATACAGGGAGCGTGCATATTGCAGCTGCAACTCAGACACCTGTTGTTGTTCTGTATGCACTTACTAATCCTCAACATGCTCCATGGTGTGTTCCTCACGAGGTTTTACCATTTGATGTTCCTCTTGATACGCAAAGCAAAAATACTATAATTAGTTATGCTTATAAAAAGTCTTTTGTTAATAAACCGAAAGAGATAACTCCCGAAGTGATTTTGTCAGCAGTTAAGCAGCTGATTAAACCATCCCGGGAGCCTAATCTTACAATATTGGTGCAAACCTGATTAAAGAGATTTTCAGTTAAGCTTTTATTAATTTACTTTCTTTGGAATGATGTCCTTTTGGGCTTTCAGAGATAGAAACCAATTTTGAAACGCCGCTGGTTGCTTTCTTCTTTACTTTGTATTTATAAATTCTTCTCTTTCTCTTAAGTATTGAGAAAAATGAAAATGGTATATAAAACATGCTTTTGATTCCCTGGAACATAGCATTACTTTTTAATTCCTTTCTGAAGCTTGAGGATATTTCATTTATTACAACTTTCTGATGTACATCGCCTTTTTCTTTCACATAGGATAGTCTGTATAATGCAACTATACCCAATAAGAATGCAAACAAGAAGAAGAAGTCCCAGGTTTGAATATTTAATGTATGTAAGACGAAATCACCGTCTGGTGCTTTCCATTCAAAGTTGAACGACAATTCTCTTTTTGAAAAGAAGTCTACAAAATACCCACCAATGATAGGTGCAATTCCTGCAAAGAATGCATTTGTCAGACCTCTTATTGTCAGGAATGCTGTTGCTTCTCCCTCTTTAGGGGCAAGCTTCATTCCTATGTTTGTTAGGGAAAGATTTATTCCTGCAACCGAAATTCCATTAAACATATAAATCAGAACAAGCAATGGTAGTGTGAGACCATGTGCATGAGGCATCGTTGTGAATGTAAATGCAAATATGCAACACAGATATATTGGACCGCATATTCTGAGTATGGTTTTATTGCTGTATTTGTCAGAGTATTTTCCCCAAACTCTTATAAAGAGAATGTTTGTTGCCTGACTAAGAATAGAAAAACCGATAACATAAGATAATGGTAAATTCAACATCTTCAGAAGATATACACTGAAGAAGGGGGCTGCAAGGTTTACAGCAAAAGCCCAGAATGAATTAAATATTAAAAGATTTCTAAAGTTTTTCTCTTTGAATGGAGTTTTGAAAAGTCTAAATACATTTGTCTTGATAGCTGCTAATTTAGGTTCAGGAACTTTTGATACGATATAAACCCCATATAATCCTGCCAGACCGCCAAGAAAAAACATAATTGAATATGTGTTCATTTCCCATTGAGGAAACTTTGATTTTATAAAATCCAGGAAGAAAGCACAAGCCAGGCTCAACGCCACATTTAACATTTGTATAAGCCGGCTTCTGTTTGAAAAATAAGTTCCAAGTTGATCTTCAGGTACAAGGTCTTTCATCCATGAATTCCAGCTACAGCCGCTTATTGCTCCTAATATATAATGAAAGGAAAGAAACAGAATCAAGAGAGATAATCCTGTAGATGGTGAAAATAGAAATGGAATAAGACTTATAAATAACAATGGAAGCCTTGCAAACAAAGAAGTTGCTACTGAAAGTTTTCTCCTGTTTCCAATCAGGTATATCAAATAAATTGCCAGTAATTGGAAAAGATTTGTTAAAGTAGGCATCGAAGCCAGCAATCCAATCTGAAAATTTGATGCTCCCAACTTTAATGCATAAGATACTAAAAACGCACCACCTGTAAAGGTTGCCATTGCTTCTGCCATGAGACCGTCTTTCACGATCAGGTTTAATCCTTTTTTTACCTGATGTTCAGTAAGAGGAGCTTCTGATGGAGTTAAATTCATTCTTATTTGAGTTGTGATTACGTTTATACAATTCGTATAAATAAAACGTTCGTAATCTTTTATTAAAATAGTTATTCAGTCTTATTAAAGGGCTTGTTAAGGAACAATCACTTTTCAGAGAAGGTTTCGGTAAACGGGATGATTTATGACATCTCTGTTAATTGAACGGCTGCAAAAAAATCAAAGCCGAAGAAAAAGTAAATCTGGAAATATTGAAATCTACAATCAGTCAAGAATATACAAACAGGAAATCTTTAAGAAAAAAAATGTTAAATATGAACTATTATATTCTACTCATAATAGTTCATTTATTACCTAATTTATTTTACAGATAAATTTCCTACAAGTGAACTGTTTAAATTTAAAAAGTCCTGCAATAGTTTTGTCTGCCAGTGCAGGACATTGAATTTTATTCAGCAGGTTTGTTTTGCTTTTCTGACATTGCTGCAACAGCTTTATCAGGAAGAATGCCACTCATGACTACTTGTGCTTTATTTTTCCAACCTGAAACTACTTTTAGTTCTCCTGACATCAATGCTTTATATCCATCTTTTGCTACCTGTTCCGGATCAGCTAAATCTCCTTTCTGTACCAATGTTGCTTCCTCCATATCCGCTTTATGAAAGAAGTCAGTTGCTGTAGCACCTGGCAGAAGAGATGTGATTGTTATATTCGTATCTTTAATTTCCTGTTGTATTGCCTCTGTCCAGGAAAGAACAAATGCTTTAGTTCCATGGTATACAGATTGCCATGGACCGGGCATTTTTCCTGCAATTGAGGCAACATTTAATATCCTTCCTTCATTTCTTGAAAGCATATCTTTTAGGAAGTACTTTGTCAGTACAACGTATGCAGCGATATTCAATTGAATGATTTCCAATTCGCGATTTATATCTGTCTCAGAAAACTTTCCATAAGCACCTTGTCCTGCATTGTTTACCAATATATCAATTTGGATGTTTTTAGATCTTATTTCTTCACAGACTTCAAATGGTGCGTCTTTTTTTGATAAATCTTTTTCAATAGTGATTACTTGAATGCCAAATTGATGGTGAAATTCTACTGAAATTGCCTGGAGTTCTGAAAAGTCCCTGGCAACTAGGACAAGGTCGAAACCTTCCTGAGCAAATAACTTTGCCAGTTCGAGCCCGATCCCACTGGTTCCTCCAGTAATCAATACATTTTTTTTATCATTTGCCATATGTTTCTATTTATAAAATATTTTATTAAATCCCTTCCAGTTAGAACAAAGCCTTATATTACTTCGTTTCAGATTGCCTCTTGGACAAGATGTGCTTTATTAGCAAACAATATGGAAGTGAATAACTTAGAATTTCATTTAGACTTAACTTGAATTAGGTAATGAATTCTAATTCATAAATCAAGACAATTATCAACTGTATTTCTGCAGATTTAAGTAAGAAATTATAGTGTTTCTATATTTTTTAGAAAGCAATTTTTATTCTTTAATCGACTTCGCAAACAATACGTCTTGTGTGAAATTATTATATAAGGATTGAAACGTTAGTTTTTGTATTATGAGCTCCATACATTCAGATCTTGATTTGATAAAAGACATTTTAATCTCCAATAACCAGACCGTTTCAGTTGCGGAAAGTGTGACTGGCGGAAATATCCAAGCGCTTTTAGCATCTGTTTCAATGGCTATTGATTTTTATCAGGGAGGTATAACAACTTATAACATAGGGCAAAAAGTCAGGCATCTGGGAGTAGAACCTATCCATGCAATCAAATGTAATAGTGTTTCTGATAAAGTAGCCAGGGAATTGGCTATAGGAGCGTTAAAACTATTTATGAGTGATTTTTCCATTGCGGTGACAGGTTATGTGGGGCCTGATGAAAACAACGATTCTGATAAGCCTATAGCATACATATCTATTGCTAGGATTTCCAATGAAGAAATCTCTGAAGTTCATCATGAAAAAATAGAATACGAATTAAAGGAAAGGGATGAAGTACAAAGGTATTTTGCAGAATGTGCAATAAGAATATTCGGTGAGTATTTGTCAAAGAGAACTTTTTAAGAGAGGGTTAAATCAGAAGTTTTCCTGATTATTTTCAACAACTGATTCTTCCCAATCATTATTTCCACAATTGTTACATTTTTCGAAACCTTCATTTAATTTCCGAGTATATCCGCAAATTGTACAAGAACATGTGTCTTTAATATGCTTCATTTCTGATTGTTCAAATTGTATATCATATTTAGGTATGATAGACAGGCCAGGGGAACGCCCATCATTCTTCATCAGAGTAAAGCCACCATTGTTTTCAATATAAAGCCTTTGAACTTCTCCCATATTTTTGATTCCGAATGATCTTAATTGTGCATATATCCGATTTCTTGAAATAAGTGTCTTCTTTAAATTTGTAAGGTTTATTGTGCCGTCTTCAATTAAAAGGGACATATCTCCGTGCAAAAGCAACTCTATTTTTTTGTTTTTAAAACCGATGGAAAAAATTAATCTTTGCATGCAAATTACTATTGTCGCAATTATTGCTGTTGGTAATAATCCTCTGTCAGGTGATCCTAAGGGGACACCAATTCCAGCAGCGAGAGCTACAAGACCGGAAAGTTCATGCATATCCAGCATAGCTGCCATTCTTCTTCCCATTAGTCTGAGGGAAATTATCAGGATCGTAAATGTAAAAAGAATTCTAACTAAAGCTTCAATAAAATATTCATAGGGTACATCACCAAAAAGGATTCGGATATAATCGTATAAATGAATTTCTTCAGGCTTCATTTATTGTATTGCTTCAGTCCACTGTTTACTTCCACAATTGATACATTTTTGGTTAGAGAATATTTTTCCTTGTTCAACTCTGCCACAGCTAATACATGCAAAATAATTGCTCGATATATTGCTATGCCCTTTTAAATCAATGTCACTATCTGGCATAATTGATAATCCAGGATGGATATCCTTGAATTTAAAAATACTTATGTTGCCTGTAGGTTCTAAATATATTCTGCTTATTTGTCCGAGATGTTGCACATTTTTACTTCTCAAATTGGCAAATAAGTTTTCCCTTGACAAGGAAACTTTTTTCATTTCCCCTAGTTGCAATTCTCCATTTTTCAGAATTGTAGATGATTCTCCTTGCGTAAGCTTTTCAAAAAATGGATTCTTCAGAGAAATAATATTTATGAGTCTGTGCAGAAAGACTGCGATAATAAGGATGAATATACCTACTAATAATCCATAGTCAGGAACTTGCATAGGTATAGATATAATTGCTCCTAACATTACTACAATTGCAAGTTCAAAAATAGAAAGTTGAGCAGACATCCTTTTTCCCATTATTCTCATGGCAATAATTAAAAATATATAAATAATAATTGTTCGGATAAACACTTCGAGCATAAAGGACCAGGGTGCTTCTCCGATTAAAATTCTTTTCCAATCGTACAGGTGCACATCTTCTTTTTTCATGCTTAATCATGTTGAGAATCAAGATTAGACTAACCTTAAAGCTTGTTACATGTTTGCTAAAAATTAAGTTAGATGTGATGAATTTTAATTTTACAAATGTTTATGAACTTGGTACACTATTATGTTATATAAAAATTATAGTATGACTCTATTTTTTTTAAAAAGATCATCTTTCTAATACAAAACAGATTAATTGTTATCTCTTGTTCAATAAATATGCGAACGATATTAAAAAGACAGCAGTTTTGAAGTAGACATATTATTTACTTGAATAATAAAATTTATGAAAAAGACTATTATAGGATTAATTTCACTTTTAGCTGGAATTGTCCTGGCAATAAATACATATGGCCAATCTGATCTGGGTCCCAATTCATCTTTGCTGGATTCAGAAATGATAACTAATCCAAACTTTCTTGTAACTATTGTGGCAGGAGTGTTAATGGCACTGGGTTTCCAGTTTATACTGACAAATTTATCAGTAGCATTAGGTATCACATCAATTGGTAATATCAAACAGAAAACAGAAAGGTTTCTGCGTAATACTTATTTAGATAATAAAAGAGAAAGATATAGCGAAGAAGAACCAGATGAAAAAAAAGAGTCTAAAAATGTAGCATCCAAATTTATGTCTTTGGCAGGCGGATGGACATTGGTCACAGGGGCTATATCTCTATTTCTCGCTTGTATGTTAGCTGTTAAATTGTCACTGATAGAAAGTAACGCTATAGGTTTTACTCTAGGCCTTGTAATTTGGGCTGTATTCAGTATGACTATGATTTATCTTGAGAGTCGAGCACTTGGTTCCATTATCAGTGGTGTTTGGGGAGCTGCAATCAATGCTATAAAATCAGGAATTTCAGGTGCAGGATCAATATTTTCCAGCCATGAGTCTCAGAGTGAAAGAGACAGTAATGTAGTTGAGAAAATTAAAGAGGAAGTATATCAATTAGTGGAAGATCCTGGAATGAGTGCGAAGTTTGATAATGTCATTGAAAAGATAAGACCAAAGTTTGATACCCATCAGTTTAGGAGAGAACTTGCTGAACTATTAAATGAGATAAAAATAGAGCAAAAAGGTAGTGTTTCTCCTGACATCAGGGAACTATTTATTAAAGTAGCTGAGAAGGAGCCTGCTTTCAGTAGAACTGATGTATCCAGTTTAGATAAAATATTTGAAAGCGCGCTTTCAGGAGTAGGATTGTCAGGAGTTTCCAGACAGGCAGGGGGGCTTGGATCTAAAGCTTCAGAATATGTAAAGGAAGAAGTTTTACCAAAAGTTAAGGAAGAATATATTCCTAAATTTAAAGAAGAGTACCTGCCCAAAATAAAAGATGAGATGGAACATTATGTTATGGATAGAAATCCAATTGACACTGATCCAGAAATTGTGAGAGCAGAGATCGATGAAATATTTAGTCACGATGTAGATGTTGCAAAAATAAAGAGTCAAGGGAAGTTATTTGATAAGAATGACATCGCTACTGCAGTCGCTGAACAAAAAGGGGTAAGTAGATCTGAAGCTTTGAATGTTGCAGATAAATTGGAAGATGCTTTGAATTCCATATTGCGGTCATCTAAAATTAAAGAAATAGTTAAACCCAAATTAGAAGAAACGAAGGAGCAGGTTAAGGAAACTCTTGCATCAAAAAAGGATGAATACATGAACAAACTAGAAGGTAAATTTCAAAATTTGTTTAGAAGAATAGATCGACCTGAATTGGATTATAATCTTTTGAAGAAAGAACTCATTTTTATGATTCAGAATCCGAGATTGGCACCAAAGGTATTAAAGATGAAGTTGAATCAAATGGATACAAATACTTTGGTTGGACTTTTAACTGCTAGCGGAGCATTGAATAAATCTGAAATAAATAACGTAGTTCGAAAATTCGAAGATGTAAAATCAGATACAGTTCAGAGAGTGGATCAAGCAGAGGATTTAATTAGGCGTAAAACAAGAGAAGCTAGTGAGTTTGCCTTAGAACAAGCGGAGAACACTAGAAAGCTTGCAGCTGAAGCAGGATGGTGGTTATTTGCAATGCTGGTAGTATCTGGCATAGCTGCAGGTTTAGGTGGAATTGTAGGGATGTAATTAATCGCTAATGTTAATAATCATAAAGGATATGTAAACATCATATCCTTTGTGATTATTTTGAATTTTCAGAATGTAAATGTTCGTCCCATCTTTACCACAGAGAAGTTATGCCAACTTGCAGTTTTGGATATGTTCAGTTATTTCATCTGTGAATTTAATCAATGACTTTTTAAGTTGCTGAGTGAGTTTATCTAAATTATTAAAGTCTGGATTCTCGAGTATTATAGCTTCAAGTACAGAATATTGAGGTCTGCTTGTTCTGTTTTTATTCCATTTAGTGTCTTTTAATATTTGCCAATATTTTTCCTGAACTTTTATATTCTGGCCTAGCAACCAAATTTCAAATCTCATTTTGGAATGGTTTAATACTAACCCAAAACGAAGTTTTCGTTTCTTTAGAAAGTCATCGCTGAAATAGAAGTATGTATAATCCATATAACCTTGAAATAGGTTTCCAAAAGAGTATCTATCAGCTAAATCATTAGAAAAAGAAGAATTCAATTTCATTACAAATTTCACCAGTCTGCCATATGCTTCCTGAATATCCCCTTTGTCAAGTTGTTCTTTATAGATTTCTACGTAGTTGTTTAATGGTTTCATTTTATTAAAATTAGAATTGCAATGTATTAAACACTAAGATAGACATTCGTAAAAATGCTATTTTAACCTTTGAGAAGCCACACTCATCAACTCAGTTACATTAGCTGTATTCGTTTTCTGAAGCATCTTTTTTCTATGGTTGTTAACAGTATGATGACTTATATTTAACTCAAGCGCAATCTGTTTACTTGTCTTACCCTGAGCCAATAATACCATAACTTCTTTTTCCCTTTTAGACAGAGTATATTCTTCATCCGGATTAATCGATTTTTTAAGAATTGTGCTTTGCGTATTGTCAGGATTAACGATGTACGCGGCAAAGTCAATCACATTATCTTTTTTGAAATGATCTATTTCAATCATATGTTTTAAACCCACGACAGGCTCATTTTTACGAGAGGTTAATACACTTAGGTGATGCATAAACCATTTATATTCTCCGGAAGGTGTCCTCATTTTATTGCAATAGGCAATTCGAAGGTTATGGCATTCACCCTTCATAATATATTCACCGAAGAGCTTGTAAACTTCAGGAAAAATATGACTGCGCATAATTTCGTAGTGATCTTTCTGGAAGAGAGAAAAGGTGTAGGTAGTTCCAAACTGATACATCAAATCAATATCAAGGTCCAGTAAAGATATATTTTCAGAATGATATAAATAGCTATGTTGTGAGTAATCAACAAGGAGAATGATACCAGGCGTAATTTTTAAAAGAGCCTCATATTGTTTTACATCCGGAAAATGTTTTTTTTCTATTTTTTCTGGAGCAACATCCTTGATATTGTTTGTTCGGAGCAACTGCTGGAAATAACTATAATGCTCATTGTAAGCCTTGAAATTGAGGTTTTGATCATTCATAAATATAGTCTCTCTATTATAATGGGCGCGATTTATCTCGAACCACAGTGTCAGTTTTTTAAATTTAGTTAAAAATTAATTAGTTTTTGTTTATGATAAACTTAAATAGATGTTAGTATTTCATGTGCTGTTCTCTATTTCAGAAAACTATAAAGAAATTATCTCTTTCTAGGCCCTTTCTACAATGACATTAAAGTACTTTCTACACTTCAGTTTATTGACACGCATTTATTTATAATGATACTGTTTTTTTGATCAAACTTGAATATATTGTTAAGGTAAGTGGATCTAGTTTTTTAGTATAAATACTTTAAAACCAGTTGGTAAGTTAGATTTGAATACTGGTTCCTGTTCCCTATTATTGAATAAAAAATGCTTAAGTCATTTTTATTCGAAGAACTATCAATCTGTGATATTTCTTTTTCATTCCTACATTGTTATTCTTAAAAAGTATTTTAGTTTGCATTGAAGAGAGAAGGCGCACAAATCTCAGTTGCCAGAGGTTTGTATGCAATTGAGATTGTTAAGTGTAAGTAGATGAGGTTATTATAACATGAATCTTTTTTTAGAAAAAATGTTCATATGCTTTTGTCCCCGTTTTGAGATTCCAATCGTCATTGCGGTATATAACAATAAAACTTTAATAAAATGAAAGAATTTCTATTGATCTTCAGAGCAGACTACAAAGCTATGCCTAAGGCATCACCAGAAGAGATGCAGGCAAGAACACAAAGTTGGATGAATTGGGTTGCAGGAATTGCAGCTCAAGGTAAATTAGCTGACCGGGGCAATCGATTAGTTAACACGGGAAAGGTGCTAAAAGATGACAGCGTTGTTTCAGACGGTCCTTATACTGAAATTAAAGAGTCAATTTTGGGTTATTCAGTTGTAAAGGCAGCTTCTTTAGAAGAGGCAACGAAACTTGCACATGGTTGCCCTGTATTCTCCATTGGAGGAAATGTAGAGGTAAGAGAAATTGATGCATTGTAAATTTTCATTATAGCCCTTGCTATACTAGGCAAGGGCTTTCCAGACTATGGAAGGAGCCGAATTAATACCGCATTTATTCAGAACTGAGTATAGCAAGATTGTCGCTGTACTTTGTAACTCATTTGATTTAAAGCATATCGAAATAGCAGAAGATATTGCGAGTGAAACTTTTTTAAAAGCTTCCGAGGTATGGGGGATTAAAGGTGCTCCGGACAACCCCACGGCGTGGCTTTATACAGTAGCTAAAAACAAGACCAAGGATTATTTTAAGCATCATTCTGTTTATGAAAATAAAATCAAGGAAGTCTTGAAGTCTAATGATGACAAGGCTGAAATTGATTTCGAATTCACTAGTCAGAATATTTCAGATAGCCAATTGGTTATGATTTTTTCTGTTTGTAATCCGAGCATTTCGGCTGAAGCCCAAATTTGTCTAGCACTCCAAATTCTTTGTGGATTTAGTGTGGACGAAATAGCCAATGCATTGTTATCAAAATCAGAGACGATTAAAAAGCGATTGCATAGAGCAAGAACAATGCTTCGGGATAATAATTTTCAAATTAAAATATTAAGTGAAGAGGAAGTCAAAGTACGCCAGGATGGAGTTCTGAGAACATTATACTTATTGTTTAATGAGGGATACTTTTCAAAAACAAATAATCAGGCAATCAGAAAAGATCTTTGTTCTGAAGCTGTTCGATTAACTTATATTCTTACTGAAAATCCAATAACGAATACTCCACAAACCAATGCCATGCTTGCTTTGATGTGCTTTCAAAGTTCACGTCTTGACGCAAGGACAAATGAAGAAGGTGATGCAATTCTACTTGACCAGCAAGATAAAAGTTTATGGAATAATGAATTAATCGAAAAAGGTAATCATTATTTAATAAAAGCTTATGAAGGAAATGAAATTTCCAAGTATCATCTGGAAGCTACCATTGCATATTGGCATACAACACCTACCGATGAAAACAAATGGGAGTTTATCTTGCAATTGTACAATCAACTTGTTCTTATTGAATATTCGCCTGTAACAGCCATGAACAGAACGTTTGCATTGGCCAAAGTTTATGGAAATGAAATAGGAATTAAGGAAGCCGAAAAATTAAATCTGGAGGATAGCAGCCATTACTATTCTTTACTAGGTTATCTTTATTCAGAAATTGATGTAAATAAAGCTATAAGCTATTATAAAAGAGCCATTGCTTTGACTAAATCCAGGACTGAAATGCAAACTTTAACAAAAGAAATTAAACGTCTTAGTTAAAAGGAAATCAGTTATTAACTGCATGAAATATGTTGTTTATTCAGGTAGGGTTGATATTTTTTTTTTGAAGCAAAACAGTTCCAGCCAGCAGCAGTTGAAATAAGTAAAATGCCGGTTAGACATGAACATTAATCTTATTTATTTTAGTTTGAGCAAGTTTGGCATTGTAAGTTATATGTTTTAAGCAAATCTTTATACTCTATGCAGTCATCCATTATTGTGAATGCTATTCTCAGGGAACTGGACAAGGAAGTACCTGCTACCAGAAATTGCCTTGAACGTATACCAGAAAATTTATTTGGATTTAAACCTCATCCAACATCAATGGAACTCGGATATCTGACAACACTTGTTGCTCAAATACCGCTTTGGATAGCTTCTATGATTGATAATGGCGAGATAGACCTGGCCACCTTTACAAGACTCACCCCTAAGACAACAAGGGAAATGGTTACTTATTTTGAGGATAATATAAATAAAGCTAAAAAATCATTACAAACAATCAAAGATGATGACCTTTCCAGGAATTTTACATTAAAAGCCCAGGGAAAAATCCTGATATCTCAAAAATTGGAAGAATCAATTTCAGAGGCAATCAATCACTGGATCCATCATCGCGGACAACTCACTGTTTATATGAGGATGAATGGAATCCCGGTTCCATCAATCTACGGACCTTCTGCTGATGACAATCCATTCAGGTAGGGCCAGCTCAGACAAGAATCATAGAAGACAGGTCAAATTGTTTTCCTGTTTGTTGACTTCCATATCAGAAATCATTGGCTGCAATATAACAATACTGATATAATCTGCTTTTATTGTCGGTGTAAGCGATTCAGGGATGGTGAATAATTTATAAAAATATATTTTTTTAAAACAAAACCTTATAAATATGGAAACACTGAAGACAACAGCGGAAGGTGTAATTTCTGTCAAAGCAAAAGAAGTCAGGGCATTTGGTACTGCGGCAGCCGATAAATCTTTGCAACAAATAAAAATAAATCGAAGAATACCTACACCTCATGATGTGGAAATTGAAATTCTATATTGCGGTGTTTGTCATTCAGATCTTCATACTGCTCGCAATGAATGGCATAGTACTGTCTACCCTTGTGTACCTGGTCATGAAATCGTAGGAAAAGTCGTGAGTGTAGGAAAGCATGTTTCAAAATTTAAAGTCGGAGATCATGCAGCTGTAGGTTGTATGGTTGATAGCTGCAGAGAGTGTCAATATTGCAAAGAAGATCTGGAACAATATTGCGAGGAGGGAAATACAGCAACTTATAATTCTCCTGATAAGCACCTGGGTACACAGACTTATGGAGGCTATTCGGAAAGCGTTGTGGTGGATGAAGCCTATGTTTTGCATGTACCTGAAAATCTTGATCTGGCAGCTGTTGCACCTTTACTATGTGCAGGCATCACTACATATTCACCTTTGAAGCATTGGAATGTAGGTCCTGGTAAAAAAGTGGGAATTGTTGGTATTGGTGGTTTGGGACATATGGCAGTGAAGTTTGCGAAAGCAATGGGTGCAGAGGTGATTGTTTTCACTACTTCAGCTTCTAAGGTTGAAGATGCTAAACGTCTTGGAGCTGATGATGTAGTGTTGTCCAAAGATAAAAATCAGATGCAACGTTATGCAGGTAAATTACATTTTGTTTTGGATGCTGTTTCTGCACAGCATGATGTAAATGCATACTTAGGTCAGCTGAGAGTTGATGGTGTATTGGTATTAGTAGGCGCACCTGAGCATCCATTGTCTGTTGCTGCATTCAGTCTCATACCATATAGAAGAACCTTTGCAGGTTCAATGATTGGGGGAATTGCAGAAACGCAAGAGATGCTTGATTTCTGTGGTAAACATAATATCATTTCAGATATAGAAATGATTAGTATTCAACAGATCAATGATGCATATGAACGTTTACTGAAAGGCGACGTCAGATATCGTTTTGTTATTGATATGGCATCTTTAAAAAAGTAGAAATCAAAAGAGATATATCAATAAATAAAGAAGTTTTTTTATTATGGAAATTAAGAGAATTGGATCACAGTCTTCAGGAAAAGGTCCGGCTGACTGGTTTACAGGAACAGTGCGTATCGATCCTCTTTTTCAGGCTAGTGATCCGGCAAGGGTAGCAGGCTCAAGTGTCACCTTCGAGCCAGGTGCCAGAACAGCATGGCATACTCATCCTCTTGGACAAACGCTGATAGTAACCTCAGGTTGTGGCTGGGCACAGCGGGAAGGAGGGCCAGTTGAAGAAATTCATCCGGGGGACATTGTCTGGTTTCCACCAGGAGAAAAACATTGGCATGGAGCAACGTCTACTATAGCCATGACGCATATAGCCATACAGGAAAGCCTTAATGGAAAAGTAGTGGAATGGATGGAGAAAGTTACCGATGAGCAGTATCATTCAAAAGGCTTAGAAAAAAAAAGTCAACTATGGTAAAGCCACATGTAATCTGTCATATGATGTCTACTGTTAATGGCAAGATTATTTCTGATAACTGGGGAAGTAAAGACCTCACCAAAAGTTATACGGATATTTACGAAAGATGTCATCAAAGCTTTGCCAGTCAGGCATGGATGGTAGGCCGGGTTACGATGGAAAGACATTTTTCAGAGGAAAAGAAGCCTTCATTGTTAAAGCCCAATGCTTTGATAGAAAGGAAGCCATTTATAGGGAATAAAGAAGCAACAAGCTTTGCCATAGCTGTAGATGCTAAAGGAAAATTAATATGGGATTCCAACGAAACAGGGGGAGATCATATTATTGAAGTACTTACGGAACAAGTGAGCGATGTGTATTTGAATTTCCTTCAGCAAAAAAAAGTATCCTATATTTTTGCTGGCAAAACAGAAATGGATTTCAAGTTGGCTCTAAAACAATTAGGTGATCTTTTTAATATTAAAACCCTGATGTTGGAAGGAGGAGGACATATCAACGGCTCTCTTTTGAATGAAGGACTAATTGACGAATTAAGTATTCTAATAGTTCCTGTTGCTGATGCATCGCCCGATGCACCAACTACCTTTGAGCTGGGTGAATACCAGCAGAAAAATATATCCCAGCATCTTCATTTGAAAGAAGTGAGGCAACTGGAGAACGCAGTGCTTTGGCTTAAATATACTGTTAATAATTAGTCAACTATTGCTCTCTGGGGATTAAGATCGACTATAAAATAAATAACAATCACATTTGACTATTTATTGGTAATTAGAAAGCATAAAAAGCCAGCTCAGCAGGCTTTTTTGGTTTATGTTAGCTTTTGTTGTTGGGGAAAATACTAAAGTTGTAAGAATAATATTCTATTTAAGATATTATTGTAAAGTAAGTTCCTGAATATTAATTTTAACCGTATTTACTTATATTAAGATCATAAATAAAAAGACAGATAAAATGGAAGAACCAAAAAATATTGAAAATGCAGTATCATCAAATGATACAACACCAAAGGTGACGGGAATTGGCGGAATTTTCTTCTTTTCTGATAATCCAAAAGATACCAGGGAATGGTATGCTAAGAATTTAGGACTTGAAGTCAATGAATGGGGTTCTACTTTTGAATCCAGAAATGTAAACAGACCTGACGAAATAAATCAACTCCAATGGACTCCCTTCAAGAATGGGAGTGGGTATTTTGCTCCATCTAAAAAGGAATTTATGATTAATTACAGAGTTCAGAATATTGAAGGGCTAGTGGAGAAGCTAAGAGAAAATGATGTGACTATACTTGATGAAATCTCAACATTTGAATATGGAAAGTTCATTCACATTATGGACTCTGATGGAAATAAGATAGAGCTTTGGGAGCCAATGTAAGAAGTTAAAAGTTGAAAGCTAAAAGTTTAATATGATAAGCCATTAGGTTTAAAGCCTTAATGCTCTTGTAAGTAATGGCTGTCAACTTCCTGTGGTATCATGTCTTTCAACCTAACACTTTTAAAAGTTTTTAACGACATTTTATTTCGGTATCATTTGAACGAAGTGCCGGATCGAAAGGTCCTACACCATTACTTATTTTTAAAATACACTCTAAAAACCGAACCTTTACCCAATTCACTTTCAACTTCAATTTTTCCCCCTGCATTGGTAATAATTCGCTTAACGAGGTACAGTCCAACCCCTGATCCCTCTACGTCTTTATGAAGCCTTTTGAACTCAGAAAAAATCTTATCAGCCTGTTCTTTTTTCATACCTAATCCATTGTCTTGAATCAATAAAACGGTATAATTTTCTTCACGTTTGGTACTAATAAATATTTCTGGATTTCTATTGTGTGAATGATATTTTATGGCATTGCTTAAAAGATTATGGAATATGCTTTGAAGATTTTTCTTTGCAAATCTGATGGTTGAAATCTCACTGAAGTCTTCTTTAATTATTGCATTAGTTTTTTTTATGGACTCTTCAAACATAGATTTAACTTCGTTTAACATTTCAGCTAAATTGATGTCTTCATAATTCTCTGTACTTGTCTTTTGAGATTTAGCAATCTCAATAAGTTCCAGGAGATTCTTTCTAAATTTACCTATTGAACTTTCAATCATCTCAAGAACATCACTTGCACCTTCCTTATTTATATTTTCTTCTTCAAATAAACCGTTCAATACGCCCACCAATCCTTCAATATTAGAAACCGGGGCTTTCAAATCATGAGAAACCATATAAATGAAATTATCAAGATCTTCATTCTGCTGTTTTAATTTTTCTTCAGTCCTTTTCTTATCATCTATGTCTGTTTGAATTCCAATCCATCTGATAATTTTACCTTTATAGTTTTTGATAGGTATTGCCCTTGCCTGAAACCATTTGTATACTCCATCAAAACGTTGTATCCTATATTCATTTTCATAAATAGATCCTGATTCCAGACAGCTTTTCCATTTTTTTAAAGTATCTTCAATTTCATCAGGATGTATAAATTTTAGCCACTTCCAGTCTCTACTGTCATCAATTGAAGAACCTGTATAATCAAACCACCTTTGATTGATATAATCATTTTTTCCATCAGGAAGGGCAGTCCAAGTAAATCCGGGTATTGCTTCCGAAAGTGTTTTATAACGATGTTCACTTTCTCTTAAGGCTAATTCTGAATACTTTCTTGCTGATACATCTGCAATGATTCCCCATCCTCTTATTAACTTATCATTCTCCAGCACACCCTCTATTTTCATGTGCAAATACACAGGCTTTTCTTTTTGATGTTTTGCTATTACTTCTATTTCATGAATTCTATAGTCAGATTGTATTGCCTTGGCAATTTTTATATTTAAACGAAGATTTGAAATTTTGATAAATTCCCTTAGTTGATGTCCGATTAATTGCTGCTGATTTTCTAATCCAAGAATATTTACCAGGCAATCATTCACCTCCGCTATGTAGGTGTGTTTGCTGATTAATTCAACCTGCTCTTCAATTGGAATAGTAGTGTCAACATATGGTATATCTTTAAATTCAAAGCGGCATAGTCCTATAGAACTTTGTTTAATAAAAACCTCATATCGCTCATTGATATTTTTCAACTCCTGAGTTCTTAACGCTACACGATGCTCCAGTTCTATATTATTTTCTTCTAACTTTTTCTGAACACTCTCAAGAGCTAAATAAGCCTGCTGAAGTTCTTTATTTTTCTTCTGAATTTTTCTTTCGTTTTCTTTAATACTGGTAATATCCATTATGGTACCTATAACACGATTGGGCTGACCTAAACTGTTACGATATATTCGTGATCTGCTTAAAACATCTTTTTCACTTTTATCGGGCATTACAATTACTATTTCATCTTCAAGGGAATCTATTGAACCATTCATAATCTGGTTCATATTTTCATTCATTTTAGGATAAAAATCCGGCCTTACTATTTTTATAAATTCAGGAAAAAGAAAAGATTTTGTACCTGATGGAAGGCCATAAATTTCAACTAAATCTTCTGAAATAGCAGATGTTCCTTTTTCTATATTCCAGTCATAATTTCCAACCTTGGCAATCTTTTGTGCTACTATTAGTTTCTCCTCATTGAGTTTTAATTTTTCTTCCGTTTCCTTTAAAGAGGTAATATCCACAGCTGATATCAAGACCTCTTTTACTTTTTCGTTTTCTCTTTTAAATACAATTGCTTTTGTATAAAACCAGATATTTTTTTCATTAGGAAGAATAACCTTATATTCCAATGGTGGATAACTATCTTCAGTTGCATGAGGATATGCTAAAAGGCGATTTCGCAATTTTTCTTTATCTTCAGGGGCGACAATATTTTCGATTACGTTTGTAAATTTTGAATTATAAATATCTTCAGATGCAAACTGAAAAAGCTCCCTGGAACTCTGGTTAGCATATACCAGCCTCCCTTCAGCAACATCATATATGCCTATGTATATTGGCAAATTTTCAAATATCCTTTTAAGTACCTTTTCCTCATTTTTTATTTTTCCTTCTATATTTCTTAATTGAGTGACATCCTGAACTAATCTCTTTATACCGATTACTTTTCCTTCTGTATCTTCCAAGGGGAAGTCTTTGGAATAAATAGTACGAATCTCCTGATCATTCCTTTTTATTTTAAATTCATGAATGTTAGGTTTTCCATCTATAAACTTCTGTGTAAGGGTTTCAGAGAAGGGATCAAAACCATTTTCATAAATGGTCATCTTTTTAAGATTGTTAAAAGAAAGTTTTGGTTGATGTGCTATTCCGAAAATTTCATAAAACTCTTTGGAACATTTAATTGTGCCATCGCTATAGTTAAATTCACAGTGAGCAAGGTGTGCCAATGATTCTGTGTTATCAAATAAAAGTTGATTTTCATCCAATGACTTTTTATGGAATTCTTCCATGCTTGCAACGGCATACATTTCCTGAGCATGAAAATATTGGTCTATTTCTTTCACTATTCTGATGATTTCCTTAGCATCTTTGGTATAGCTATTCAAGAACTCCAGCAATATGAATTTCCTATTATAAAAAATAGATTGTATATCTTCGAGGTTAGCTTGAAATGTAAGTTTGCCTGCTTTAAGTTCGGAAAACAGCGTTCCAATTTCATCGATTACCTGATTTTTCAACAATAAATTCAGGAATTTCTTAACTTCATTTTTTAGTAATTCCTTTGATTCAATTTTTTCAGGAAAAATAGTAAAGCTTATAAAATGATTTCCTTCATATAATCTCTTTAAACATAATTCAGCAACATCATCCAAATGATTATGGTATAAAAAGGACACATATTTATTCATTATATTTTACCTTTTAAAGGTTTAAATACCTGAAAGATAGGTATAAGTATTTAAGTCTTTAAAAGGCTTTTATTTAAGAATTGTTTGTGGAAATGGGATAAAAATAAATTGAATTAATATTTAATTCTCCTTACTAATATATTACCTTCAGAGGCATTGTGTAACATACTCATTAAGGACATTACCCTAAAGAAGGACCTTAATGTATATGTTATTTGCTATGTCGGTCTTAAAGTTAAAATTTTTTTGTAGACTATTCCCTTCTTCCGAATGAGAAGGGCAACTTAAGCCTAGCATTGAAAAAACTACGAGCTTAATAAGTGTAACCGATAAGAGTTCAGGAAGCTTTTTGCTGACATCTGTGAGGTCAAAGCTGACATGGCGAAGCTTTTTGCTGACATTTGTGGGGTAAAAGCTCACATGACGAGGCTTTTTGCTGACATTTATAGGGTAAAAGCTCATATGCTGAAGCCTTTGGGTAAATATCCCAGTTCTGATTTTTTGATTGCTACTTTTTAAATAAATAATTTAGTAGGGATAAAGGAAATATGCAGATAGGTGCCGTATATAATCATGTCTGTACTAATTATATCATTGTTGATTATGAAATTTAAGTTATTCATCATTTCTGTTGGCCTATTTTATTTATTTTCCTGCTCAGAATCTAATTCTGGAAGGGAAAAAAGCAGAGTAATAAAACATGATAAAATTTCAAGTAAAGAACCAAATTCGATTCATGGACTGATTGAAAAGTATAATGACAATTCAAAATTTATAGGATTTGTTGAGAAATGTTATTTTGATAAAGGCTATGATTTTTATGTAGAACTATATTTTAAAGATGACAAAATTGATGAAGATGAATGTCTGCATATTATTGAAATGGGGGATTCTATAATTTATGAGGATGATGAAAATAAAAGGACAAGGATACCTTTTGAAGTAGCTGAAAAATATTTTTTATTATCAGGACTAGATCCACTTTATATTTACAATCTTGAGCATAAATTAATTACTACCTGTCATATTAAGAGAGTTGAATATTTAGATCAGAACATCTCTTCTAGATTCATCGGCGTTATTGAGACAAATAAGTTAAGTAAAAATGAATCATACTACTGTATAGGAAATGAAAAGGCTTATAGTCTGTCAAGATATTATAGTTCTTACGATGATGAGGATTTAACCGGAAAGCTTTTACAACTTTTGGATACTACTGGTAACAGAGATTTTCATTTTACTCATTATAAAAATTCAACCTCTAACTTTTCAATATCTTTATTAAATACCGATTCAATTTCTTATTTACTTGAAAGTATTGATACTATCCAAAGTGTTATATATAAAAGTGATGAATCAGAGAATATTGATAAATTAATCTTCTTACCGATAATTATAAATAATAGACCAGTTCTATTAACTGGGTCTCACTTTCCTGAGGGTGATGATTCATGGAGTTCGGTTTTAGTATTTGATGGAAAACGGTATAAGATTCAAGATCGGCAAAGAATAAATAGATGACAGTTGCTAAAATTGCAAAGGATTTAGCCACGCTATATTTTAACTTATTCTCAATGTCAATAATAACCATAAGAAGAACTATTAAAGAAAAATACAGACAGACAGATAGACATGGAGCATACTACTGAAGAAAACATTGATCGGAATTTACACCTAAGAATCTGGACTAAAATTTCTGATGAAACAGGTATAAGAGTTGAAATGGTTGGACATATTCATCAATCTATTACACGAAAAAGAAAAAATGAAATCCACATCAACTCAAAGAATGTGACGCATTTTATCATTCAAGATTTAATTGATAACGACAACGGATCAATACAAGATATCTTAGAATATAATGGAATAAAATCCAGTGAGGATTTTGGCACTGTTGTAAAAAGACTTTGTGAAGAAGGAGTGATTATAAAGGAGAAAAATGACAATTATGAGGATTTCAAAAGCCAATTTACAACAGCATCAATTATTGATTTTATCAAAAATAATAACCTTAAAAAAGATCGTGATTGGTTTATAACAATAAACTATTCTCTGTATGTAATTGGATTGGCAATTGTCCTTTCTTCATATTTAGATTTTATTTCTAATGAAATTGGTTGGTTGGGTTGGGGAATAGGAATGCTTGGTTGGGCGTTGATTACTTTCAAAAGTCAAATAACTGATAGGCTTAGCAAAGTATTAAATATGAATAAGGTATAATATTTTGTTTTTCACAATAGGGGACATATGAATAAAATCTCCAAATGAAACAATTTTTCTTTATACTTATATTAATCGCTGAATTTAATAATGCCACATAACTTTCAATTCATAATATGATACCATTAAGTGATAACTCTTGGAGAACTTTTGAAAGTGGATATAGAATTCCATACGATGTGTCAATTCCTTTATTAAAGCTTGAAAATAGCAATTCAATTGATGATCAAGATAAGGTTTTAGATGAGTTATATGAGGAATTACACCATCAAGGAGATGTTGGAATGGCTTCGTATCTTGCAGTACCTCATTTGATTAGGATTGGACTATCTAAAAAAATATCCAATTGGAAGATATTAGGATTAATTGCAATTATAGAAATAGAGCGTCATTCAGAGCATAATCCCAGGCTTCCCCTAAATTATGAAAATGAATATTTAAAAATGCTGGACAAGGTTTCCGAATTAGCTGCATTAATAACAAATTGGGATAGAACTTTTTCATCTTGTGCCTTATCAGCAATAGCAGCTTCTAAAGGCCATATAGATATTGCTAAAGTCATTCTGGAATTTGAAGATGAAGATTTAACTGAAAAATTCAACGATTTTTTAAAAAACTATTAAAACAACAAAGCCTGTGCAATTTGTACAGGCTTTGTTGTTAACTAAAGATCTACACTTGAGTACGGTATTCGAAGTGAATTTATAAGGAGTAAAAGATAGATTGAAAAACAAGAACCAGGCTATTCTCGTATATCTTCCCTGATCAATCTAAATGACCTATGAGAAAATCATCTACACTACTTTATGCCCTAGTTATCTATTTATTAGCTATTCCTTTTGCTAGTGAAGTATTAGGCCAAGATGGGACTATAGATGCATCTTTTGTTACAAGTCAATTCAATTCCCATGTTCGAGTTATCAAAGTATTATCTGATAAGAAGATAATTGTTGCAGGAGAGTTTACCAGCTACAATGGAACAACCGTAAATAGGATAGCCCGCTTAAACGAAGATGGTTCTCTAGATGCAACCTTTAACCCTGGTGGAACAGGAGCTAATAGCACCATTCATGCAGTGGAAATACAAGAGGATGGTAAAATTTTAATTGGTGGTTCATTCTTTACTTATAACGGTGAAGGAACAAACAGGCTTGCAAGACTAAATGCTGACGGAACATTTGACAATACATTCAATATTGGAGGTGGATTCAATAATACCATTTATGCTATTGCCATTCAGAATGATACAAAGATTGTTGTAGGAGGAGCTTTTACTGTCTTTAACAATGGTAGTATTAATAGAATAGCAAGGCTTACGGCAGCAGGATCAAAGGATGATACCTTTGTAGTGACAACTGCATTGAATGGTGAACCTAGAGCTATAATTATCCAACCAGATCAAAAGATATTGGTCTCTGGACTTTTTTCTACTTATAACGGTGCAGCGGCTCAAGGTATTGTCAGAATAAATGCCGATGGATCGAAAGACAATATATTAAATAGCAGTACTGGTACTAATGCAGAAGTATGGACTATGGCACTTCAACCTGATGGAAAAATTATCTTGGGAGGTTCGTTTACAAAATATAAGGGTATATCTAAGAATTATTTAGTAAGGATAAATAGCGATGGAACCATTGATAATACTTTTGCGATGGGATCCGGAGCTGATGTTGTAGGAATTCGCTGCGTAGCATTACAGAATGACGGGAGAATAATTATCGGAGGTGAATTTAATACCTTCAATGGAAATCTGGAAAAATACTTAAGCAGATTAAATGCAGATGGCACAGATGATCCAACCTTTAACTTTGAAGTCGGTCCCAATTTACCAGTATTTGCTGCTACATTGGATGCAGATAACAAAATTTTAATCGGTGGGTATTTTTTACTTTATGATGATGTGGAACATCCTCATTTGGTTCGCTTAAATGGATCTTCAACATCAATTGCCGGTGTCACGGATATAGAATTTAATAAAGTATTTAAATTATTTCCTAACCCTGCTTTGTCCAATATAACTATAGAATTACCTGAGTCTAATGACAGGACGGAATTAAAATTATTCTCAATCACAGGAACGTTAAAGAAAAGCATAATTTTGGTCAACACAATGTCTCAGGTTGATATTAAAGATCTTCAGGAAGGGATTTATTTTTATGAAGTTTGGCAACATGAAACAAAGAGGATGGAGGGTAAGCTTATCGTTAATTAATAATAAAGTCTAATTATTATATTTGGCTGCAGTAGCCATAACAAAACAACAAAGCCTGTACAATTTGCACAGGCTTTGTTTAACTAAACTGTATATAGAATTGATTGAAATTTCTTAAATGAATCAGCAAATGGTTATTTTACATCAAAACGATCGAGGTTCATTACTTTTGTCCATGCTGCTGCGAAATCTTTTACAAACTTCTCCTTAGCATCATAGGAACCGTAGACTTCAGCTAAGGCTCTTAGTTCTGAGTTAGAACCAAAAATAAGATCTGCACGGGTCGCTGTCCATTTTACTTTTCCTGTTGATCTGTCATGTCCTTCAAATTCTTCTTTGTTATCCGAAGTAGCTTTCCATTCAGTATTCATATCTAACAGATTCATAAAGAAATCATTCGTTAATACTCCTGGCTGAGAGGTGAATATTCCATGTCTCGAGTGGTTGTAATTAGCATTTAAAGCGCGCATACCACCAATTAATACTGTCATTTCAGGAGCTGTCAGAGTAAGCAATTGTGCTTTATCTACCAATAATTCTTCTGTAGATAATGTATATTGCTTCTTCTGATAATTGCGGAATCCGTCTGCCATTGGTTTAAGTACTGCTATAGAAGCAGGATCTGTTTGCTCTTGTGTAGCATCCATACGACCAGGAATAAACGCTACCTTCACAGGATATCCAGCTTTTTTAGCTGCATCTTCAATTGCTGCTGATCCGCCAAGTACAATAAGATCCGCCATTGAAATTTGTTTGCTTCCTGATTTTGAATTGAAGTTCTTTTGAATCTCTTCAAGTTTGGTCAATACCTTATTAAGTTGTTGAGGATTATTAGCCTCCCAATTTCTTTGAGGTGCAAGGCGGATACGTGCACCATTAGCACCACCTTTTCTATCAGAATTACGGTAAGTAGAAGCAGAAGCCCAAGCTGTAGAAACCAGTTCATCTGTTGTAAGACCAGATTTCAGAATGGTAGCTTTTAACTCTGCAATATCTTTATCATTCACCAATTTGTGATTGAGAGTAGGAATCGGATCTTGCCATAGAAACTCTTCTTTAGGAATTTCAGGTCCGAGATATGTTGTTTTAGGTCCCATATCACGATGCGTTAATTTGAACCATGCACGCGCAAATGCAGCATCAAATTGTTCAGGGTTATCAAGGAAGTTCTTAGAGATCTTTCCATAGATTGAATCAAAGCGTAATGAAAGGTCTGTTGTAAGCATTGTGGGCTTGTGCTTCTTGTTCTTATCAAAAGCATCCGGTACCATTACTTTAGGGTTCTTAGCCACCCACTGGTGTGCACCACCTGGACTCTTAGTCAGCTCCCATTCATTTTCAAAAAGGCTTTTGAAAAAACCATGACTCCATTGGGTAGGAGTGGTAGTCCATGTCACTTCTAATCCTGAGGTAATAGCATCTTTGCCTTTTCCTGTACCATGTTTACTTTTCCATCCTAGGCCTTGTTCTTCAATACCTGCAGCTTCAGGCTCTGGGCTTAAATTGGTACCACTAGCTGCTCCATGTGTTTTACCAAGCGTATGTCCTCCTGCTATAAGCGCTACAGTTTCCTCATCATTCATTCCCATACGTCTGAAAGTCTCACGTATATCTTTTGCAGCAGCAACTGGATCAGGATTTCCGTTAGGACCTTCCGGATTAACATATATAAGCCCCATTTGTGCGGCAGCCAATGGTTTTTCAAGCTTACGACCTTCGCCATAACGTTTGTCATCCAACATTTTTTCTTCCATTCCCCAATACACGTTACTTGCAGGTTCCCACACATCTTCCCTGCCACCACCAAATCCAATAGTCTTAAATCCCATTGATTCCAAGGCTACATTTCCTGTAAGGATCATTAAGTCAGCCCATGAAATTTTATTACCATATTTCTGTTTGATTGGCCATAAAAGTCTTCTGGCTTTATCAAGGTTAGCATTGTCCGGCCAGCTATTTAGTGGAGCAAATCTCTGTTGACCTTCACGTGTTCCACCACGACCATCTCCTGTGCGGTATGTTCCGGCGCTGTGCCATGCCATACGAATGAATAGAGGTCCATAATTACCATAATCTGCAGGCCACCAATCCTGAGATTTAGTTAGCACCTCTCGGATATCATTCTTTAACGCTGCATAGTCCAGACTGTTAAATGCGAGCTTATAATTAAAGTCTTCTCCCATAGGATCAGATTTGGTGGAGTGTTGCCTAAGTACACTTAAATCCAATTGATTAGGCCACCAATCTCTGTTGGTTTTTCCATTGTTGGTAGTACTGAGGCCACCGGATTTTCCTTTATTTCCAAAATGAAATGGACACCCACCTTTTTCGGCGCCTTCGTTGTTTACTTCCTTCTTACTCTCATGGCATCCTGTAAAAAGAGCGACCAAACTGGCTACTAAAAGTGTTTTCTTCATAAATATAAATTTTACCAGGTAAATAATACTGTACAAACTTACCCGAAAGTGTTTATAGAGTAAAATTATATTTATTTATGATTAGATAGATAAAATCTATTTTGTAAAAGTGGTTTAAAATGAAGATGATACCTTCAGTACAAGATTTTTTTTTGCAGAGAAAGACTGAAATGGGTTATATATAGCAATTAAATAGTTGTTATGGGAAAGCAAAATATTAAACTTCAGGGAACTATCCATAAACCGTTAGGAAAGGACGTTTCGTCTCCGATTAAGGAGGAGAACCTTAAAAATACATCGTTCATATTAGAATATCCACCTCTTCCTGAGGATCGAGACAACTATACAGATATGGTATTTCCCTTGTTAATGATGAAACTCAGGCATTCCTTGTAGATTTTGTGAATAAATTTGACAAGCAAGACAATAGGAATGTCATAGGAGGAGATGGCCGAAAGGCTATAGATAATGATGGACAGCACCATTCCATAAGCATCAGACACAAGGATGTCAAGAAGATTAAGGTTATGCAGGATATTTCAGATAAGCATTTTTCAAAGAAATGGAAAGTGATGCTAAAAGGCATGACAAACTGGGTGACCTTAAAAGATCTCTTAATGACAAATGTGTTTCGGCTGTGCATGATGCAGTTTGCAATTTACTATTATTTACAGAGGTTATTGCTAATAGTAATGACAATGTAGTTGTAGCCTTCGGAGATGATCATTCGGTCCGCTTAAAGAGTTGATGGAAGACTTAAGTAAACAAAATAAAAAAAGACATTTATAGGCCTTGTTATTTATATCTCTTTATCAGTGAATATTACATTTTCATTATGAATTAGTTTTGCCTCTTCAATATGAAGTGGCTATTTTATTTAATTCTGGAGATGAACATAAAAGGTTTTGGAAGTCTGTTAATACTATTCCATCTTTGAGTTATTGAGTGATTAGGAGATTTAAAGTTTGGAGTCAAAGGACTTTGAACAAAGCATATTATTATGTGTTATGCTCGTCTAAATCAAACCAGATGTTAAAAGGCTCAAATTACATTTCCATTATTGTTATAATACTCATATCTGCATGTGGAGGTAAAAATACTGAACCGTATGTAAAAGAACCAGGAGTTGAAGATTCAATCAAAAAGGATGTACTTAAAACAGGGACTAATGTAATGCAAAATAAAGCCCCGATTAATGCTATAAATGTTTATATGGATGGATTTCATTTCTACAATGGTAATATGAAGGGACAAATGGAAGCTCATCATTATTGCACTGTACTTAATGAAGATGTTACTCAATGCATTATTTATGACGGGAATGTAAAAGATGCTCATATCATGGGAGTGGAATATATTGTCTCCGAGAGGATATTTAAAAGTTTACCTGATGATGAAAAGAAACTTTGGCACAGCCATAATCATGAAGTTAAATCAGGTACGCTTATAGCTCCGGGAATTCCACAACTGGCAGAACATGAGTTTATGGAGAAACTTGTATCTTCTTATGGAAAGACCTGGCATACGTGGCATACAGATCAGGATAAGGAATTGCCTTACGGTTCACCACAACTCATGATGGGATTTACAAAAGATGGACAGCTTGAAGATTCACTTATTACAAAGAGGGATAAGAATTTTGATATATCTACACAAGAAGTAAGAAAGAATAGAGAAGATATACCAGCTCATAAAGTCAATCCTGGAGCTGACTCATGGCAAAATGGAGAGGTAATACAATTACCTTCTTTAACCAGGCATAAACACCAACATTAAGGTAACAGAAGAACAATTATAAGTTCTTACTTCTAAAGCTAAACTGCTATTTTTTCTCAAATACTGTTATTATGCCATGCAAAATTTTTATTTTATTTTTTTAATCCGGTGTGACTTTTTGAAAAGTTTATTGTACATGTAAAAAAGAGTGATGGATAAGTCATATACACCATTTATAATCTACTGTATAATATTGAATAAGCTTTTACTAATCTATCAGCATAGTCTGACTTATTTATCTATTGAAAATTTTGCTCGTGCGCTATCTTCCAAAGATAACTATTATACTTTAGACTAAAGCAAAGAAATCTATTTAACCTAAATTGAATAAACTTATGAGAAATTTATTAAGATCAGTTTTTCTGATATTATTGCCATGTCTGGCTATGTCACAGGGTTTTACTACTAATAATGTTAATGGGAATCTGATAGATGCTTGTGGAAATAATTTTGTTATGAAAGGGATGAATGTTCCTCTGGCATGGTATGTCAATGATGTGAATGGAAGCATAACAGCACTGAAGAACAATACAAAGTCCAATTGTTTGCGTATTGTGGTACAAACAAATACTTCTGATAATGCTTGGCAAACGACAGTTGTGAACTGTATAAAGAATAAGATTATTCCTATGGTGGAGCTTCATGATGTGACAGGTAGTACTGATGCAGGAGCTCTAAAGACAATGGGAGATTTCTGGGCAAGCAAAGCTTCATTCTTTAATAATACAAATTTCAACGGGGTAAACATCAAGAAACATATCCTTATCAATTTGGCAAATGAATGGGGTACCTGGCAAACGGCAAGCAATAAGAACACAATGTGGAGAGATGCTGTAATCAATGCAATCAAGCCAATGAGGGATGCCGGTATTTCTACTACAATTGTTATAGATGCCGTTGGGTATGGTCAAGACATTGACGATGCTTACAATCTAAGGACTTATGGAAAAGATATTCAGCGTGCGGATAATGTCTATCTTGGAGGGCCCAGCAACAGTACTCAAAAGGCTAATCTTTTATTTTCCATACATATGTATTGTGAATGGAAAAAAGGAGGTGATAATATTGGGATAGTTAACACGATCAAAAGTTCAGGTGTACCGGTCATAGTCGGAGAATTCGGGTATCAGCATGCTTCTGATGGTTCCTGTGATATCGATGAACAAACTATTTTAAATACTTGTCAGGCAGGTGGAGTAGGATGGCTGGCTTGGTCACAAAAGGGAAATGGTGGTGGTGTTGAGTATCTGGATTTGTGTAACGATTGGGCTTGTACCAATTTATCCGCTTGGGGTAATACAATTATTAATGGGACGAATGGTACTAAGACTGCTGTGGAGTGTTCCGTTTTTTCAAACCCAAACTGTACAAGTTCATGTAAAACTGCAGCACCGGTTGTAATACCTTCAAGAGTTTACTGTCATAATGATGTTGCTACAGCTCTTAGTGCAACAGGAACAGATTTGAAATGGTATACAGATGCTACTTCAGGTTCATCGAGCACTACTGCTCCGTTTCCCAATACTGCTATTGTTGGCTCCTCGACTTATTATGTTTCGCAAACTTTAAATGGTTGTGAAGGCCCAAGAGCCAGTATTTCAGTAAATGTTAATGCTCTTCCAATTATAGAATCTTATATGTCTGTAAATGGTGGTTCCTGGGAGGCGCAAGGTTCAGCTACATTATGTGAAGGTGGAAGTCTTACAATTGGACCTCATCCTTATGATGTTTCTGTCGGATGGTCGTGGACGGGGCCAGACAATTTTACCTCTTCTGTTCGTGAGATTTCATTTAAAGATATCAAGCCCGCTCAATCCGGGACGTATAAGGTGAGCTATAGTGATGCCAACAATTGCAGCAATAGTTTGTCAATACCTGTAACTGTCCAGGAAAAACCTGCTATAACATTTACTTCTCCTTCTGACAATTCTGTTATTACATCCAATCCTGCTGATATTTTAATAGAGGTTTCGGTATCAGGAAATAATATCAGCAATGTTCAGTTCATGAATGGAGTAAACTTACTGGGGCAGGACGCTACAGTTCCTTATAATTTCAACTGGAAGAATGTAGATAATGGTTCTTATACCATCACTGCAAAAGCTATCGATGCAATCAATTGCAGTAATTCTAAATCTATCAATGTCACAGTAAACAATGTAATAACTTCATTGAAAGGTCCTAGTGATATTGATAGAACTCTTTGTTATCCTAATCCATTCCATCATCAGTTAGTCATTAGCCCTTACGCTGAACTTGAATTTATTATTATGGATGCCATTGGAAATATTCAGGAGCGAGGTATAACAACTCATGAATTTCATGTAGGGGAATCATTACCTGCAGGCATTTATTTTCTTAAAGTAAATAATAATATGGAAGAAAAGGTAATAAATATTATCAAGGAATAAGGCTATGAAATCATTAAAAAGGAGTTGTGATGGCTCTTTAATTACGATTGATGCTAATTTCAATAGTACAGAAATAAGCAATCTTCAATACTACAATGGAAATTCTTTGATAGGTCAAAACGAACAACAACCATACAGTTATAACTTGACTCATTTACCAACTTGCTCATATAAAATTTAGCACGTGCAATAACTGTTAATGGTTGTAGGTTAATGCTGATGTAGCGGTTTTTGTATCTGTAACAACCGGTAATATTCTGGAGAAAGGTAAAGGGGGAAATGATATTCAAATTGGTGGAACATCACCACAGGATATTTACTTCTTAATAGCAATTAACCTACTAAAAGAAGATAAAGTTATCAAAATTATTAAACGATAACATATTCATTTAGAAAGCTAGCAATAGAGTTGAGATACAATTTATTGTATCTCAACTCTATTGTTTTTTAATCATTAATAAAAATCTATTAGCTAACTTTGGCGTTTAAGAATGTCTGTAAGTATTCAATAATTAAATTATAACTGATTAAAGGTAAATATAGGTTTATATTGTTTAAATTTTCACTATCTGAAACTTTAGCGAACATAGAAACAGTAATGCATTTGCATTTGCTCAAATTTTTGTCTGGTACACTTTGGAGAAAAAGCCACATTAAGGAAACCATTGTAGAGTTATAAGCTAAATTTATTCTTTCCCGGCAAAAGTGCTTACAACCTCATCTACTATATCAGAGTCAGATGATTCAACAAGATACATAATTGAGCCATTATATCCCCACCGGGTTGAATTTTCTAGAGGGTTGGCCTTAGCTATATGATCTGCATCTCCATAAGAATCTGTAAAAATTATAGTGATAGTAAGCGTTTTATCTGTATTGATCATTTTCACAGCATCTACTATTCTTGTTGATTCGTTCAATAATTTCCAATCAAAAGGAGCTGGTTCTAATTCTTTGTTTATAGCATTTAAAAATGCTTCGGCTCTGCTTTTATCCGGATGGCTGATATTCAATTTAATTTTCTTCATTCTATTGTAAGGTAGGTTAATATTTGATTAAAGTTTCAACGTTTTATTGTTACAATGGGTTAAGAATTGTTTGATTTCATTGTGTTTAAGAAAATTAGAGTTAGCCTTATCTATAACCTTAATTCATCAAATCTCGGTCTTGAGGACCTTGTTTTTTAATTTACCATTTTTTTTATTAATGTAACATTGGTTACAATCATAAAATTTTCACCTGATAATTTAGCGTAAGATAAAGCAGTTATCCAGAATATCTTCATGTTTATCTGTTTTATAACCGGTTAAAAAAAACAATCATATATGTCAGATAATCAGTTAGGCATTGACCTCTAAGGTTATGTTGAAGCTATTGCTTTGTCAAATAAAATTTATATCTCATAACCGCCATCAGCTCCATTTGAAATAGTGCCTTGAATCATAATAATATATGCAGTTGAACTTTTTGCATAGTTTTTTAGCTGGCTATAGCTTGTTACAGTTACTGTTGTTTCAGCCTTACCTCCAGTAGTACCTCCATTTCGAGTTGCAAAACCAACAAGTGAAAAATCCGGAGTTTGTGCCATTGATTGTGAAAAGAAGATAAAGCAAAGCATCAGTAGTAAATATTTTCTCATATTGGAGTTATCGTTATAAATGGTAGTATTATCAATAACGAAAATGGGATAGATTTTCAGGAAGAAGCCCCCAGTCAAAACCGGGAAGTAACATTATTTAACAAAAAGTTTTGTTAATATAAATAGATCTTTGTGTAAATCTTTGAAAGTTAAAGTATTTGGGGCTTGGGGTCTTCAAATAGAGACTTATATTAAGTTTCAAGTAGTTGGAATTGAATTTTAAGAAATAAATTTATTGTTTCGTAATCAGCTACTAAGATTGTCGCTTTTACAATACTATAGAAGGATCTTTGTTAGTGATATTTGTATCATAACAAAACCAATTTTGAAGAGGTTATTCAAGGGTAATTTTAAAACAGGTAATTGATATGAGGAAAATAATTGTCTCATCTATGATCTCATTAGATGGTGTAATGCAAGCGCCGGGAGGGCCGGAAGAGGATACATCCGGCGGTTTCAAATATGGAGGCTGGACGGCATCTTTTGATGATGAGGTTTCTGCTGAAGTTATGAAAAAGCAGATGGAACCAGCAGATCTTCTTCTGGGCAGAAAAACATTTGAGATCTGGGAAGCTTATTGGCCCGAACATTCAGACTATTGGCCAGGTATCAATGATGTCACAAAATATGTTTTGAGTAACACCATCAAAAAGTCAGATTGGAGAAACTCAGTTTTTCTTACAAGTCTGGAAGATATCAAAAAGCTTAAAAATTCAAATGGTTCTGCTATTCAGGTTTGGGGCAGTAGCGAGCTTATTCAGCTACTACTTAAAAATGATCTGGTGGATGAACTCTGGCTCAAAATTTTCCCGGTGACTCTTGGTAGTGGGAAAAAGCTGTTTGATAATGGCCCGATTCCCGCAGCTTTTACATTAACAGAAAGTGTTGTTACTCCAAGCGGCGTTATTATTGCCAATTATAAGAGAGCTGGAGAAGTTAAGACTGGTACAGTGGGTGCTTAAAGGTGGTGTAAGTTATAAGTATTAAGTTTTTAGAACTACTCATTTCTAATGTATCTCAGGCTGGTTACATTAAAAATCAAAGAAAGATAAAGGTTGCTTATCTCATTGATCTAACAACAACTACTATAAGGGAAGTGAAATACTCTGATAGGTATGATAATGATTCTCCTTTTGCAAGGCCTTTTAAAGATGTTTATAATATAACACCTAGCTATAAAATTTTTGATTTATGATTCTTGGGAATCTTTCTGAAGAGGGAGGAATGTCGGGGCTTCAGGTTTATTTAAGTATAGTAAAGCGAAATTTACATTCTTGCCCCACAATACTCTCCGCCCATATTTTACCTTTATTCTCTTCCACTAACTGTTTAACTATTGAGAGGCCTAGACCATAACTTTCAATTCCTTTATTGGTATGTGCTGTTTCAAAGGGGTTAAAAATTTTCGTCAAGTTTTCCGGAGGAATACCAGGCCCGTTATCTTTTATGCATATCAGAAAGGAATCCTCGAGATCTTCAAAAGTTATCTGAATCAGTGGCTGTTGTTTATCCATATACTTTATAGCATTTCCAATTATATTTTGAAGGATTTGCATCAAAGCCGTTCTATTATAGGATACGATAGGTAAAGAATGTTGAACGAGTATATGAAAATGCTTTGGGGGATTTAAGGTTACAAGTACTTCCTGGACTAAATGATATAAATTAATGACTTCTTTAGATCTCTTTTCTTTTTTGGCGGATTGCAAAACTTCTTCTATAATTTTCCGCATATCCTGAGTTTTAGTCTTGATCATATCTAGCATTTCAAATCCAGATTCATCAATAGGTTTATTAGTGAAATCTTCTGCTATAAAGGGAACCAGGCCTTCAATTGTTGCAAGAGGAGCTTTAAGGTCATGGGAGATTACGTAGGCATAGCGATCCAGATATTCATTTATTCCTAAAAGCTCTTGATTAGCTTTTAGATATTCTTCAGTCTTTTCTTTGATTTTCTCTTCTAGTGTAAGATTAATAAGCTTTTGTTGGGTTATGTCATCAAATGTAACGAGTAATTTATCTTGTCCGACTCTTATAAATTTGTTCTTAAACCAATTATTAAATCCTTGATGGACGTATTTGAATTCTGTAGTTTGGGTTACTCCGGTCGTCATTGTCTTTACGTGAAGTTCAAAGTTCCCAATCTCTTTCATATTTGGATATTCATTTAACCATCTTTTTCCTATCAATTCTTCTTTCTTTCTTCCAAGTAGCTTTTCCGTTGCAGTATTTAAAAGTATATATTCAAAGTCAAATATTTCCTGGTTCTCATTTCTTAATGCCTTGAATAGTATAATACCATGTTCTACTGAGTTGATAATTTCGGATAATAAATTTTGTTTTTTCTCTGAAGCCCTTAAGAAATCTTCTAAAAGCTTTTCCTGATTTAATTGTTGAACATTTTTAATAATGTAAACTTCTCCGTCATCATCTTTAACAAATACACTTTCACCAGTTGTCCATACATTGGTACCATCCTTATGCCGGATATAATTAAAGTCAGTTGCGAAACCCTGGTTCATCACCATGCCAATTTCAATTTCAGGTTTCTTTGATAACCTGTCTTCTTCGATAAAGAGAACTGAGAAATGTTTGCCAATTAACTCATCTGGGAAATAACCATAAGACCGCAAGACACCCTGGCTGATGCCAAGGATTATGCCATTCTTGTCCAAAATAAAAATGGCTGCTATTTGTGAATTATCAAGTATATAATCAAAAAAATTATTGGTTTTTAAAGGAAGCTTGTTTCTCTTATAAATCTTATGATCCATTATCCTTAATTAAAGGCGATAAATACTATTGGACTACTAATAAATAACCAATATTACTTTGTATAGTTTAAGTAATATGATGAGTTAAGGAGAATTGAAATTATTAAGTTTTAAGAAAACATTTCTATTTGTCAGTAAGATATAAAGCATGAATACGATTTACCGGGCGAAGAATTTGAAATGAATGAACAAAAAAGTTCGGAAAGGATGTATTTACCTATGTTGTAGACAAGGTGGCTGGTATTATATAGGAATCTGAAAAAGTATGATTAGAGCTATCAAAGAACTTTGAAACACATTTATAAGTATTAAGTTTTAATCATGCAGATATCAAATCAATGATTACGGACAATGTGAGAATTTTTTCTTTGAATACCGGAATGCAATACGCAAAAGAAGTTGCTAGAATTCTTGGAATGCATGTTGCATCACATGAAGAAAGAGAATTTGAAGACGGAGAACATAAGATAAGATCACTTGAACGTGTAAGAGGTAAAGAGGTATATATTGTCCAGTCTTTGTTTTCTGAAAGCACGATGAGTGTGAATGACAAATTGTGCAAGCTGCTTTTTCTGATAGGTTCGTTAAAAGATGCTTGTGCTTTAAAAATAACTTTAATAGTTCCTTACCTCTGTTATGCAAGGAAAGACAGAAAGACCAAAGATTGGGACCCTGTTACGACCAAATATCTTGCTCAAATTATTGAAGCCGTGGGAACTGATCATGTGGTAACCCTGGATGTACACAACCTTCAGGCATTTCAGAATTCTTTTCGTTGCTTCACTGATCATCTTGAAGCCAAAATTTTGTTCGCCGATTATTTTTTGACCCTGGTTGCGAATGAAGATATAGTTATTATGTCTCCTGATGCTGGAGGAATGAAAAGGGCAGATGAATTCCGCATAAGCCTGAGTAAAAGATTGCAAAAAGAATTTCCTGTTATCTTTATGGAAAAGAAAAGAAGTGAGGGTATTGTGAGTGGAAGTAGTCTTGTTGGCGATGTGAAGAACAAGACCGTAATTATCATAGATGACTTGATCAGCAGTGGAACTACTCTCTCTCGGGCAGCTTCAGCATGTAAAGAATCCGGAGCTTTAAAAGTATATGCAGCAGCTACACATGGAGTTTTCAGTGAAACTGCAAATGTCAACTTTCAATCAAATGCACTGGATAGAATTGTAATTACTAATTCCATTCCTAATATAAGAATAAATGAAGAATTAAAGGGGAAAAAAGTAGTGATTCTCGATACGGTGCCTTTGGTAGCAGAGTGTATACGGAGGCTACATACAAATGAATCTTTAACAGAATTAAGCTATTGATTAAAGTATTAGGAAATGTACATCTTTGCTCTCTTTAAGTAATCTTGCCCTTTTACCTTCCATACAATAATGTCTTTTCTATGATCATCTAAAATATGGCGGAAAGAAGATAAAGCCCGAAGTGTTGCACGAATACTTTTATAAAAAGTCTCTATTCCTTTATAATAATGGTCATTTGATTCATTCTCATAAACCTCCAATAATTTTCTTCCTATCCAGTCATTTCCTAATATTTCACATTCAAGGGAAAAATAAGAAAGCTCTTCAACAGGATCCTGAATTCTGAAATCTGGATTAAATTCAAGGGCATCGATTATTACCGGCTCATTTAGCAAACAAATATGTTCTGGTCGCAGATCTCCATGGACCTTAATTATTTTGGATGCCCTTAAACCTAATTGTTGTTCATTTTTTGCTATAAAGTTCAATTGAAGTGATTTTATACTGTTTAATATTTCATTTGATACCTCAAATGCAGGATGCTTCAGACTTTCAAGATTGTTAATTAAGAAAGTCTTCAATCGCTGTAGGTATTCTTTCTCATGCATTTCTTTCTTCCAGCTATGCTTATAAAAAGCACATAGCTTTTTTCCCAAGGAAATTATTTCTTCAATGGTTATTTCTCCTTCCTGAAGTTTATAATCCAACATTTTGTGGTCAGGAAGACGGATCATTTTAACGAACCATTCAATTGCTACTCCCTTACCTTCAAGTTGCAATCCTGCAATAGTCCTTGTTAAAGGAACTATACCAAGGTAAATATCAGGAGCGAGGGTTTTATTTGAAGCGATTTCTTCCAAGCAGTTGTGTTTCCTTTTCTCAAGGGTAGATAAATTGAGAAATGGAAATAATACAGGCTTTTTCATTTTATATACAAACTTATCTGTGATGAAGACATAGGACATATGAGTTTCCTTGACCATGACATTATTTGTATTATCAGGAAAGTTATTACTATCTGATAAAAACTCCACAATTTCATTTATGCTTATTTCAAAGCCTTTATTGCTCATTTACTCATCGTTCTTTCAGATAAATTAAAAATCCTCTTGCTTGTTCTATGAAATTTCCGCCGAAATGCAAGTATGAACTTTTCATGAATCTTATTATAGTCCTTTGTAATATAAATATCCAAGCTAACTTATCTGGAAGAAGGTAATTTCTGAAGGAAAGAAATAACTTCATCGTCTGTGTTTTGATGGAAGTCAACATATACCTGACCCACTGCATAATAGGAGGAAGGTATCTCCAGCACAATTACTTCATCTGACAGGTCATGGATAAGATCAGCGTAATTGTTGCCAGAAACAGGGGCAGCTACAATTAGTTCCGATACTTCATGTTTTCGGCATAATTGTAGGATCGGCACGATTGTAGACCCTGTGGCTATACCATCATCAACAATAATGACTGTGCGGTTTTTCATATTCGGAAGTGGTTTACCTTCCCTGTATTCCAATATCCTTCTTTTTATCTCTTGAAGCCGATCTTTGATTAAGGCTTTAATAGTTGATTCATCCAAACGTTTTCCCAGAGCGGAAAGATATACAGACTCATCTTCTGCAATTGCTCCACACGCCAGTTCTGGTTGACCCGGATAAGGAAGTTTTTTGGAGATAACAACAGACAGTTCTCCATTGAGAATTTTAGCAACATGATAAGCTACTTCTACACCACCTCTCGGTATTGCGAGTACCAAAGCGTTTTTGTCTTTAAATTTACCCGACAACTGATTCCCCAGCTGGATACCTGCATCTTCCCTGTTAGTAAAAATCCGACCTGTGTCTTTCCCGTACATATAATATTATTGGTTATTACTTAAAGTTGGAATTCTTATCTATGCTGAGTGGACCAGCGCCCCAATAACTGATTATTAAGGCTCCGCCAAGCATCGAAATGTTTTTCATAAAATTCATCATTTTCATTTTTTGCATCATTGGGTCAGTATCTGCCCAAAACCTATGCATTATAAAAGTTGCAGATAGTAGATACAGGACAATCAACCATGCACCAATTTTTGCTTTATATCCGATAATGATACTAACCGCACCAAGAAATGCGATAATTCCACTTAAAGGTACAGCTATAGATGCCCAAGGAACACCAGCTGTTGATGCATTTTTTACAGCCTCCGATGAGAAGTTTCGAATTATGGCCAATAAAAAAACTAAAGAAAAAAGAATTCTGCCAACTAATAGATTGTACTTCATAATTGTCCGATTTAAATCGTCAAATGGTGTTATTATAGTTTGCTGAACTTTATTTTCTGTAAAACCATGAACCTTTCGTTTAGTTTCATTAGTCTCAACAACAAAGGGATGCTATACAATCTGCCATCGGAAATTGGTAGTATTTGGCTTTTTAGATGGAAAGGTCTGAGTTCTTCTACATGTATTAGATATTAATTATTTAGCTTTTATTTCACATATTCCTTAAACCAGTTTCCTGCCAGCTCGGCAACTTCTTCCAGTTTTCCGGATTCTTCAAACAGGTGTGTAGCTCCTTGAATAATAACCATATTTTTTTTCTCTGAGCTTAGAAGTGCAAAAGCTTCCTCGTTCAATTCAATAACAGCCTGATCATTTCCTCCGACAATAAACAGCGTAGCAGCTTTTACTTCTTCCAGATAAGGAAATGCAAGATCGGGACGGCCCCCCCGCGAGACAACGGATTTTATCCTATCACCCGTCATTGCAGCAACACTTAGAGCAGAGGCGGCACCAGTACTGGAGCCAAACAATCCTATTGGTAAGTCTTTTATTCTTTCATTTTCTTTAAGCCAGTTACAAATCTGAAAGAGTCTTTTCGTAAGTAGAGAAATATTGAACCTCGTGTTGTAATTTTGATCTTCTTCAAAGGTAAGCAGATCAAACAAGAATGTTGCTAAGCCTTTTTCCTGGAGAACCTTAGCGACAAAATTATTCCTTGGACTGAGCCTGCTGCTACCGCTACCGTGAGAAAATAATATAATTCCTGTTGCTTTCTCGGGAATAATAAGATTTCCTTTTAACTCAACCGAGTCTACAGGTACACTTACTTCTTTATCAAATGCAAGTTCGATCATGATATCAGTTAGTATTATTAATACTTGGTTCCATATATCGCAAACCACTAAGTTTTCAGGATGTTTTTAAAAGTATAAGGCTAAAAGTAAAAAGCTAAAAGTATAATGCTAAAACCTAAGCTTTTCGCAATTCCTGTCTGGTAAAAGAAACAAAAAATGATGGCGAGAAATGTCTTTGCTCTCTGGCTTAGTTCACATGAAGGGTCTATCTAAATGAACTGTGTTTTAACAACAGTAGAAATTTTATTTAGGAATGATTATTAATCTTTATATTTTGTTATAATCAGTTCTTCGTTTAAATAAAGTTTAAAGAAGATTTTATGCTTAAGGTATCGAGGAAATATTAAGGTAGATATAAGGTTTGTATGTTAATGAAAATAAAATGAGAAGAAAGCAGCTCATTAATTTCTTTTTCTTGCTCTGAGCAGAGATTCCTGGTTTTGTAACTGAATTATAATTTATGACTAAGAAGTGCGGACAATTATGGCCGCACTTTCTATTATATATTTTTTTACATCCATCAAATACTTAGTTAAAGTAGGTTTGACTAATATGGGTTTCTTTTTGATCTTTTTTCTGCTGTTTGTTAAAGCTTCAGGTAATCAACAATTATCAAGTATAAAGGACTTAGAATGTTAAAACGAATTTTCCTTACAGAAGAGTCAATAGAAGTTTTTATTCAGAATCATCTTTCTGTTCCCCGTCAGATGATTCCTGTAGCAGCTTTCTTATCTCTGTCATTTCCTCATCACTCAACTGATCTTCTTCACCACCAGGCTTGCGGTTCAGAGCGCCTTCCAATCCTCTTCCAAGACCTCCTGTAAGGTTGCTAAGGATTTCAGGATTTCTATCCAAAAGACCCACCACGTCGCCAACAATCTCTCGAACCTTTTCCAGCTTGACCTTGAGCATCGCCTGTACACGCACATTGTCGATCTGTAGATTTACCTCTTCGATACCTACATCGGCACCAATCTGCAGTTCCAGCAGATCAAGGACTTTAGCATGCAAATCTACGTGGGCATGCACATTTCTTACGATTAATCCAATATGGTCGACCCCCACGTTTGGCACCGAAAGCATTACATCAGGGTCGCGATTGGAACCCAACCAGTCTTCCGGTTGTGCATTTGCTACTGGTTGCAGGGTTGCCGTTGTGTCTGGGGCTTCTGATTTGCCCGAAGGACGGACTTTTTGAAGTGGCCTTTGTTGGCTATCTGTATTTTGGGGCTTATCGTTTTTTGCAACATTGTCATTCTCTGTAGACTTCTTATTCTGGTTAGCCTCATTTTGATCCTTCACCTGATGCTGGTCTTCATTTTTTTCTTTATTCTTAGTTATTCCAAACATACACTCGATCTCCTTATTTTTATCTCCACCGAATAAATTACCTTATTTTTTAAAATAAGTAGTACTTACTATTCACAACAATTTGTAATTGGCAATGTTCCTTTTGCCGCCATTTGGGCGAAATGTATAATGGTTAAAGTAATAGTGTAAGTATAAAGTTGAAAGTGTAAAGTTGAACAGAGTAAAGTATAAAAACTTTAAGCTTTTAACTTTCTACTTTAGACTTCTTTAATAATATAGAACTTTAACTTCATTCTCTTTTGAATGTACTATTCGCAAGTAAAGTCAGTTTCTTGATCATAAGGTAGAGGGTATAAAAAATGTAGAGAGCATAAAAGAATAAAGTAGAAAGAAAAAAACTTTAAGCTTTTAACTTTCTACTTATTTAAATAGGTTCATTCATTTATATCTTTAATCCGAACTTTAACAAAATCCTGTTTCTGAAGGAATGACATGATCTTCAAGAGATAGGAGTAACTAAGAGTGAAACCGACTTGAACGGTATATAATCGCTGTATTTGTAATAAATTTGCGATAGACTAGATTTAACATCATGGTGTGATGTTAACTAGCATCATCCTGCTGCTTGCCTGATTCTTGGTTATTGTTCGATTCTATTTTTTTGCTTGTACTTGATTCCGGGTTTTTGTTAGATTCTTGATTCTTATTAGATTCTTGATTCTTATTAGATTCTTGATTCTTATTAGATTCTTTTTTCTTTTCAGATTGTTGAAGTAGCTTCCGCAACTGTTGCTTTTCCTGACTGCTTAATTGATTCTGATTCTCTGAACCAGGCTTTCGTGAAAGAGCACCTTCAAGCCCTCGACCGAGACCTCCCGTTAAGTCGCTAAGGATTTCCGGATGGTGGTCTAATAAGCCAACAACATCTCCTACGATTTCTCGAACCTTCTCTAACTTTACTTTAAGCATAGCCTGAACACGCACGTTATCGATCTGTAGATCTACCTCTTCGATTCCTACATCTGCACCTACATGAAGTTGTACCAGATCAAGGACTTTTGCATTTAAGTCTATGTGAGCATGCAGGTTCTTTACGTTTAATCCAATATGGTCAATTCCCACATTTGGTACGGAAAGCATTACGTCAGGATCTCGGTTGGAACCCAACCAATCTTCAGGTTCGGCATTTGCTACCGGTTGCAGAGTGGCCGTAGTATCTGGCGCTTCCGATTTGCCCGACGGACGGACTTGCTGGAGCGGCCTTTGCTGGCTGTCTGTATTTTTGGGTTTATCTGTTTTTGCAATATTGTCTTTCTCTTTTCCCTCCTTATTCTGCTCAGCCTCATTTTGATCCTTCACCTGCTGCTGGTGTCCATTTTTTCCTTTATTCTTATCAATTCCAAACATACGCTCGATCTCCTTATTTTTATCTCCACGAATAAATCACCTTATTTTTTAAAATAAGTAGTATCTATATTCACAACAATTTGTAATAGGCAATGTTCCTTTTCCGGCGATTCATTTCAGGGATATAAAGAATATGGATTGAGAAATAAAGGTATGTCAAAAAAAATGATACACGACAAAAGCTTATCCGGACAAGTATTTTTTATTGCTTGAGAATGGCGCAAGGGAGCACCGGATAAAACGAAATTTCAGATTTTCAATATCGTATTTTAATGGCGCATTAGGGCCAAGAGGTGTTCAGTTGAACTGCCAATTTTACTTACATTGAAGTTAGATGCAATGGGGCATACATTACTTAAGGGCATTAACTATAGATATTAAATAGTTCTTAGTTGATGGAGTATTATTAAGTTTTTTGCAGTGGATCATTTTATCTTACTGAACTAAAAAGCCCCGTATGGATTAAATACGGGGCTTTCATATAAAGTTTTGTTCTGATTACTTTCCTCCGAATGAATAACCGAAAGTAAGTTGTGTATTAAAGTTATGCTGAGCATCTCCGGGATTGTCCTTGAAAATATCCGAAACACCGTAAGAAAATCTTAAGCCAAAGTTAAATCCATTCTGAAAGTGAAAGCCAAAACCTAATACGGGGGCTATATCAAAGCCGTTCAAGCTGCTCTTTACATCAGTTTTAGGTGCACCACTGCCGAATTTACTATTAGCAGATAATAGTATAGACGGCTGAGCTCCTGCCTGGAAATGGAATTTTTTACCGAAGTTAAAAAGCAAAGGAATGTCAAGATAGCCCAGGGACAATCCACCGCCACCGTTGACATATGTACATCCTTTAGTAGAGTACAACAACTCAGGTTGGAAAGAGATAGCTTCTGTAAAATTGATTCTTGCATATCCACCAATATGGAAACCTGTTTTAAAACCTGCATTGTTGTTTACTCCTGCAACAGTAGGAAAGTTAAGGCCTAGTCGCGGACCAAAACTGATTTGTGCTGAAGCAAGTTTAGAAACACTCAGTAAAAAAATTACAAAGGTTAATTTGCGTAAATAGTTTTTCATAAAAAGTAAATTGTTTGGTTAGTTAATTAATTCTTGTGATTTATACTTTATTCATCACAGGGAAAACAAACGAAGGAAATGTTTAATAGGTTATACCTCAATATTCAGGAACTATAATTTAAAATGTTTCTTAATAACATATGTAAAGTATAGTACATTAATAAATGCCCAGCAGCATCATTATATATGAAAGTAAAGGTACTTGATGAAAGGTTGTGAAATGAATAAGTCTTTTGTCCCACAAGGCTGGATGAAGTGATTGCCAGATTAATATTATGAATAATAGATACCTCATGGAATCATGGAATGTGTTTTATAAAGAGGGGAGGATCTATGAGGTTAGCATCTTTCAGATCTCTTATTATAAGTTGATTTTATAATAAGAAATTATAAGTACGGAGATGTTTAATAAAAAGTTGCAGACTATTTATCCATCGTTCCTGCTGTGTTGAGAAGTACTATTAAGGTAAGATGTTTTATGACTTCTGTTATTGCATTTATCAACTTACTTTCATACCTAAGATATTAAAAATTTAGCCATTAGATCAGCAAAGCCAACACCATTAAATCTTTTATTAGATTTTTCTGGTCTGTTAAAAATTTTCCCGCCTACTCTTTCAACATCTATCTCAAGATGATCTACTTCTTGATGCTTTCAGGTTGAAAGAGTAAACATAACTTCGTTTACGTTGAGGAGCAGCTAATTTTAACTTCATATTTGAATGGAGAAAATCCCTTATAAAGAAATTTAATACGAAAGCATTTTAACAAAAATAAAATTTGTCACATCTTTAGAATATCATTAAACTTAAATTCTAATTCCGCATAGGACTTAGTTGTGTGCTCAGTATCGCTTAGAACTAGATTGGGTCATATCATATTTGAATTCATCATTGTGTTGATAAATATAAAGACTCCTTATTTCGCTCGATGAAACTCAACAGGCGTTCTATTCGTTGCATACGGTTTCATTAGTAATTGAGAACCTTGTATTCATACTTGAATGAGAGAAAGTTTCCTTCTTTTCTAATATTTGCTTACTGGGACCGTTTGAAGGAACAGAGATTATAGAACGTTATGTAAAATAATTAGGGGACTGAATACAAATCCTGATAAGTTCCAAATGGTGTTCTTATAACATAAAGTTTTTTGTTTACGTCATAACTAATCCATCATGAATATTTTAGTTACAGGTTGCTATTCATTCTGTATCCTGAATTTATTGATTTTCACTCTTATCCTTTGGGGGAATAAGCATAATACCAGGAGCAATATTGTATTCGGATTCTATTTTGTTCTGTTCGGAATCGCAATGACCTTTAATCTTGCTGTTTATATTGGTGCTTTGAATCTGAGATACTATTATCTGTGCTCATTTCCTGCCTTTATGGTAGGACCTTCAGTTTATTTTTTTAGCCGCTTGCACACTGGATGGACTCACATCGTAAAACGTTCTATCATTCTTCATTTTATACTTGCAATTCTATTGGCCTTAGGAATGAGTATAGGTACATTCATGACTTCAAGCATGGCTTCGGGCTCAAGTTATTGGTTTTCAGGTTATGGAATGCCAGATACGTTCCGAACCATTATTGTGCTGCATGGCTGCGTATATCATTATTATAGTTGGTCTTATATCAGGAAGTTTTTAAAGAACAGCCATCAAATCATGGAATCTGAAAAAGCGAAAATTATATGGATTTATGATTTTCTCACTACTATGTTGATTTTCTGTAGCTTATTTATGATTCTTCATACTATCAGATATTTAGTGGTGGGCTCTTCTCCAGTAGGAAGTTCTGTTATATCGCCCATAACTCTATTAATAAGTTATCTCCTTATCCTGAAGAAATGTATTGGTTTTAATCCAGTATTTGCCAATAATGCTATTGTTGATGTATATCAGGAGGCAACTTCTGTAAGCACTAAGAAAAAACAAAATTATACCTTCGAGGAGATCAATACAATAGAAGGAAAACTGTTTCAAGTCATTGACAAAGAAAAAGTTTACAGGAATCAGGAACTTAATCTCAGCCTTCTTTCAGAGTCTGTAGGGATTAATCCAAAAGAGTTATCTCATTTCATTAATCAGCAATACAATGTTAACTTTAGTGATTTTATCAATAAGTATAGGGTGGAGGAATCCATGAGAATCATGCAAGAACCTTCTGCCCAGAACTTAAAACTGGAAGCCATAGCTGAAATGGCTGGATTTAGTTCCAGGGCTTCTTTCTTTTCTACATTTAAAAAGGTAACAGGACATACTCCAGCGTCTTTTCGAAAAGGTTTAGAGTAATCTACAGTTTGAAATTAGCTCTGATTTCTACATCTTATCTACTTGATTTTTATACAAATTTGTCCAGAAAAACTTTTTTCAGACGAATAACAGACTGAAAACAAAAGATTTCAGCATACGAAAAAATAATTTTACAGTATAATGATCTCAATAAATCATTTAACTGACTTTCGTATGAAATACCTCTTTACCGTTTTCTTTATCCTGTTTACAACTTTTGCAAATGCGCAATATGCTTCAGTTCCAGATACTAACCTCCGCAATATTCTAAAAGAATATTTTCCTGATTGTTTTAATGGAAATTTGCTGGACACAGTCTGTGCTTCGACCAAGACTGGAATAGGGGTTGAAGGCCAAGATATTAAGTCATTGGAAGGAATGCAGTATTTCACTGGAATGGAATCTCTTTACTGTGGATTTAACCTTCTTAAAGACCTTAATTTTCTGCCACCTAATTTAAAATACCTTCATTGTTCATTTAATGAGATAAGGGTGCTGCCTGCTCTCCCTGCGGGATTAGTAGAATTGAATCTGAGGGGGAATATGATCGAGTCAATCGCTTCATTACCAAAGAATCTTCAATATCTTGACCTGGGAATGAATTCAATTAAGTCTTTACCATCTCTGCCTTCCTCCCTGAAAATTCTGGCGGTTAATAGTAATCCTTTAACCTGTATTCCTTATCTGCCATCTAATCTGGGGCTGCTCAATACAGATCAGACGTATCTGCGTTGCATTCCTAATAAACCTGCGGGAATTACATCTTATTTGCCTTTATGTGATCCTACAGTGGATAGGTATAACTGTCAGTCTTTTCCTTTAATTTCCGGAAAAGTATTTGTGGATATAAATAACAATGGGATAAAAGATTCTGAGGAACTTTACAGGAAAGGGGTTAAGGTATTTATTGCCTCTGCCGGAGTGTATACGTTCAGCAATGACTCAGGATATTATGAATTGAGTGTGAATAAACCTGATATTTATATGCTCTCCACCAGCATTCCATATTATTTTAGTACTCCTGAAACTATTACAACAAAAGGGTTCGGAGAGAGAGTTATCAAAGATATTGCAATATATCCAACGGAGCTGGTAAAAGATCTAGAAGTTTCTGTATCTAACTTTGGCTTTCCACGTCCCGGGTTTGATATCGCTTTTAAAATCGATATAAAAAATACAGGCTCTCTGGATTCGCCTGCAGACCTGAGTTTTGAGTTTCCTGATATCTTATCAATTGATTCAGTTTCTGATAAGGCAACAACTCAATCTAACAAATTAACATGGCATTATCCCAATCTTCCTGCTGGAGATAATTTTTCCATTATCGTTTACTGCAACCTGTCTTCCGATGCTGTGCTGGGTAATACTCTTGAGTTGAAAGCAAAGGTAAATGCTGATGAATTGAAAGAACATACTCCTGAGAATAATGTGGATATTCTAAACCTGGTCATCCGGGGGGCCTATGATCCTAATGACAAACAAGGTCCGGCAAAGATCACTCCGGATCAATTAATAAATGAGGAATATATTGATTATACCATTCGCTTCCAGAATACAGGAACAGATACTGCCTTTACTGTCGTTATCGCAGATCTGTTGGATTATAAACTTCTATACAACTCTTTTGAAATGATCAGTGCATCACATCCTTGTGAGCCTGTAATCAAAAATCAACAGGTTTATTTTACGTTTTCAAATATCCTTTTACCGGACAGCAATACCAATAAGATCAATAGCTGCGGATATGTCAGCTTTCGTGTAAAAGCTACCCCTTCATTAGCAGTAGGACAAAGTTTTTCCAATAAGGCAGAAATATATTTTGATTACAATTCACCTATAATTACTAATACTGTAGAAACAATTGTAGTAGATAAAGAACCTACCAGCAATGATGATAAGAAATCAGAAAAGTATATTCTGAACGCTTATCCGAATCCTGTAGTTGATGATATCCTTTATATTACAAATGATGTTTCATATAGATTACATAATAGTCATGGAGTGCAGGTATTGGAAGGAGTATCAAATGGCACAGGTATTCTAATGAAAGATTTTCCCAAAGGATTATATCTGCTCGAGATGAACCTGGGAGATCAATATACTAGCAGAAAAATTCTTATAAAATAAACCTAAGGAACCTTTATTTTTGTAATAGCCGGCTTGTTGCAATGTTGCAAAGGCTGGCTATTTTTTTAACTAAGATGGAATTGTGAAAGATGATATCCAAAACCAAAGTAGAAGCTTCATCCATTTGTCATCTTCAATAAACCTTACTATTCGATGGCTATTGATTCTCAATGGCAAGGGAAGATTTTCTTTTTAGAGTAGTTTAAGAACAATTGTAGTAACAAGGTGCTTTATTAGAAATGCAATTGTTGTAAATTTCAAAAATAGGAAGAACAATCGTTTCATCTAATGAATAAATTGCCTAAAGAGAGTAAATCATTTTTTGTGATACTGGTAATGTATCTTGCTTTTATAAGTTTAGGTCTTCCTGACGGTTTACTTGGAATAGCGTGGCCTTTCATGAGTTCAAAGTTTGATGTCCCACTTGACACCCTTGGAATATTGTTAGTATGTTTTACTACAGGATATCTTTTGACAAGTAGCACAAATGGACAAATTCTTAAACTGTTATCCTTAGGGAGGTTGTTAATGCTCAGCTGTCTTTTAACAGCTTTTAGTTTGCTTACATATGCATTAACTGATTATTGGCATTTTGCCATCATTGCCTCATTTTTCTTGGGATCAGGAGGGGGAGCAATTGATTCTTCTATCAATACATTTGTTGCTTCCCGTTTTAATGCAAGCACTGTGAATTGGCTTCACGCTTTTTATGGGGTTGGTGCCACAGCAGGACCTCTTCTAGTTACCTTTTTACTTGCCCATCATTATCAATGGTATCATGGCTATATATCTGTTGCCATCATACAAATATCGCTTTCTGTCTTATTTTTATTTACACAAAAATACTGGCAGGTTGCTTTGCAAGAAGAAGAACATCATTCGGGAGCTGAATATCTACAGACATTGAAGTTACCGATTATCTGGATCAATATGGTCATATTCTTTCTATATACAGGGTTAGAACAAGGATTCGGCCAGTGGGTATTTACTATTCTTACTAAGTCAAGAGGAATAGCGGCGGAAGAGGCAGGGCTTTGGACAAGCACCTATTGGGGAAGTCTGACGATAGGAAGAATATTCTCTGGTATCGTTCTTACAAAAATTACAGTACACAAGTCTATAAAAGCTGCTCTTATGGGAATAGTAGGAGGGGCGTTTCTTATTACTTTAGATATTAATAATTTTTCAACGCTTCTTGGAATCATAATTATTGGTTTGTCGAATGCTCCCGTGTTTCCAAGTCTTATTTCCGTGACTCCTGAAAGAGTAGGTAAAGAACATGCTGCAACGGCAATAGGTGTACAAATCTCTGCAGCTATGTTAGGAGGTTCATTACTTCCTGGTTTTGCCGGATTGCTTTCAGGTGAATTTGGTCTGGAAGTAATAACAAAAGTATTTGCAATTGCAGCAGTTGTTTTGATTGTATTATACTTTGTATCAACAGGTAAAGCCAGGAACAAATAATTATCCTATTATATTGTTGGCTGATTTATATAATATTAGATATAAAATATTCAATCTCTTATTTACTAAAAAGGAGGGACTGAACTTTGCAGCCCAGTCTCCCCAAAAAAAATGTTCAAAAAATATCCCAGGTTAACAAATAGTCTTTATTCATTTTTAATTAGTTAGCATCTGCTTAAACTGATTTAACTGAATAATGCGTAATTGACTTTATCAAAATTAACGGAATATGAGCTTTGTGGAAATAGCTATTTGTAGTCATTTTTTCTAAGATTATTATAACTGTTGAAAAATTAAAAGATGGAAAAAGATTCTAATAGGATAGTAAAAAGAGGATCAGCCTGATAATAAAAAGTATAGATTAAAAAATGTTATTTCTGAATCATAATTAATTTATGATGAACCTGTTACAAGTCAACTATTGCCAGACACTTACTTCGGCCATAGTTTATTAATTCCAAAGCGTTTCGGCAACCTGTCTTTTCCAGCATATTCTTACGATGATTATTAACTGTGTATATGCTTATATGTAATTTTGCTGCTATGCATTTTGAAGATTCGCCTTTACTTATGAGACTTAATACTTCAAGTTCTCTCTTTGATAATAATAGTTCCTCTGTAAAGTCTTCCGGATAACTTGCGACATAAATGATTTCATATTCTTTTTCCAACTTTTTGCTAATGCATATGTCTACCTTTTTATCTTTCTTCATATGTGTAATGTCAGACAAATGAACCATTGTGAGTAAGGGATTTCCGTTATCATCTGCTTCAAGAATTGTCATTTGTTGCCAGATCCAGATAGATGTACCATCTTTCTTTCTGATCTTATAATTGTAAGAGAATTTTAGTTTGTAAAGCTCATGATTCTTAGCATATTTTTCCGCGAATTCAAATACCTTAGGAATAAGAAAATTTGCAACGTGATCAGAATATTCAGGGTCGGTAATGCTCATACCTAGCGGCACACCTTTTTCTTTAAATTCTTCAGAGCTGTACCCCATAACCATTTCACAGTTATCACTGAAGAATTCATATTTCGAAGTAACATGGTTAATTATATATGTCACAAACGGCGAATTCGCCATCAGTTTCTTAAACTGTTCATTGTTGAATAAATCGAAATTACTTTTGATTTCTGTATGAGGGGAAATATGGAGAAGTGCGTGTTTTTCCCATATTTTATAGAAATTTTCTAACTCCATTATATTCTTAACCATTTTTTGTAAACGCTTAATTTTCAATGAACGTTTTTGTCAGAGGAAATAAATCTCAAGAATATTGACTCAATTTATTGAATGAAAGCTAAATTTATGCTGGATTCAAAGGATGTTTTCTCTCATTTTAAAGGAATCCCGCTATAGGAATTGACTGATTATTTAATTTACCACAGCGTAATTTTACTTTGAATGTTATGCTCAATAGAACTTTGATGTATACGATTTGATGATACATAGGATATACCCAAAAATAGTTTTTTTCCTTAAATCTGGTAATTGATTGTGTTCAATCATTGGTGGCAGAATTTAAAAAGTCTGAGAATGAAAATTTTGTTCAAAATATAATATTATAACTATATCACAGTCAAAGTACCTGACATCTTAATGATTAAAAAAGTAAAAGACATAATATATTACCTAACAGAAAAGCCTGAGATACTTTTCTTAACAGACAGTCTGGGAGCTATGCTTACTGCATTTATTCTATTTGTATTATCGAGAAATTTTAATGAATACATCGGAATGCCCATAATAGTATTGACTTATCTTTCAGTAATAGCAGCATGTTTTTCTATATATTCAATTGCATGTTACTTTTTCTTAAAAGAAAACCGGATCTCATCCATAATAGCAATTAGTGTTTCAAACTTACTTTACTGTGTTTTGACTATTGGACTTATAATAGTTTATCACCCGATACTCACAATTGCTGGTATCACTTACTTCTCAATGGAAACTATAGTCATTTGCGGACTTGTTTTTATTGAACTTAAAGTGGCATCAGAAATTAATAAAAACAGGTTTGCAAATAACTAAACAAAACTGGTTGCGATAAGGGCAATATCAGGTTCTGAAAATTCATAGAATCCCGTTTCTCCTTAGATTTCATTAATCCCAAATCACATTAAGGCAATTGGATAAGACATTTGACTTATACAAGATTTATTCAAAGCTATCCGCCATCCCCGAAATTATGTTCGAAAAAACATCTTAATTCATGTTTACCTTTCGACCTTTCGATTTTATATAGATTAAGAGTTTTTAACTACTTATTTTAATTCGAAACCTATATAAAATACCCTCCGATGACCAGTCGTCTACTAAATTACATCTTCTTTATACTGTTTTCGCAGAGTATCTTTTCTGTCAATACAGCCCTTGCGCAGATGAACTCAATTGTTCCAGGAGGTGACTGGAGGGATAAGAAAGGAAATCTCATAGCAGCCACTGAAGGAGGAATTATAATTGTAGACGGCATCTACTACTTATGGGGGATGGACCGTTCGAAATCCAATTATACTTTTGAAGGCATAAATCTATATTCCTCTCCAGACCTTAAAAACTGGACTTTTGTGAATCAGATCCTTAAAAAAACTTCACATGCAGAACTTAACAACGGCGCTGTAGTGGAGCGGGCAAAATTATTACACAATAAAAAAACTGGTCAATTTATCATATGGATGCATTATGAAGGATACAATGCTTACAGTGTTGCAGAAGTGGCATATGCCACCTGTAACACCATTGGTGGTAATTACACCTTCCGTTCACATTTCAGACCTATGAATATCGATAGCAGGGATCTTAATGTCTATCAGGATAACGATGGCAAAGCATATCTCATTTGCACTACAAAGGGAAATCAGAATGTGAGCCTTTTTGAGCTGGATGAAAATTATACAGGTATCGTCAAAGAAGTTTACAGAGGCAATGCCAGTGATGATATGGAATGTGAAGGGCATGCCATCATCAAGACTGGAGGATACTATTTCTGGCTCATGTCCTGGTGCACAGGATGGGATTTTAACGATAACCGATATTTCTATTCGAAAACACTTGCAGGCCCTTGGACGAGTGGGGGAAATATTGCAGTGACCAATACTCATACTTATGAATCTCAGGTTGGTTTTGCAGTTCCTGTTACAGGCGCTGAGACTACTACCTTTTTATACATGGGAGATCGCTGGTCTGTCAATAATTTTGCAATGTCCAGGATTGTGCTGCTTCCGATTACTGTTTCCGGAACCAAGCTGAGTGTAGGTTGGAACGATCAGTGGAATATAGATACTAAAACTGGAGTATGGGCTCCAGGAGCTGCTAATTTTCAAAATGGAGTTTATAAAATCACTGCCAAGCATTCAGGAAAAGTATTGGGTACAAACGGAAGCGCTGTTCAACAGCAGAATTATATAGGCACTGCCAGTCAGCATTGGAGAATTCAAAATCTGGGAGCTTCTTTTTTTAGAATTACGAATATTGAAAGCGGAAAAGTTATTGATATAAATGGAGCATCAAAAGATGCAGGTGCAAAGGCCATCCAATACAATTGGAGCGATGCCTACAATCAGAAATGGCAGATCATTGATTGTGGAAACGGATACCATAGATTTGTAAGTGTAAATACATTGGGTAAAGCCCTGCAGATTTTCGGTTCATCAAATGCAGCAGGAGCCGATGCAGAGTTAGGTGTATTTAATTATAGTAACAACCAGTTGTGGGAAATTACCGCTGTAAGCGAAAAAACTCAATCTGGTAAAACCTATAGGATTGTCAACAGAACCAGTAGTAAAGTGCTGGATGGCATCTCAGCAGATCAGGTTGTGCAGAATGGTACTGCTAATTCAGGAAGCCAGATTTGGGAAATTACCGATCTGAAAAATGGTTACTATTCTATTAAGAATTCTCTGGATGGAAAGTTTTTAAGTAATGATAATTCGGTCACCAATCTGGATCCGATTGTGCAAGATGGTGCAGCCCCAACAACGTTTGCTCAACAATGGGAGCTCACTGATATGGGGAATGGTTATTTCAGGATCATGAACAGAATGAGCGGAAAAGTGCTTGACAACAAAGATGGCAAACTTACAGATGGCAATCCTGTTGTACAGTATTCTGACTATTCTTCCAACAACAACAATCAACAGTGGAGTTTTCAGTCAGCAGATATAATAACTTCAATTGGAGATTTTTCAGCTTCTGCACAGATAAGGGTTTATCCTAATCCTGCAAGAGAAAAAATATATGTATCACTCGGGGATTTAAGTGCCAGTAAAATTTCACTTTTTGACTTATGCGGAAAAGAAATTGTAAAGTTAACAGGTAATTTACAAGGTGATCAAGCTATTGAAACCGGAAAAGTAGGCAATGGTATTTACGTCATTGTCGTGGAAGGTGATGAATTCAAAATCTCTTCTGGGATTGTGATAGAGTAATGGTGCAGGAGAGTTTAAGAGGAAAGTTTTAAAAGCAGGGACTATTGAAATCGATTGGCCTAGTGAATAAGAAATTCAAATATTCCAACTGCTTATCCATGAGTTAATAGTTGCAGTAAATATGGGAGAAGGAGTTAGATTGGTAGTCCTGAACAGGCGATTGAGAAGGGCTATGAATTTCTCTTCAAAATGGCTGATGCCCTGGCTATCTTTCATAAAACAATCAGATATGCCATTAGGAGAATTTTTAAGCAGGTCTAGTTCATAGTCGCTAAGATCATCTACTAAACCTATCAGTCTCCCGAAATCACTTGCCCAGTTGATAACAGAAGATGGGAGAGGCGTTTGTTGAGATATATAAGCAAGAATTAAGAAAGGGTAGATAGATTTCTCTTCCAGTTTCTCATAAGAAGTGTTCGCAGGTTTGGTAATGCTGTTCTGTATTTTACATGCCATTAAAATGATAGTAAACAAATCATTCTGCTCCTTATCTTTTAAAGAGGCAGAAACACCTTCCCTGAAATTTTTTACCAGCATTTCTATCATCCTTTCGCAATTTTCTTTCCGATAAAATAAAATCAATGGTGAATAGAATGGCTTGTTGTTTCGAAGCAAATTGTCAAATTCATGTGCCTCAATTATTCTTATTAAATCCGAGTCAACTAAGAAGTCATAGAATGAAAGAATGAAATTTGCCCTGGCTCCAAGTGAAGATCTCCGTTTGTTATTGGAGTTTAAATTGCTACATAAGCAAGAAAAACCTTCTGTTTGAAAGTATCCGAATCCGAGCACACGTTGCATTACTTCTTCCAATGACAATAGACCTTCATTTTCCAGTCTTTGCTTAACGAGCTCCATTACCAGTTGATCTTTTTTGTTCAGTTCACTGATCAGGTATTCGAATTCATTTTTCCCGCACTCCATCACTTTCTGATGAAATGTTCTCAGCTCAGAAGGACTCATGACCAGTTGAAATTGGTTCAAAAGATTGTAAGCTTTGGATCTGTAGGAATAGATATCGTTCATGAGAGATTCCTTTGGTGAAATAACTTTAACGCCCGCATTACTGTAGCAGTCGTGAAAAAGGTATGCTCATCTATGCATAATGCTCCACCGCCCTTTAGTTGTTCGGAATAATTCATACTACCAGGATGAATGCAATCCGGGAAGGGGATGCGCAGCAGTGCTGAAGGTTGCCAGTTTCCTTCGGACAATTGTGAATCAATAAGCCATTCACTTGCCTTACGGGAAATATAAATATCATCTTTCGAAACAATTCCTTGCAGCAATGTTGAAATTCCCAATGCTGTCGTGAAAGCTGAACCAAAAGGAAATTTAAAATTGGCTATATAACTATCATTTACAAACTGCCTCCTGCACCAGTCTTTTCCTTTTGCAATGGCTTTCTCTTCTTCCGGAAACAGAGATGCGAGACATTGAACATTTAAAAAAGTAGAATACAAATCATCCGTCCACCAATAAGATGCCCAGTAACCATCCTGTTTCTGATTGCGGAGAATATATTCTTGTGATCCTCGCTCTTTATCTGAAAGCAACATGATTACAAAAGGTGCAACACAAGCATGTGATTGCTGCCAGCCATCCATATTATGAAGAGGACTCGCTTTAATAAAGTTCCGGATAGGAGAACCTGAATGAAAAGTAGAGAAACCTCCATCGCTTGTTCTGTGCTTGTTCAGGAAGCAGATAAGCTTGTCAATCCGGTCATTGTTTTTTGGACTTCCAACCTGAGTTAATACAGAAAGGTACCATGCAGATGAATCAGCATCTGCTGGTACTTTAAAATTATATCCCTTGGGTACTCTCAGGAAATCACGGAGTTTTAGCAGATTTAATTTAATCTGCATATCATTCATCCATTCTTTCTTAGCCATCGGTTGGGAAAGAAGTGCAGACAATACATAACAGCTTACCCATTCAGAACTTTTTCCGGCCAGTGTGTGAAAGTCATTCCATAAACTGAACTTTCCAGTCGAAGAAAAGAGAAATTGCTCTGCTTTCGATATGCTATACCCAACTTCCACTGCCAGTATTCAAGGTTCTTATCCAATCATTGCTCTGAAAGCAGCGTGCGCCTCTCTGGTCACGTTCGTTGGAGAAAATTTCTCCGGTCCTGGCATCATAAATGACATATTTACCTATTCTCACCTGAAGATCTTCCCCTGGCTTAGTTTGTGCTACAATCTGGTTCCATTCATCGGCTGTGGGAAGGAGCGCGCCATTGCCTGCAAAAATGGCATGTTCCGCAGCTTTGGAATCAAGCTTAGTGCCTCCTGTAACATGTATAATTTCATGAATTAAAACAGGACCTATTCTGCTAGGCTCTCTGGTACATATTTTCAACTCTCCTGCAGCAAATATTCTAAGAGGTGGTGGAGATGTGCTTGCACCCTCATTTCCGTTGCATCCTGTATCCCCACAATCTATCAGAAGAGATCCTTCACCGTCACCATTGCCCCATAGTGTGACGAGGTTAAGGGCAAGTGTAGGAAAGCAACCAACACTGGGATGGGTATTGATCTGGTTAAATGCAGCAGTAATCGCATTTTTCATTTGTATATTGCAAGTTTCAATTTCAGTTCCTCCTCCGACCCAGGAACCACCTTCCTTGCGTGTTTTCCATTTTGGCATAGCTTTATTTGGTTTAAAGGTTTATAAAAAAGATTAATTTTAATTTTACATCTATCCATACACCTCCGCCTAATACCATCCCCGCAAGGACATAACTTATGAGAGATAAGCAGAAATCTGCACATGCTGATTAAATAGCATATTTGGTTGTCGGATCGCTCCATGCGCTCTGACCAGCCGATGCTATTGCTGCAACTTTAAACCAATATTTTTTTCCACTTTCCAGATTCTTTATTGTGGCTTTGGACTTGGTAGAAATAATGGCTATGCTCCAGTTATCATCTTTGCTCAAGTCAGAAGTAAGTTGTACAACATAACTTTTAGCATGCTTTACAGATTCCCAGGAAAGTTCTATTTCCTTTTCATTGGCTGCAACAGCCTGCAAGTTCTCCGGTGCAGAAGGAATTCCGGAGGAAGTCTTTTGAGCTTTTATATTCATACCTGCTTGTTTAATTTTGATCTCATCTCCCTTTGCAGTGCATTCTACATAAGCAGCCAGTTGATTTAGTACAGAATTAAGTTCTATAGATTTATCCTTTAAAATACTAAGGTTGGTTGAAACAGCTTGACGGGATTGTTTTAAATCTGCATTTGCTTTATCCAGTTCCACTATTGCAGCAGATAATGTCTCCAGCGTTGGAATGGGGGATGGAAACTGTTCATTTTCTGTAAGTGCCTGTAATATTTGTCTTGATAGAATAAGCTTTTCTTCTAGAGTAGAACCTTTAAGGTTAAGCTTAACCTTGGCTTTTTTGGTGCTGGACATAGCTGTATGTTTTTGATGTTTAAAAAAATGTTGAGATAAAAATTTATATATCATGAATCAAAAGCAAGAAATTTCTCAAAAAAATTTTGTACATGTAATTAAATATCAGTTGATTTTATGATTTGTTCTGTATGGTAAACAGACTTTACTACTAAATAAGAAAAAATAGAAATTAAATAAGAATTAAAGATTTCTACGACAAAATCAATTTATATATTAATAATGCTTTCTCTCAGTTGAACTCTAAAAAGTATACATCATATTCTTGATTATTTAAAACCTTAATTAGGAAAAAGCTATTCCTATTCAGGAAAAAGAAATTCCTGCATAGGAAAAGACAATTCCTATATAGGAAAAAGAAATTCCTACATAGGAATCGATAATTCCTATGTGGAAAAAAGAAATTCCTATATAGGAAAATGAAATTCCTATATGGGAAAAAGAAATTCCCACATAGGAAAAAGAAATTCCTACATAGAAATAAGAAATAGCTACATATAAAATTGAACTTCCTATATAGGAGTTTAAAATCCTGAAAAGGAAAAAGAAATTCTCAGTCAAGAATGTGAAATTTACATAAATGAATTCCAGATATGAAGGCTTGTCTCTAGCTTTTTCGGAATTGAATAAAAAATGTATTGGTAAAGCAGGGTAAACTTTTTTAAGAAAATAGCTACAATTACTTTTTAGCTATGCAATCTGTGAAAGAGAAAGTATTAAAAGATATAGTTGTCCTGAAAAAAAAGATGGCTTGCAAACGCAAGCCATTCTATTAATAGCATAATATTGTTATCAATTAATGCTTTGCTACAAGTGTAAAGTATCTTACCCCTACATCATTGGAAGGGTCTGTATAAGCGTCATCACTATAAGGGTTTCTTATACGAAGAGTATCATTAGTGATACTTACAATCTCATAATGATTGCGTTTTTCACAATAGCCGATGTAACTGTTATTGGCTATATCAATTGTATAGCCGGTTCCTATACCAGTATGTGCATTTTTAACCGTGAATGGTGCTTGCACATGATCCGGATCCGATAAGGCAATATCGCCATACATAGGTTGAGAAGTCCCAAAATATCTGTTGGCATAAGCATAGTGAACAGTAACCGAGGTATTTTTAGGAGTGTATTGGTAATTTCTTAAATTAAATGTAAAGGAATTTTGAAGTATACCATTTTCCCAAGCAAAACCGATTAAACCTTCAGGAAAATTGTACCAGTCAGGTGTTAATGTATTAAAAGGTCCCATACCCGACTGAAATGGTGCTGCAGAAACAACCCATGTTTTACCATCGATATCTTGAAGTCCTCCTGTAAGGAGTTTAACTATAGGGTCGTTAAGGTCAGGATTAGATGCATCATCTTTGTTCACTTTTACCTTCTTTGAAGAAGATGATGTTCCATTAGCTGTAAGTACTTCCAATGTTATTTCATAAGAGCCCTTGAAAGGAAAATATACCGTATCAATAACTGACTTAGAACTTTCACCATTGGAATATTTGAAAGTGTGGTCAAGAGCATTGATATTGGTTAAGCTTACTAAAAAATGGTGCTGATCAAGATTCTGGACACTAAAGGTAGCAGCTTTTTTAGCTTCAGACTCCGGATCAGATTTTGGCAGAATACCTTCTTGATCGTTCTGTTTACATGCTACAACAAGTGCCAGCAATCCTAAAAAAAATACTTTTGATTTTTTCATCATGAAATTAGTTTTAGTTGGTTAAAAATTAATAATTGTATAAAAACTGTAATTTAAAAAACAAATTGAGCCAAAAGGTAAAGTTTTTAAGGCTAATTTATAGCTACTTAACAAAATAATTTTAATTAATACATTCGGTAGAAAATACAATACACAAAAGTTGGATCATTGAAGATATAGAAAAGGTAAGATGTTTTTTGTTACTATACCCTTCGCAGTGACTATAAGCTTTGGTGGCCTCATAGGAAGGGATAACATAGTTAGAATTGAAGGTTTAATATTATTAAAATAATGGTTTAAGTTATGAGAAGGATAAAGCTTAACGTAATTTATAGTTGTTTATAAATATTTTTAATATAATTAAAAATTTGGATTAGTTTTAATAGGTAGATATACGCTGTATTTTAATGTTAGGAGCTATGCCAAATATGGATAATGTTAATTATATAAGAGCAGAGGATCGAGATGAAAAGAGCCACTTTATGAAGTTGAAAGTTGTTCAGGATGAAATTTGTGCACAAAAAGGTATAACTAGGTTCGAAGATTTAAATCCAGCCAACTTTGTTGGCTTCACGATCACACATACTTTCGATGACACTCAACTACCTGTTGAGTTTGATTGTGTTTTTTTAGATGATTTTAAAACCGAACCTTTTTTTACTAAGGCAACCTTAAGCGGATGTTTTAATTATAAATCCAAATTCCATACAAAGCTCTGGAAGGGACACAGCCACCATGCAATTTTTGAATTTGAAAATGGGGGGCCAGATATTTTGAATTCACTTAAGTTTTACGGACAAAAGAAAAGATGGGATCCAAACCTTATCTTTTGTTCAAAAACGGATGTTAGTATATGCAGGAATTTTCTTAAGGAATCAAAGCAAGAATTTGAGCAATATATGAAGGAACACAATCCTCACATTTACGAGGCAAACAAAAAAGAGGAAGAAGAATTTAAGAGAAAATTGAAGTAGAGAATACTCGCTATATTTGAGTCATGCCGACGGTTGTTCTGATACCTTAAGCTCCATTTAAAAAAAATTAAAAATGAGAATATTATTTCTGTTTCTATTACTAATCTCCATTAAGTCATCTGCTCAACAAATTAGCCTAGAAGAATGGAATCAACAAGCAAAAACAAATATCAGACTTTTACCTAGGTATGGATTAGTTCCTAAAACAAAAGAGCAAAAGGAAGCAGATGAAAGTTTAATAAACGATATGTTAAATAAAGGATTCACCAGGCGAAAAGCATCTGAAGAATTTATTGATTTAGGGTTCAAATATCTGTATAAAGATATCAAAACTGCTATGTATCGTTTTAACCAGGCTTACTTAATGGACTCAACAAATGTTGATATATATTGGGGATATGGTGGAGTTTATTTGGTTTTGGGTGACATAGAAAGAGCCAAAGAACAATACCAGTTAGGACTTTCTAAAGATGATCGTAATTCAAAAATAATGACAGATCTTGCAACATGTTATATGATTGAATATTATAACTTATCACAAAATGAACCGGGAAAGGCTAATGCAAAACTTGATACTGCAATCGATATTTTAACAAAGTCCTATAAGATTGATAAAAAAAATCAAAATACCCTTTTTAAGATTTCAGCTTGCTATTTAAATAAAAAGGACTGTTCAAGCGCTCTCAAGTATTATAATGAATGTTTAAAACTAGGAGGAGATCCTATTACTGAAGAATATAAAGCAGCAATAAAAGATTTATGTGATAATAAATAAAATACCAAATGAATCGTATTCATGCATTTGAGAAATGTTTAAAAATGGCCAGTCTTACGGAACTGGCTATTTTATTTATTAGAAGCTTAATATTTGGTGGGCATGTGTTTTAAGACGTACCCATCAAAAGCCCAGAATACGCTCTGCCACGATAGGCAGAACTGTGGGGTTGAGCTTACCAATTTTTATTGTGTTCCTTTACTTGCGAGGCTCTGGGGGCCGCTGCTTTGAGGATTGATTCTCATTATTTTGATCACTTTCTTCGTTTTCACCTTCTTCTTTTGATCCCTCTTCCTTCGCGCCTTCAGTAGTACGCATCTTCCCGAGAACAGAGGGTTTGAAGACAAACTTCTGTATTCCAATGTCAAGGTCCAGAAGCATACCACCTTCGTTAAAGACAAAGGCTACCGTGCCGGCTCCGAATCCTTTGGATGCTTGTGCTCCAGCTTTCACAATGGCAATGCCTGCGTCAGCTGCAAAAGAATATTTACCAGCCTTGAATTGTTTCCAGGTTTCCTCGTTGTTGAATACTATCATCTGATGAAAATTCGTTCCACCAACTTGTACGCCGAGAGTAACTTTACCAATTCCGGCGTAGCCAATTACATGATCTTTCACGAATACTTCACCCACTCCATAGTCTCCACCAAGTACGAGTGATGCACTACCAATAGCTGGAATTACAGCAAATCCATATGATTTTTGCAGCAATTCCTTTACAGATGGCTGTTTTTCCTGCAGAATGTTCATTGCAGCAATGCATTCGGAGTGAAGAGTACGCCCGAGCTTAGCATCCTTTTCAAGGGCTTGGAACGGGCCATGCTTACCTATCTTTTCACCGAAATCGCTGGCCTTTTCGCTCAGCTTACCTTTCAGTTTGTTCCATTTCTCTTTTATTCCTAATTCCATATCTTTCTCCTTTCCTTTTTAATCTTACCCTACTAATCATAACAAATTCCAGGTGCTTATAATTTTCTGTTATCATTCTTAGGTTTAAAATATTTTGGTCAATGGGGAACTTTTGGAACATGGGAAGAAAAGTTGAAGTTTAAAGTAAGAAGCTTTAAAAAATCCTTGAAGAGAGGAATTATGCAAAGGGAAGTATTAAGGGCGTTAATTAAAAGACCCAGCCGATTCTTTATCAGTTGGGCTTTAAAGTGCAATGAAAAGTTCAGAATCAAACTTAGCTTCTAAGGGCTTTTTCTTTAGCCTGAGCTGAGGTAATAACTTTTATTACTTCATAGTCAACCGGGCCTTTATTCATGTTCACCCATTCCTGCATTTTTTCATCAGAATCACTTTCCATTACCTGATAACAGGTCGTTAAGTCTTCATCAATCCAGCTATTTATATAATGGACACCTTCAGGAATTTTTCGTCCGGCTTTATCTAGTTCCTGATATATTTCTTTTGCTTTTCCTGGATGGAAGCGTTCGATAATCATATAAAGCATAATGATAAGTTTTATAGAGTGGTTAAAAATAGAACAGAAATGTAGTTATAAAATATTGATTATAAAAATCTTATAGGAGAAGTTGAGGTGAAGCATGTTGAAATAGTAGCCATTCCTTAAAATAAATATAACAGAACAATACCCTTCCGAGATGGTTTCCAGAATGCATGAAACAGGTTTTAAAAACCGTTTTTATTATTGGTGTATTGGTTCTGAATTTCACATCCTCAGCGAAATGCCAACAAAATTTTTTACCGGGTTTCGCTGGACTAATGTGCGGTAGTCAAGGGGATCCGGGCATTTATGGTGTGGCCTATGGCTGGGGAATGAATGTCAAAAAAGTTGCTGATAGAAACGGTAATATACATTCTTTTCTAAATGGTGATGTACTGCATTTAAAAGCTCCTTCTTTAAGTGTAGTTGTTGTTACCAGAAGGAAAATACTTGGTGGCAATTACGGTTTTTCTATAACTGGAGCAATATGCAATTCCCGGCTTGAAGTTCCCAATATTATAGGTGCAAGCAGATCTTATCCTTATGGAATCACATCCACTTACATACAACCCATTAATCTTGGATGGAAAACATCTAGAGCTGACTTTATTGCCGGTTATGCTGTTTATCTGCCTACAGGTAAATGGACCTGGTTAGCCCAGCACAATTATGGTTTGGGCATGTGGACACAAGAGATCAATATCGGTACAACTGTTTATCTTGACCGTAAAAAGAATATCCACTTTTCAATAGAAGCCAATTACGACATAAATAGTAAAAAGAGAGGGGTTTCTTATAGGACTGGTTGGCCTCTCACCTTACAGGGCGGTATTGGAGCTAATTATGGCAATCCGGACAAGCTATTAAGTGGTTGGCTTGGAGTAGCTGGATTTGCACAGTGGATAACAGTAAGAACAAAGTATGAACAAGACTTAGGCCCCATCGATGGCCCGTATGCTCACATATACGGACTAGGTCCTGAATTTGTAGCTTTTAAAGGTGTTTTTTCAATTCGTTATTTAATAGAGTTTGGAGCTAAGAGCAATTATGTTGGACCGATTTGGTGTGTGACGTTGACTTGCCCGATTAAGAAGCTTAAGGCTTAATGCAGGAAGTAAATGATTAAGCATTATGCCTATGGAATTTATAAATTCCATAGGCATCTTTATTTACAACACCTTTTTAGAGATGCCTAATTTCTTCATTCTTGCTTCCAGGGTAGTCGGTTTAACCTTTAATAATTCCGCTGCCCCTCTGTCTCCACGAATGCGCCAATGGGTCTGAGAAAGGGCACTTAATATCCCTTCACGTTCAGAGTTGTCTTTTTCTGTTTTGATTTGATTGATTGTTCTGATGGCTTCGTTTGTGCCATTTATAACGCCAGATTCTCCTGAGAGTGCTGTTATTTTCTGTTTTGAATGATTGCCTGAGAGTTGACGGCCCCAGTCAAGAGGCTTACCATCTGAAATAATTACAGCGTGTTCTATAATGTTTTCAAGCTCTCTGATGTTTCCCGGAAATTGGTAATTCATCAATTCCAACATCGCTTTTTCTTTGATGCAGAGAAATGACTTTTGCATCTTTTTAGCAAAACGCTGTGCAAAATAATTTGCCAACAAAGGTATGTCTTCTTTTCTTTCTCTGAGAGGAGGAAGTGAAACCGGAAACACATTCAATCTGTAATAAAGATCAGCACGGAACTTCCCTTCATTAACCTGCTTCTGTAAATTACGATTAGTTGCTGCAATGATGCGAACATCGGTCTTGATGGTTTTATTTCCACCTATTCTTTCAAATTCTTTCTCCTGAAGGACTCTCAGCAGTTTAGACTGCAGCTCCAATGGCAGTTCTCCTATTTCATCAAGGAATATTGTTCCTTTGTCAGCCATTTCAAATTTGCCGATCCTGCGTTCGAAGGCTCCTGTAAAACTTCCTTTTTCATGACCAAACAATTCCGATTCTATAAGATTAGCAGGAAGTGCGGCGCAGTTGATCTTTACCATCACCTTGTGCTTTCGCTGAGAATGATTGTGGATAGCACGAGCAATCAGTTCTTTGCCTGTGCCTGTTTCACCCTGTATGAGTACAGTTGAATCTGTAGGGGCAACCTGTTTGATTGTCCGAAATATTTGTTTTAATGAAATACTAGATCCGACAATCTCTTCAAAATCGGCATTGGTATTTACTTCTTCAATCAAACAAGTATTTTCCAATTCAAGACGTTTCTTCAGATTTTCTATTTCTTCAAAAGCCAGAATATTGTTCAACGCCATCGATACCTGTGGTGCTATACTGGAAAACAATTGTAAATGCGTGCAGTTAAAGGCGTCAGGAACACAACTGGCAAGCATTAGAAGTGCATTATCATGATTCTTCAATGTGACAGGTATAAAGACCGCTGTGCTGATTTTGAACTTTTCACGATTAAGATTTAAAATCCTGGATTTGCAGCATAGTTCTACATATTCATGAGTAGCGTAGAGCGTTGGTTCCTGATTCAGATGAACAATAGCTTCAAGTTCTTTCTTAAGTTCTGCATCTGAAAACTCTCCAATGACAGAGTCTTTTCTATCGTCAAGATTTACAAAGAGATTATCAGACTGTCTGGAAAACATGCAGGTGCGCACCAGGTCTCCATTACTTTGAAGGCAAAGAGCAAAAAAATCCAGTGGAGCATATTTCTTTAACTCTACAGAAGTTTGTTTGAATATCTCGTTCCAGTCTTTGCTGCTGGCAAGTATATGCGAAAGAGAAAGCTGTAAAGATTTCTCTTCATTCTTGCGTTGCAATTCCTCTTCTCTAAGAATGTTGCTTACACCAATAGCTGTAAGATCGAAAAAAGTAGGACAAGCAGTGAGGAGCTCGCGAGCTGCCTTGTTTGTCTTAGTAATCTTTAAGCAAGCAAAGCCGATCCATTGATCGTTGATCTTCAGCGGAGCAAAGATTAAATCAGAGTTGTTTAATTGCTTTTTGGAAGCCTTTGGTTTTCCTTCATAAGCGGGATCATATTCTGTGACAATCACTTTATTGTCTTTCTCTATTTGCTGTAAAAAGTGACGGATGTTCTCCGGATCAATTGTTGCATCTTCAAAGGCATTGTCTTTGTCCAGTTGTATGATAGGAAAGACTTCTCCCGGTTCATAACGTCTGTATACAATCATAAAGTCCGGGTTAACCTGCTCTTCATTATAAAGGAAAAATCGGATTGCTTCTGAAAGATCATTGATATTTCTCGCCAATGCTATTCGCTTGCTATAATCAGAAGTTATTCCATTGTTATTTTTTTTCATATGGCATCTTAATTAAATAACTCCAAATTTATTGGAGTTATTGTAAGTATAAATTACGATAATTTTGGAGATTTTTCAAATAATTCAGATTGTATTTTTTGTAAAAAATTGATTTGTAGTTAATTAAAAATGTGGCAAGCTATTTGGTTTGCAAGCCTTCAATCAGATGTGTTTTGATATGAAAATCTTGTCTTTTATTTCAGATGAACAGGATGGTTGGAGTTTAAGTCGGTCTTTATTAAAGCAATATTTAAGAATAATTAACAAACAAATTATATAATACCTATGAGAAACTTTTTAAACACTTGGAGAATGAATAGCGATTGGGGGATGCAGATAAAGGCATTAACAAAGGGCCAATCAGGAAGTGGAGACAAGCCATACTGTATAAATGTAAGAGCTTTCTGTGATTTATAGGAGAAGCATTGTCAATAAAATCGTCTAATTATCTACTCTTCATTAATTTAATTATGAATATAATATCCTTACAAACGAATATAAATAATCGGTATAAATCATTGATCTTTTCAGGTGTTGCAACAAGTCTGCTTTTTCTGCAAAGTTGCGGCACAAGTGATTCTATTGAGATGACTCCACCACCTTTGTCATTGCCTGTTGTTAAAGTTCTTTCTCAAACTACATCTACCTTTAAAGAATATCCTTCAATACTTGAGGGAAGGGAAAATGTTGAGATACGTCCACAAGCAGATGGTTATCTGGAAAAGACTTATTTTGATGAAGGAGACTTTGTTAAAGCTGGTCAGGTACTTTTTAGAATAGAAGCTCAGAGATACCAGGAACAATCAAGAAATGCTGAAGCAAGTTTACAAGCAGCAAAAGCGCAGCTCGAAAGGAGCAGACTTGAGGTGTCTAGGCTAGAACCCCTTGTAAAGAATAATGTTGTTTCAGAAGTACAATTAAATATTGCTCAGGCTGCATATAAGAATGCAGAGGCCACTCTGGCGCAGGCCAAAGCTTTGGCACAGGATGCAGATATAAATTTAAGTTACACATTAGTCAAAGCCCCGGTGAGCGGTTATGCAGGCGCACTTCCCTTTAAAACAGGCAGCCTTATTAGCCGCGGCCAGCAGCAGCCATTGACTGTTATATCTGATACAAGAGAGATATATGCTTACTTTTCTATGAGTGAAATAGATTTCCTTAAGTTCAAGGAAGAGGTGAATGGAACAACAATAGGAGAGAAGATCAACAATTTACCATTAGTGGAGCTGGTACTGGCAGACAAAAGTGTCTATGCAGAAAAAGGTAAGATCGAAATTGTTCAAGGTCAGTTTGATAATACAACAGGATCGATTCGGTTCAGGGCATCGTTTCCGAATAACAAAGGAATACTCAGGTCCGGCAGCACAGGCAACATACGTATCCCAAAGCTGCATGACCATGCTTTAATCATTCCTCAGGAAGCTACTTACGAAGTTCAGGATAAGACATTTATTTTCACTGTAAGTAAAGAGAAAAGAGTGAGCAGTAAAGTTATTGATATCAAGGGAAAGGCGGGACAATCTTTCATTGTTCATGGAGTAGCAGCTGATGAATTGATTGTGTATTCAGGTCATGACAGACTCAGAGATAGTGTGATTATCAATCCTCAACTAATATCCGCTGACAGTCTTTTTAAAATAGGTACTGCGCAATAAAATCAATCATTAAAGCTAAAAGTATAATCAAGGCAAGACTCATGGTTTTGCTTCATAAAAATCTATATACTTATGTTAGAGAAATTTATAAAAAGGCCAGTTCTGGCTACGGTGATCTCCATAATACTAGTATTGCTTGGAGGTATATCGCTGCTGTCTTTGCCGGTGACACAGTTCCCGGATATAGCTCCACCGAGCGTGCAGGTGCAGGCCGTTTATCCTGGTGCAAATGCAGAAGTTGTGGCACGATCAGTGGCCACTCCAATAGAAGAATCGGTCAATGGTGTCGAGGGGATGACCTATATGACATCCAATTCCAATAATGACGGTACAATGGCACTTACTGTTTATTTCAAACTAGGTACTGATCCTGATGTGGCAGCGGTAAACGTTCAGAATCGGGTGGCCAAGGCTGTCAGTCAGCTACCTCAAGAGGTTGTGCAAGCAGGAGTTTCCACACAGAAGCAGCAGAATAGTATGATCATGGTTGTCAATCTGATGAGTAAGGAAGAAACTTATGATGAGACTTTTTTACAGAATTATGCCAAGATCAATATAATCCCTGCAATACAACGGATTCCGGGAGTAGGACAGGCAATAGTGTTCGGTTCAAAAGATTATTCTATGAGAATCTGGTTGAAGCCGGATAGGCTGGCGGCCTATAACCTAACACCTCAGGAGGTAATCGCCTCCATTCAAGAACAGAATCTGGAAGCAGCGCCAGGCAAGTTCGGAGAAAGCAGCAAGGAATCATTTGAATTTACGATCAAGTATAAAGGAAAGCTGAATAAAAATGAACAGTTTGAAAATATTATCCTGCGAGCTGGTAATGATGGCTCTACAATCAGAGTGAAAGACGTGGCAAGGGTGGAGTTTGGTTCTTTTGCCTATAACAGTAACACCACTTTAAATGGAATGAATGCTATTGGCATTGCGATATTCCAGACCTCAGGATCAAATGCCAATGAGATACAGATTGCTATCAATGACCTTGTAAAAGAATCGGCAAAATCATTTCCTAAAGGAGTAGCACATACAATTATCTATAGTACAAAAGAATATCTTGATGAATCGATCAGTCAGGTGAAAGAGACACTCGTTGAAGCTTTCATTCTTGTATTTATTGTTGTATTTATTTTCCTTCAGGATTTTAGATCCACGCTGATCCCTGCTATAGCAGTGCCTGTGGCGATTGTAGGAACATTTTTCTTTATGCAGCTTTTCGGATTTACTATTAATCAGCTTACTCTATTCGCCCTGGTGCTGGCAATCGGTATCGTAGTGGATGACGCAATTGTTGTTGTAGAAGCGGTTCATGCAAGAATGGGTAAATCCAAGATATCACCGAGAAATGCCACTATTCAATCTATGAGAGAAATCTCTGCACCTATCATTTCCATTACGCTTGTCATGTCTGCAGTATTTATTCCTGTTGGCTTTATGCAGGGACCGGCAGGAGTGTTTTACAGGCAGTTTGCATTTACACTGGCTATTGCTATCCTGATATCTGCAGTAAATGCACTTACCCTCAGTCCGGCATTATGTGCGCTGATTCTTAAAAATCATGAGGATCATTCGGGTAAGAGAAAAAGTCTTTGGCAGAAATTCGCTAATGCATTCAATGCAGGTTTTGATACCATGACGCATAAATATGTACGCTCATTGCATTTCTTACTGCGTCATAAGGCGGTAGCTGTAACAGGATTGCTTCTGATATCAACAGTTACATTTTATATGATCAGAAAAGCGCCAACAGGTTTTATTCCATCAGAGGATCAGGGTTTTATTGTGTATTCACTAAGCACACCTCCTGGAACCTCTATGCAGCGAACACAAAAGGCTGTAGATAAATTAGTAAATATTGTAAAAAACACGGAAGCTATAAGTCATTATGTAGGTATCTCGGGTTTAAATATTCTTACCAATTCAACAAGTCCCAGATATGCTTTGGGTTTTGTAAGACTTAAACCGTATAAGGAACGTGGGAAGATCAAAGATCTGAATGCTATCATGCAGGAGCTAAACGGACGTATTTCTTCTATAAATGAAGCGACTATCTTTTTATTTGTACTGCCTACCGTGCCAGGTTTTGGAAATGTAAATGGTTTTGAAATGACCTTGCAGGACCGATCCGGAGGAAAACTGGATAAACTGAGTCAGACAACTAATGAATTTTTGGGGGAGTTGATGCAGCGTCCTGAAATTGCTTATGCGTTTACTACCTTCAACACCAGTAATCCTCAATATATATTGGATATAGATGAAGTAAAGAGCAAGCAACTCGGTGTCTCTGTTAAAGACATTCTGCAAACCATGCAGGTATATTATGGCAGCACCTATGCTTCGGACTTTAACCGTTTTGGGAAATTCTACAGGGTAATTGTACAAGCAGATGCACCCGACAGAGCCACACCTTCCACACTTGACAGGGTATATGTGAAGAATATAAAAGGAGAGTTGGTTCCATTAACAACTGTTGCATCACTGAACCGCGTTTATGGACCAGAAACAGTTACACGCAATAACCTTTACAATGCGGCAATAATCAATGGGGTTCCAAAGCCAGGTTATACTTCCGGAGATGCAATCAAGGCCGTGGAGGAAGTAGCACAAAAATCCCTTCCAAGGGGGTATTCTTATGAATGGACAGGCATGACAAGAGAAGAAATAGCTTCTGGTGGACAATCTACTATTATATTTATACTAAGCCTTTTGTTTGTATACTTCCTTCTGGCTGCTCAGTTCGAAAGTTATATTCTACCTCTTTCTGTGATTTTAACTATTCCTCTTGGAATCTTTGGAGTATTTGCCTTTACTGGCCTTTTCGGCATAGACAATAACATATATGTGCAGGTTGGACTGATTATGCTGATCGGATTACTTGCCAAAAATGCTATTCTGATTGTAGAATATGCATTGCAAAGACGTCAGGCTGGCATGGTATTGTGGAAGGCAGCAGTGGAAGCCTCCAGATTGAGGTTAAGACCGATCCTGATGACTTCTTTTGCTTTTATCGTTGGACTTATCCCTCTAATGTTAGCAACAGGATCTTCGGCTCAGGGGAATCATTCTATTAGTATAGGTGCTGCAGGAGGTATGTTAACCGGAGTGGTATTCGGGGTATTTTTAATCCCGGTGCTATTTGTAATTTTTCAATCCCTTCAGGAAAAGATTAGGCCATTAAAATCTGATGAAATAGATTTTGAGCCTGAAGTGAAGGAAACACATATTCAAAAAGAAATTACTCATGAAATCATATAATTCAATTAATGTTCTGCTCTCGCTCTTATTACTGATGGTTGCAGTATCGTGTCGAACTGCAAAAGATTATCAGAAATTGCCAGTAGCGTTGCCAAATTCATTTTCAGACACAACCAATAATACTGATGTTGATTCAGGCATAAGTGGCATATCCTGGAAAGCTTTTTATAATAATGAAGAACTTGTTCAGCTTATAGATACTGCTTTGGCCCTTAACTACGATCTGAATGTGGCTTATCGCCGTGTGGAAGAAGCAGAGGCTTATGCCAAACAGGCAAGGTTAAACTGGCTGCCTTCCATCAATGCGAATGTTTCCGCCTCTACTTTAAATCCTTCTGAGAATAGTCTTACAGGACTAAGTTTGAAGAATTTTCTGGGAAGGGAACATATTGAGGATTATAATGCAAGCGTGGGGTTGTCCTGGGAAGTAGACATCTGGGGTAAGATAAGAAAGCAGAAGAAAGCAGCACTTGCAAATTACTTATACACTAAAGAGGCAAGCAGAGCTATTCAAACCAGGCTGGTCTCAGAAGTGGCCAGGAGTTTTTACAGATTGTTGATGTTGGATGAACAGCTTAAAGTATCCATTGCTAATAAACAGTTGAGCGATACGCTAGTTCAAATGATGCAGTTACAAAAACAAGCTGGATTGATTACAGAATTGGGTGTGCAGCAAACAACTTTTCAGAATCAGACTTTTGCATTATTGATTTCAGAGTTAAAGCAAAAGATTTCGGTTGAAGAAAATTATCAGGCGATCTTATTAGGGAAATTACCAGGAGCAATAACAAGGTCTGCAAAGCTTATTGATCAGGTTGTTTCTGATACTTTAAGTGCGGGTGTTCCGGTTAAAGTTCTGAGTAATCGTCCGGAAGTAAAAGCCAGTGAACAGAATCTTGAAGCTGCTAATTTTAGGGTTGGAATGGCAAGGGCAAATCTATACCCTTCACTTTTGATTAATGCATCAGGAGGATTGAATGCATTTGAGGCAAGTAAATGGCTTGTAGCACCTGCTTCATTATTTGGGACTGTAGCAGGAGGTCTTACGCAGCCAATATTCCAGAGAAGACTTTTGAAAACTAATCTGGAAGTTGCAATAATTCGAAGAAAGGAAGCAGAGCTTCAATTCAGACAAACAGTTGTTCAGGCATTTGGTGAAGTGCGCAATGCATTGGTTTCATTGGATCGACTAAATGAGCGAGAGCAGATTGTGAGAGCACAGGTAGATCTTCAGTTGAATGCAGTACAAAATGCAAAGTACCTTTTTGCTGGAGGACTGGCTAATTACCTTGAAGTAATAACAGCACAAAGTAATTTGATACAGACTGAACTAACAAGTGCAGACATAAAGTATCAGCAGTTGATTGCCAAGGTGGAGTTATACAGGGCTTTAGGAGGGGGATGGAAGTGATTTTAATGAGATTTGTAAAAACAATAAAGGCCAGTTTATCTGGCCTTTATTTATGTATTAAGTTTATATTATAAAGCGAATATTAGTAAAGAGAGTTGATAAAATCTCATTTAGGGTAGTTGATTATTAAATCTGCCAAAACATAGATAAAGTATATCAAAATAAAAAAAGAACTCCAGATTATACCTTTTGCAATATCAGAGATATTGGTTTTGTATATTTTAAATTTAGGCTTAATATTTATTCCTATAATAATAACTATAACAATGATTAAAATGTCAAGATAAAAGTACTCTGGTATTGAAAGAATGAATCCGAATAGCATGATATAAACTGCCAGACTACTAACAAAAGCTATTATTGTATTATATTTCTTAAATTTACTTATATCCATAAACATACCTTAGTGTGCTATAATAGTTGATATACAACCAATATAACTGACTATAGCAAAATTTAAAAAATAAAATTGAAGTTAAATTTGATAAATATATAGGAGAGTGAATACTTATATAAGAAATGAAAGCCTGTATGAGGAGGTAATAAAGTCCAATGCTATGGACTAAATTACCTCCTCATATTGCCTTTAATTTTTCCTTTGTTATCCCAGTGGCTCTTTATGATTTTTGTTTCGTCTCTTTCTTTTATTCTCCTCACATAACACTCCCCAGCAATATTGCCATCCTCTCTTCTTGAGCCAATAAATAAAGTAACAGGTTCTCCGTATTCATTCGTAAAAAAGGTTATATCGTTCCCACGGAATACGTCATCAATCCTGGATGAAACAGCATATCGTTTATTTAGCTTGGCTTCAAGATCTTTACCAATACCTTTACTGAATTTTTCATTTTTTAATAAATGAGTTTCATCTTTCCAGTCTTTCATATCTTTCTCTTTTGATTTATAACAAAAGTAGAAGGCTTTTCCTTCTTTAGGATTCAGATTTTTCTTACATAAGAGTAAAATTAAAGAAATCAGATGTAGGACGCAGATATAGCATCTTGAAGGAATAAAATTGGAAAATTAACCATCTGATTTTGATTTTTAGGACTATGTAATTCCTTTTGTATTCGGTTTAAATCTTAAAATACATTAATACCTGATTCAGACATTTATGGTAAAGTTCAGGTTATGGTATAAATTCAGCATGTTCCTTTAAAGCAACACTTACAAATCATTTCAGATTTTTATAAAAAAATGTTACTTCTCGACATTGCTCTGGGTATTCTACTTGAAAATACTATTGTAACTAGCAAAGGTCTATAAATGAAACAGTTGAGAAACAAAGAATACCTCCAGTCCTGGATGTTAAAAATAGTTCTAACCTTGGGACTTATCATTAATGTCGCATTTAGAATCAATGCACAAACATTGGTTCCTGTCGATAATGCGATAAATGTGAGCAATGATATGCAGTTTAAGCTTACCTTTTCGTCAACACCAACCTTGCAAAGCTCAGGTAAGATAAGCCTGTATAAATCAAATGGAACTTTAGAAGAAACTATTGACCTTTCCAAGATGCCTTCGGGGACGCCTATGTCTGCAACATGGCCTTGGACAGAGACACTCAATGGAACAACCATAAGAGTTATTCCAGTCACAGTAGATAGCAAATCGGTCTATATCCGTTTTTCAATAGGAGCTATGGATTTTAGTACAGGTTATTATATAACAGTCGATAAATCTATTTTCTCAAATGCATCCAGTCTTGGATTCAATGGCATTACTGCAAACAACTGGAGTTTTACAACCAGATCCAAACCTGCTGCAGATTTGGAATACACAGTTTCAGCTGATGGTACAGGTGACTTTGCCACTCTTCAGGGAGCTTTTGATTTTCTGCCTGCTGGTAATACAAATGCAAAAATATTAGTGAAAAACGGTATATATGTCGGACTTGCATACATAAAAGGTAAGAACAAATATACTATAGAGGGGGAGAGCAAAACAGGAGTAATCATCAAAGGCTATAACAACTCAAATTTAAATGCAAGTACTCATTGGAGATCAGTTGTTAATATTCAAGGTGATGATATCAATCTGATAAGCCTTACTTTTATCAATACTACTCCAAATGGCGGAACCCAGGCAGAAGCTTTGAAAGCAAGCGGAGCAAGAATGGTCATTGCAAATTGCGAGTTTTACAGTTATCAGGATACTGTTTTGCTGGATGGAAAAGTTTATGTAAAAGACTGTATGCTAGAAGGAGATGTAGATTTTATATGGGGAACAGGAGCAGTGTTTTTCCAGTCTTGTGAGATCAGAGCCAATGATAATGGTGGCTATAATGTTATGGCAAGAAACAGTAACACCGTTCATGGCTATGCGTTTGCAGATTGTAAGCTTACACGTACCTCTTCAGCTACAACCACACATTATTTAGGAAGAGATGCGGGAGCCAGTTATCTATATGCCGAAATCGTATATCTCAACTGTACTCTGGGGCCACATATTCCAACTGTTGGATGGAGCATAAACAGCTCTTTAGATGCTTCCAATATAATTTTCGCAGAATACAAAAGTGTAAATGAATCAGGAGCATTGATAAACACTTCAGGACGAAATTCTAAATCAAAGCAGCTTAGCGCAAGTCAGGCAACTCAATATAGAGACTTGAACTGGTTTTTTAACGGATGGGTTCCCGCAGTGCCAGCTTATGGTGTGATAGATTGTGCCGGAGTTATCGGAGGTTCAGCCTTTAAGGATGACTGTGGTACTTGTGTTGGTGGTACTACAGGTAAAACTGCTTGTGCTAAAGATTGCAATGGAGTAGCAAACGGAACTGCAACGCTCGATAATTGCGGTCGCTGTATAGGAGGAACAACAGGCAAAACATCTTGCTCATCAGTAGGAGAAGCAGAAGATGAAGCCTGTAGTTTTGATGGAGTTCTTGAAACCAAAAATGCAGGATTCAAAGGGACAGCCTATCTTAATATTGACAATGCAATTGGAACAAAGATTGTATTTTCTATTAGTGCCGCTTCATCTGGAAATAAAACGATCAGCTTCAGATACTCTAATGGTGGTACAACTGAAAGACCAGCAACGATTAAAGTGGATGGTGTGGCCTTATCTTCTACATTAAGTTTTCCAAGCACAGGTGAATTTACAACCTATAAGGCTGTTGATCTTACTTTAAATTTAAGCTCAGGTTCTCACTTTATCGAACTTGCTTCTGCAACAACTGATGGTTTAGCAAACATTGATCAGATAGGATATGTAAGTGCAGATTTAAGTAATGGTTCCTGTGAAGAAGTAGTCACAGATATAGCTGAAGAAAGTAAAACACAAACGATAGTTATATATCCTAATCCAAGTCAGAACAGCTTTTATATAAAAATGCCAGCTCCTTTAAACATAGAAATTACAGATGCTGATGGGAAGTTATTGAAAACATATGTCAATGTTTCAGAGCTTGAATTTGGAAACGACTTAAAGCCTGGATTGTATTTTGCTAAAGTTCAAAGCAAAGTATATAAGGTTGTGAAGTATTGATATCTATGAAAGGTTACTAGAAATCATATCTATCTCAGGCAAAATATCCAGTAAGATAGGCTATAAAAAAATAAATCCGGAAACTATCATTTCCGGATTTATTGTAAAGGTTAATAAGGTTGATTAAAATTTAAAGGACAATCCTCCGCCTGCTAGTGGGCCACCACCAACACCTACAAGGACATTGAGACCGATATGATCAGTAAAGAAATATCTCATACCAAATTCAGCACGGAATGCTAGCGGAGATGCATTTTTAATTGAAAGCTCAGGGATGTTTGGATTATCTGTTGTTTCTTTAAACTTGCGGTTAGCATATCCTACGCCAAATGAAAAGTATGGATCAAATCTTTTAGAATTTCCCATGTGGATATTAAATGTTGGCATAATTCTCAATCTTGAATAAGATGCCTCGTAACTGTAAGTTGTACCTCCATCTACAGACTTTCCTTCAACTCCGGTCATAGCGTAATTAGCATGGATACTAATACCAATTTTTGCACCTACCAGATATTCAAACTTAAGTCCTACAGGTCCTAAAGATTTATACTTTAAGTCTGCAAAATTACCTAAAGCCTGATCTGCTTTGTAAAATGTTTTTACAACTCCGGTATATAAATTAGGGCCTCCATAATACGCGTCCACAATTACATTACCTTTTTCATAAACTTGTGCCTTAGCTAGCTGGCTAACGAATAAAGAACAAATAAAAATTAAAGAATAGATGTTAATTTTAATCATAAATTTTACTGGTTTATTTGTGTCTTCATATACGACCCTGACTTATATGGGTTTTATAAATCTGATTTTCAGGCTTATTTCTGCATGTGTTTTATAAAATGTAGTATATCATGCCTGTAAATAATATTAAATGTAAAAGCTGAATTTAAAGAAGCGCATTTGTAGGAAGATGGGTAGTATTAAAAGGAATTTAAGTAGTTATTATACGCCTATATGCAATTACCAGTTCTTTCTATACTAGTAAGACTTTATATATGATTTTTTTTTATTTGTTCATTTAACGATTCTGTCAATTTGTCGTGACTATAGGACATAGTCGGGGAGAAGGAATGATCAATATTTATTATTGGGGTATGGGCAAGTATACTCTGAATGTGGTACCTATACCTTCTTTACTTTCTACTTCAACTTTGCCTCCTGCATTATCTATAATTCTTTTTACAATATACAAGCCTACTCCAGAACCTTCTACATGGTCGTGGAAGCGTTTGAACATGGTAAACAATTTATTAATATTTGATTCACCTATACCCATTCCATTGTCCTTCACTGTTAATATGTTCAATTTATCTTTATATTCAATATTGACAAATACTTCAGAACAACGGTCCGGATGACGATACTTAACCGCATTGCTTATAAGATTGTAAACTATACTTTGAAAGTTCTTCCTCGAAAATTTGATTTGGCTGACACTGGAGTCGTCAATCTTTACCACAGCACCGGATGCTTTTATCTGATCCTGAATAATAAATTTTACTTCTTCAATTACCTCTCTGCAATTTATTTCTTCTGCAATTTCCTGTGTTTGTTTCTGTACTTTGCTTATTTCAGTAAGATCTAGAATGGTTGCTTTAAATCGCTGGATGGATGTATTAATTAAGCTCAGAATATAATTAAACTCTTTATTTGCCCTTGCCTCTTCATCTATATTTTCTAACATAGACTCGACTAAACCTTCTATATTGGAAATAGGTGCTTTAAGATCATGAGAAGCAGTATAGATAAAATTGTCAAGGTCGTTATTAATACTAATCAGTTCCTTGTTTTTTTCAGCCAGGGAATTTTCTGCATTTTTAATATCAGTGATATCGCGAGTAGTTCCTGCCACCGCTTCCACCTCTCCGTATTCGTTCATGACGGGAACAAATATATAATCGTAATCTCTCTTTCCCAGTGTTGCATGGGGAAATGAAACCACGCCTCGTATGGGTTTTTTGGTGGCCACAATCTGGTCTATTTCCTTTTCATGCATTTCTGCATGCCAGGGTTCATAGCCGTTTTCAAGTAAGGTTTTGCCAATGGAATTTTCAAATGTACTTCCCCACATTCTGAGTAAAGCCTCATTTGCATAAGTAAATCTGTAATTAAGATCAAATACATAAATAAGATCCAGGGTGTTTCCTGTAATTGTCTCATAAAGCCGTTTCTGCCTGTCAGATTCATCTTTTGAAGCCTGCAATCTTTCCTCTGCACGCTTGCGCTCAATGGCAATGGTTATTGTTCTTAAAGCAAACTCTACATTCTTTTTATCTGCGTAATCAGGGACATGGGGCTTTTTGTAATATATTGCAAAAGTACCGAGTACTTTATCACCAGAAAGAATTGGTGTTGACCAGCATGCTCTTAATCCATGCTTTAGTGCCAGGCCTTTAAACTTCTTCCAGAGAGGGTCAGCAGCAATATCTTGTACAATAACTTCTTTTTTAAGGAAAGCAGCTGTTCCGCACAAACCAACAGATTCACTTATGTAAATCCCATCAATCGCATCGCTGTACTCTTCAGGCAAACTTGGGGCAGCGCCGAGCCATAATCGTTTTTCATCATCATCTAAAAGAAGAACAGAACCTATCATTTCATGGTCTGACCACTTTTCGACACTCAATAAGAGCTGGCTAAGTGATTCGGAAAGTGGATGCCCTTTTGTTATCATTTCGAGCACCTTGTTTTGCTCTTCTACCTGCTTTCTTGATTTTACCTGTTCTGTTACTTCATCTGCATAAACAAGAATACCATAAATGCTCCCTTTTACATCGACCATTGGTTGGTATATAAAATTAACAAATGCTTCATCTAACTGTCCATCATTGTTGCGGTCTAATTTTACATATGCTTCATTACCTGAATATGATTTACCGGACTCGTATACATCATCTAAAATGTCATAAAAACCCTGTCCCGCTAATTCTGGCAATGCTTCACGAATGGGCTTTCCGATTATATTGCGGTTTTGGCCCACTAACTGCATGTACCTTGGATTCGCCAATTCAAAGGTATGCTCAGGCCCCTTTAGCACTGCTATAATAGCCGGAGCCTGCATGAAAAGATCGTAGAGCTTCTGTCTTTCGGTGTTTACCGCTTCCTTTGCTTCCTTCCTGAGATCAGCCATTTCCAGATGGGTTTGAACTCTTGCAAACAATTCTTTTGAGCTGAATGGTTTGATCAGATAGTCGTCCGCACCTGCTTTTATACCTTCGATGGTTGCTTCTTCATTGGCTCTTGCAGAGATCAGGATAACAGGTAAAGTGCTGGTTTGGCTAACCGACCTTAATTGTTTTACCAGTCCTATTCCGTCCAGATTAGGCATCATGACGTCTGAAAGAACAAGAGAGGGATTTTCTGTTTTTATTGCGTTTAGCGCTGCTTCTCCGTCACCTGCTTCAATAACTTCATAATGATCTCTCAGCAACCTGGAAATGTATTCTCTCATATCCGGATTATCATCTGCTACGAGGATTCTTTCTGTTTTCTTATCGGATGAAATTACACCGAGAGGGGTTGAAACGGAGTATTCTGAAGTGTTACTATTTAAGCTATACCATTCTTCCTCTAGATTGGGCAAAGCATTCAGTGTTATTGTTTTTTTAGCATCAAGACTGGCGATACGGTCTTCCGGAAGGTGCGCTTTACCCATTGGAATGGATACTATAAAGGTTGTGCCTTTGTCAGTTTTGCTTTCTACTCTTATACTTCCATAATGTATTTTAACAAGTTCATATACCATAGCTAATCCGATACCTGATCCTTCATGAGTTCTTCCTTTGGCATTTTCTATTCTGTGAAATCTTGAGAATAGCTTGGGGAGCTCGGATTCTGATATACCTGTACCGGTATCTTTTACTCTTAATTCAATTTGCTGATCTACCTGCTCCAGATACACCCCTATGGATCCCTTGAAGGTAAACTTATATGCATTGGAGATGAGATTGAATAATATCCTTTCCCACATGGTATGATCAACATACACTGGTTCGGAAATTTTTCCGGCACTGACCGTGAATGTCAGACCGGCACTTTCTACAACGGATTGGAATGAACTGCTTAGTTCACTGGTAAACCTAGCGAGATCGGTTTCGCGGAATACAGCCTGAACCCTTCCTGCTTCAAGCCGTGAAAAATCCAGAAGGGTATTTACCAGTTTCAGCAGCCTGAGACTATTCCTGTGTATAATATTAAGCTGTTCTTTGTCATCCTGATTAACAAAGGAATTGTTCGAAATCAGTTCCTTTACAGGCCCCAGGATTAAGGTTAAAGGAGTTCTGAATTCATGACTTATATTGCTGAAAAAAACAGTCTTAGACTTGTCTATTTCTGCCAAAGCTTCAGCTCTTCTGCGTTCCTCTTCCAGTGCTCTTATATTGCCGAGAGCTGTAGAGAGCTGACCGGTTACGAGCCCCAGAAAATTTGTATATTCTTCGTTCGCTATAAGCCTCGAGCTTATTCCTGATATAAGAAATCCTGCGAGTTGATCTTGTCCGGATTTCAGCAGGGGCAGGATCATTGCTTTTGTGGGACATTCATCCCATGGACCTTGAGGAATGTAACTAAATTCAGTTAAATCCTCTATAAGTAAATTTTGATGGGAACTTAATATCTCTGAAAATCTCCAGATATCCTGGTCTACTGATTGAAGATCTATTTTTAAAGGTGAATAATCCTGCCCACTTTCTGCCCCTATAGCTTCTTTTAAAATTACATGCTTTTGCTCTTTGTCGAAAAGATAAATTAGTGCGAAGGGAATATCGTTAGGATTTCTTTTAAGTATTTCTGAAGAGTAATTTAAAACCTCTTTTTCTGTTTTAACTTTGGTGAAAGCATTGGAGAGGTCATGCAAGGTGGTAAGCCTTCGTTGGCTTATTACTTTTTTGGTTTCTTCACTTACCGCGCAAAAGAAGCCTCCGATATCTCCATTGTCATCCGGTAATGGGCTATAGGAGAACGTATGGTATGTTTCTTCTTTGAATCCATGCCTTTCCAAAATAAGGAGTAGATTTTCATAATACAGAGAGTCTCCGCTATTCATAACTCTGTCCCACATCGGCCCTACGACATCCCAAACTTCTTTCCAGATGATTTTAGCAGATTTACCTAAAGATTCAGGATGTTTCACTCCAAGAGTGGGAGCGTATGCTTCATTGTAGAATTTGAGATATTCCTGGCCCCAGCCCAGCCACATCTGGTATTTCGAGCCAAGCATGAGTTTCAGATAGGATTTTAAACTGGCAGACCATTGCTCTATAGGTCCCAAAGAGGTTTGTTCCCAGTCTTTAGAAGCTATTAACGCTCCCATTTCTCCTAATCTTGAAAATTCATCGAAAGGCTTATTAACTTTTTTCTCCATCACTCCAACATATTTACTTTCTTATCCAATTAGTTAACTGATTGATTAGTCAAAAAGTCATTTCTTGATTATCAGTAAAATAACAAACAAAACGTGTGTAGATCTTTATTGTTAAGTTACTTTATACATCTACAATTTCTGAATTTTAAAGGAATAACAAAATGTTCGGAGGATTTAACACTATAATCCGGATTATTTTCAAAAAAATGATCATGGATTGTAAATGATGTATGCTTTATAATCTGGAGTTTATAGACTTTTTTTGAGGGAAGAAAAATGCCATGACTTAACAGGTCATGCTGTGGGAATATATTTTATACATCTTGAATCAGGTGATAGGAAGATGGTAGGCAAAGTCGTTATTCAATAGTATTAATTTGATTTAATTAATTTTTTTTTTCATTCGTAAAAAGAAGAGGCTGTCCGTCAATTGGGGGATAGCCTCTTTTTTTATATTGATTGATTTTGTTGCCTTATTAATAAACAGCTTGCAGGAGTGAATAGCTGCAATAAGTATTTTAAACTGTATCATTTTTTATATCAGATTATAAGCCTGTGCAAACTGTACCAGTTCATAGTTGTTTGTCACATTTAACTTTGTTCGGATGTTTCTTCTGTGTGTATTTACAGTTGTTTCTGATATATGTAAGGTATCCGCTATTTGATCTGAATTCTGTCCTAGGGCCATGCCTTTTAGAATTTCTTTTTCTCTCTTTGTAAGAGAGGAGAAAACATTAGAATTCTTTTTAAGGAATATATTCTGTTCTAATAATCGATTTACTTTAGACGTAATATGATGTTCCGGATCCACAGGAACAGAGGTTGTGATTAAATGACTAGTTCTTCCATTTGCATCCTTCATGAAAATTTTAGTTGTACTTAAATACAATTTATAATCTTCCTGAGGAGAAGAACGAACCTGTTGGAAGTAGGTAACTACTTCTTTTTCATCTCCTTTTTCCATCATGGCAACTATTTTTGAAGAATAATCATCATTAAAGTCTTTTGCAAAGTAACGATCATAATATTCGTTGCCTGGAAGGTCAAATAAATCTTCTTTAGTAGTTCTTAAAATAGATAATCCCCAAGGAGACATGTATTTAACAACCAAATTTTCAAGTTGATGAATAATGATGACGGCTGGTATCTCTTGGGCAACTATATCAATGCTTCTGATCTTTTCTTCAAGTGTTTGTGGTTTCACGTTGATTAGATATTATCTTAATATAACTTTAGAAGGAAATATATATCAATTATTGGTGTCCATAATATGCTTAATTATCAATAGGTATTTATTATTAAGCGGTTAATCGGAATGAAGTATTATTTTGCCAATCTGGTTAGATTGTTATTAAAGGTTATTGAAATCGCTCAAGCTATTGATTTACAGATGTCATTATTCCCTCTACCAATAATAATTATTAAATTCAATAATTCTTACGCAAATAGCTTGTCTTAGTTTTGGGATATACTTTTGCCATTATCATGTCTGGTAGCGATCCCAATAAAGTTCTACGTTCTAAGTATTAAGTTTTAAGAAAATGACTGGTGGTTTTTGAGCTGGTTGATTATTTAATATTTGTTCGACATTATTTGCTAATTTTTTATGAATTTCGTCCGAAGCATTACACTGGTGTGGAAATAAGTTTTATGTTATAAATAGTTTAAGGAAAATACTTATGTAGCGTTGTCCCTGGATTTGAAGCCCACAAGCTTCTACTTATTTCATCTTTTTAATAAAATATTCCCATGCCATTTTTGATATATCTGCAATAATTTTTTCACTGGCTGCTGTGTCCTCTTTTGAATCTGTTACAAAAACACTTATAAAATAATGACGTCCGTTAGGCAGAAAGATAATACCAATGTCGTTAACTGCCGCTGTAATCCCTTCTTTGTTTGTACCAGACCAACCTGTTTTGTGAGCAACCACTGTCCCTTTAGGAAGTTTTCCTTTTAATCTGTTCTTTCCTGTTTCTGTTTGTTTCATGATTGTCCAAATGAAGTCATGATGTACAGGAGAAAGATTTTTTTTGTCATTGTTGTAAAAAAATACAAGTATTTGATTAGATGTTTTTGGTGTAGTCCAGTTCTTAAATTGCAAGTCCCAATTGCTCTGCATCACTTCTTCATTGATTTTTACTGAAAAGTCTTTAAATCCTTTTTCCTGAATAAAATTCTCAACTACTTGAGGTCCTCCGATAAGTTTTAATAGAACGTCACATCCGACATTGTCACTTTGCGATACAGTATATTCCAATATTTCTGAGATTTTCAAGGATACACCTTTGGGATACTTTTCACGAAGAGGACTATACAGTTCCGGTAACATTTGATCCTCATTAATTTTTATTAATTGATCTAAAGAGAATTTACCTTGCTGAATTTGTGATAAAACTGTCAATGCAATATGAAACTTAAAGACACTTTGCATTGGAAAATGTTGGTCTCCGTTTATGGACAAAGTATCTCTTAAGTTGTCTCCCATAATGGAGACTCCAACTTTTGCCTTTTTCGTTGATAATAGTGCCTCAATATCTGATCTCAGTGACTCGATCGGTTGACCTTTTGTCCATGTTGTAATAATTAGCAGTATTGCTAAAAGTGTAAAACTTTTGTTAATCATTTCTTGTTCGAGTGTTGTTTTAATCTTGTCTTTTAAAGATAAATAAAAAAGTAAGGCTTTAGAAAAGTTTAAGTTATAAGAAAGGGATTTTTCGTTTTAAAGTTACGTATTCATTGAGGTCTGATAAAATGTTAGCTTGGGGAATTTTTTTTGCTTATCTTTTATTAAAAGATTCAGTTTGATGTACCGCCGGGAGCGCTAGAACAATATAAAAACTTTAAAACTTTTTGAAGCAGCGAATGTGGAACAACCATTAACCACAAATTAAAATGATGAAGACATATTTATATTTAATTTTTATAGTTGTGATATCTTTTTCTTGCAACACTAACCCTGAAGAGACAGATTCATCTAAGGTAAACAGCGATAGCTCAATAACATTAAAAAATCAAATCTTAGATTCAATACCAAAAGCAGATTCAGGTAATAAAGTTATCTCGAAATCTGATTCTGTAATAGGAATTGTATATGTGAAAAATAATGATGGTACCCAGTTAAAAGAATCAGAAAACATAGAACATCCTAATAATTCTACTATAGAATTTGGAACAAAATTATTTCGGATATATTCTAATGATGATAAACAGAAACTTGATTCTTCTTGGATTAAGGTAAAAATGCGTAATGGTAGCTGCGGAGACTTATCCGGATATGTTTCTAGGTTTGACGTTGTCGATTCATCAGTAGTAGATTTTTCCATAATCCCAAAAGAATATTCAAAAGAACTGAATAGATACCCTTTGGGGAAAAATAATGTGGGTAAGTTAAAATTTAAGTTTTCTAAAATCAGCTCGACAGAATTCAACATATATAAATCTGCATATGCCAGGCAAATTATCGAAGATACTAGCAAAAGTGCAGCTGGTAAAAGATTTTTCACTCTACCTATAGGGAATCAGCTTTATAAGTTTCACTACAACAATGCATGTGAGCATTATGATAATTATATGGGTTACATTATACCTCTCAATGCTTATGGCATAGAAGGATGCAGTCGGGATGCCTGTTCTACATATTTGATAGATAAATCTACAGGGAAGTTATTATACCTTGATGGCGGACCTTATATACAAGGTACCAGCCTACCTTATATATCTAAAGATGAAACTCAATTTATAATATTCACTCCAGGAACACCAAGTACTGAATTTGGTACATATATGATTTTATATAAAAAAGACCCTAAAACCGGCATTTTTAACTTTGCTGAATATGATTCCTTTGATACGAAAGAATGGGAAATTGAAGAATTAGTTTGGGTAGATAATCAGACCATAGCTCTAAAAGCGACTGGCAATACTGGATATCTACAAGGAGTGATAACTAATTGAAGCTAAATATTTTTTAAAGTGAATAGAAGGTATTGGAAGTTAATTTTTGTAATACTATCAATTCAAGAATAGAGTGAAAGAGAAGGAGTGAGGTAGATTTTTTTCTATTTCTAATGTCTTACCGAAGAGGCAAGCAAAGAAAAAGATTTTAATTTTTATTCATAAAGCCAGATAGATTAAAGGTGTAAATCATTTAAAAGGTATCGCCAGGTGCCTGTAGTATAGGCGGAATATTCCTATCTGAATCAGATATTGATAAAATATTTATTAAAATAATCTTTGGAGAAGTTTAAAAATTGATCTCATTTTTTACTATGGCAATTTTATAATCTTTCTAAAATATATTATCTTTGTTACTAAGATAATTAGTAACAAAGATATAAATGACTGACGAATTAAGAACCCGAATAAGAAAACTAAGTCAACAATATGCTTATGACTCTATTAAGATGCACGAGGCTATTGCTGCAAAGGCAGGTCTTTCCGGAACTGACCATAAATACTTAGGATTTTTAATTGTTAACGGGTCAATGACAGCAGGTGAGCTTTCAAAATTGACTGGGCTAACGACAGGTGCAGTCACAGGTTTGATAGACAGATTTGAGAAGAAAAAATTAGTGAAAAGAAAATTTTCAAAAGAAGACAGACGGAAGGTTATAATTGAACCAAACATTAAAAATATTATGGCTCTCTTAGAACCGCTTTTTGCAGAATTTGGAAGGAAGTCTGAAGAACTTATTGCATCATTTTCAAGCAAGGAACTTAAAACTATTGAAACCTACTTTTTAAAAGCGCTTGAAATAACAAATGAAACAACAGAGTCGCACAAGAAAAACTAATTAATAATGAACACAATTTCAACAGCTGAAAAATTTATTTCCTATCAAAGAATTGTATTGGCAATATTAGCGCTTTTGCAATTCATGGTGTTTTTAGATTTTATGATCATTGCACCTATCGGACATATTCTCTCTAAAGATTTAAATATCACCACAAATCAATTTGGATTAGTTGTCTCATCTTACATCTTTAGTGCAGCAACTTCAGGATTAATTTCTGCAGGATTTATCGACAAGTATGACCGAAAAAAAGTGCTGCTCTTTTTCTCTATAGGATTTGTCGCAGGAACTTTATTTTGTGCATTGTCAAATTCATTCCACACCTTATTAGCTTCAAGAATCTTTACAGGAATATTTGGTGGTGTAATAGGTTCAATAACTATGACTATTGTTTCCGATATATTTCCACCCAACCAGCGAGGCAGAGCCATGAGCACAGTACAAATGGCATTTGCTGCAAGTCAGATATTAGGAATCCCATTAGGATTATTTATTGCTAATAATTTAGGATGGCAGTACACATTTTTTCTGATCGTTCTCCTTTCAATTCCTATTCTTCTTGTCATTATTCTAAAACTAAAACCGATTAATGAACATTTAAAAACGAAATCAGACAAAACTATCGTGTCGCACTTATTCCACAATTTAAAAAATAAATCACACCAGATCGGATTTGCTGCAACAATTATTTTAGGAATGGGCATGATGCTCCAACCTTTTGTGAGTATTTTTTTAGTAAACAATATTCATCTAACGAATGACGAAGTCCCCATTATTTTTATGGTAACCGGTGCTGCAGCTTTTTTTATTATGCCATTAGTAGGGAAGTTATCAGATAAATTTGACAAGTTTAAAATTTTCCTAATCGGTTCATTTGCAACGATGGCCATTATCCCGGTTTATACGCATTTGCCAGTTGTTCCTCTTTGGGTTGTACTGATTTTGAATGTAACCATGTTTGCTGTAATTATGAGTAGAATGGGACCATTTCAGGCTCTTAATTCTATTATTCCGAACCCAGGTAATAGAGGAGCATACATGAGTATTTCAGCATCATTATCACAAATGGCAGGAGGTCTGGGAATTCTTATCGCAAGCAACATTGCATTTCAACCAACGCCAACAAGCCCTCTTCAAAATTTTGAATTGTTGGGATATGTAGTTGTAGGCCTTACTGTATTAGCTATTTGGTTAGTTTATCGAGTAAGCAAAATTGTAAAAGATAATAATCGATAATGTTTTATTGCAATATATTAATAATGTGAAGAAGAATGAGTTTATAAAAGCCAATATCCTTTTTGCTAATCGGGTCTTTTTGAGAGAGGCAGTAGTTATATAATCTGGCTATGACTAAGAGAAGGATGAATTTGTAGTATATATAGTTATATATAATAACCAAGAAAAAATATGGCCTGTCGTCCGACAGGCCATGTGTATTATTCAAAAAAAGTGAGCTAATTTCAAAAGAGTGTATAATACCTAATTATCTCAAATCTGATTCGGTATTAGATAAAATCTGAAGCCACCCTTTGTATTCGTCATGCCCACAGCCTGTCTTTAAATAATAATAATACATACCATCAACGGTGTCATTACCTTTCCAGGTTCCATCATAATTTTTAGCTTCATAAACCCGATTTCCCCAACGATTATATATCTCAATAAATGATCCTGCCGGAAACATCAGATTATCGTAATTATTTGCTTCTACAATTCTCAATTCGTCATTCTTCCCATCTCCGTTAGGTGTAATTAAATTTGGAATAAAAAGCGTTTGTTTATGGACGGCGTGAATGGTTAAAGTATCCTGAAATGTTTTGCACCCCGGCTGATCTAAATCATTTACATATACATAGTATACATTATCAAGGCCGTTTGGTATAATATCTAAATAATTCTGTGCTGTAGTTAATGTATCCATGCTTGCAGCATTGATCCATTCATAGCTATAATGATCAGAGCCTCCCTTGGCAAAAACCGTTACTCTTCTCGATACACCGACACACTGGGTATCCATCGGCGTTTCCAATGATGTTATATCAAATCCCGGAAGGCCGGCAGTAATTGTTATCGTATCTGATTTATCAGGGCCACATCCTCCGGAGATCGTATATATAAAGGAATAGATTGAACCAGCTTCTAAACCTGATACACGAATACTATCAGAATCGGGATTTGTAATTATTGCATCATTAGCATCGTACGCTAACCAAACACCTTTACCTACAGCAGGGCTTAAAGCATATAAATCAATGTATGCCTTACAGGTTATAATATCCTTTCCTAAATCGACTGGAGAATTATCTGGTGCATGGCTGATTGCAAAATCAGTGGAAAGGTTTGCAACACAACCTGAATCAGAAGTAAAATACACGGTGTAATTACCAGCTTCACTTAACGTAATTGAAGCATCACTACCTAGTGCTACATTCCCCTTAAACCATTCAAATGTACCAGTAAAACCTGTTGATTCAGCATGTATGCCAACTGTTCCACCGGGACAGAAAATCATAGGACCATCTGCCTTTATGGTTGGCTGGGGTGGTATCGGATTGACCGTCACAGTTACGGACAAAGATGTATCTGACGGACAAAGATCCGCAGAAACATATTTGACTGTATACTTTCCTGAAGTAGTTACCTTCAAAGGATTATCGGTTGAGCCTGTTGACCACGTAAAGGTACCGCCAGTAAAACCTAAACTGCTGGCAATGAGATCTACCGAACCTCCGTCACAGAAGGTCAACGGACCGCTGGCTGCTATCTCTGGCTTTGGAGGGTTCGGATGCACTACAACTGTAATGCTATCGGATGCTCCGGAAGGACACACACTGTCAGATACATAACTTACTGTGTACTTCCCTGAAGTCGTTACATGCAAAGGATTATCAGTAGAACCAGTTGACCACGTAAAGGTACCACCTGTAAAACCTATGCTGCTGGCAGTAAGATCTACAGAACCTCCGTCACAGAAGATTAATGGACCGCTGGCTGCTATCTTTGGTTTTGGAGGATTCGGGTTAACAACAACAGTAACACTGTCTGATGCACCTGAAGGACAAACATCGTCAGAAACATAATTTACTATATACTTCCCTGAAGTAGTCACATGCAGAGGATTATCAGTTGAACCCGTGGACCATGTAAATTTACCGCCTGTAAAGCCTGAACTACTGGCAGTAAGATCTACTGACCCTCCATCACAGAAGGTCAACGGACCGCTGGCTGATATCTCTGGTTTAGGAGGATTAGGGTGAACTACAACTGTAATGCTGTCTGATGCTCCAGATGGACAAATACTGTCAGAAACATAACTAACCACATACTTTCCAGAAATAGTTACATGCAAAGGATTATCAGTTGAACCTGTTGACCACGTAAAGGTGCCGCCAGTAAAACCTAAACTGCTGGCAGTGAGATCTACCGAACCTCCATCACAGAAGATCAACGGACCGCTGGCTGCTATCTTTGGCTTTGGAGGAACCGGGTTAACAATAACTGTAATACTGTCTGATGCTCCTGAAGGACAAACATCGTCAGAAACATAACTTACCTTATATTTCCCTGAAGTTGTTACATGCAAAGGATTATCAGTTGAACCTGTTGACCAGGTAAATGTACCACCTGTAAAACCTGAACTCCTGGCAGTAAGATCTACCGAACCTCCATCACAGAAAGTTAACGGACCGCTGGCTGATATCTCTGGTTTTGGAGGATTTGGGTGAACTACAACTATAATGCTGTCTGATGCTCCAGATGGACAAATACTGTCAGAAACATAACTAACCACATACTTTCCAGAAATAGTTACATGCAAAGGATTATCAGTTGAACCTGTTGACCACGTAAAGGTACCGCCAGTAAACCCTAAACTGCTGGCAGTGAGATCTACTGAACCACCGTCACAGAATGTCAACGGACCGCTGGCCGCTATTTCTGGTTTTGGAGGAATCGGATTAACTACAACTGTAATACTGTCTGATGCTCCTGAAGGACAAACATTGTCAGAAACATAACTGACTGAATATTTTCCTGAGACAGTTACATGCAAAGGATTATCAGTTGAACCTGTTGACCATGTAAAGGTACCACCAGTAAAGCCTAAACTGCTGGCAGTAAGATCTATCGAACCACCGTCACAGAAGGTCAACGGACCGCTGGCTGCTATTTCTGGTTTTGGAGGAATCGGATTAACTATAACTATAATGCTGTCTGATGCTCCAGAAGGACAAACATTGTCTGAAACATAACTGACTACATATTTTCCTGAAGTTGTTACTTTCAGAGGATTATCAGTTGAACCTGTTGACCAGGTAAATGTACCACCAGTAAAGCCTAAACTGCTTGCTGTAAGATCTACCGAACCACCATCACAGAATGTCAATGGACCGCTTGCTGCAATCTCTGGCTTTGGAGGAATCGGGTTAACGACAACGGTGATACTGTCCGAAGTTACAGAACCACAAACATCGTCAGAAACATAACTTACTGAATATCTTCCAGAAGTTGTAACCTTGAGTGGATTATCAGTTGAACCTGTTGACCAGGTAAAGGTACCACCTGTAAAGCCTAAGCTACTAGCTGTAAGATCAACCGAACCGCCGTCACAGAATGTCAGAGGACCACTGACGGTTATCTTTGGTTTGTTAGGATTCGGATTAACTATAACTGTTACACTGTCAGAAACTACAGAAGGACAGAGGTTGGATGTTTTATAAGTAACTGAATATTTACCCGATTTAGTTACATGCAAAGGGTTCGCAGTTGAACCTGTGGACCACGTAAATGTACCACCCGTAAAACCTAAACTGCTGGCAGTAAGATTTACCGAACCTCCATCACAGAAGGTCGACGGTCCGCTGGCTGCTATCTCTGGTTTTGGAGGATTCGGATTAATAATAACAGTGACACTGTCTGATACTCCGGAAGGACAAGCATTATCAGAAACATACATTACGGTAAATTTTCCCGAAGTCGTTACATGCAAAGGATTGTCTGTTGAACCTGTTGACCATGTAAATTTACCTCCGGTAAAACCTAAACTACTCGCAGTAAGATCTACTGAGCCACCGTCACAGAATATCAATGGACCACTGGCTACTATCTTTGGTTTTGGAGGAATTGGATAAACGACAACGGTGATACTGTCTGAGGTTACAGAACCACAAACATCGTTCGAAACATAACTTACCGAATATCTTCCAGAAGTAGTAACCTTGAGTGGATTATCAGTTGAGCCTGTTGACCAGGTAAAGGTTCCACCTGTAAACCCTAAACTACTGGCAGTTAGCTCTACCGAGCCGCCATCACAGAAGGTCAACGGACCGCTGGCTGCAATCTTTGGTTTGTTAGGATTCGGATTAACTATAACTGTGACACTGTCTGACACCACAGAAGGACAAAGGTTGGATGTTTTATATATAACTGAATATTTACCCGATTTAGTTACATGCAAAGGATTCGCAGTTGAACCTGTGGACCAGGTAAATGTACCACCTGTAAAACCTAAACTGCTGGCAGTAAGATTTACAGAACCACCATCACAGAAAGTCAATGGGCCACTTGCCACTATCTTTGGCTTAGGAGGGTTCGGATTAACTACAACTATTACCTCTGCAGATGCAGGTGATGGACAAGCATTGTCAGATTTATAATTTACGGTATACTTTCCTGAAGTCGTTACATGCAAAGGGTTGGAAGTTGAACCTGTTGACCATGTAAAGGTACCTCCCGTAAAACCTAAACTGGAGGCAGTAAGATCCACTGAACCACCATCACAGAAGGTCAATGGACCACTGGCAAGGATCTCTGGTTTTGGAGGATTCGGATAAACAACAACCGTCAAACTGTCTGAGACTAAAGAAGGACAAGCATTGTTAGATTTATAAGTAACTGCATATTTCCCTGAAGTAGTTACATGCAAAGGATTCGCAGTTGAACCTGTTGACCAGGTAAAGGTACCACCAGTAAAACCTAAACTGCTGGCAGTAAGATCTACTGAACCACCATCACAGAATGTCAACGGACCACTTGCTACTATCTTTGGTTTAGGAGGATTCGGATGCACTACAACTGTTACTTCAGTTGAAACAGGCGATGAACATATATCGTCGGAAACATAAGTGACTGTATATTTCCCTGAGGTGGTTACATGTAAAGGATTTGCAGTTGAACCAGTGGACCAGGTAAAGGTACCGCCTGTAAAACCTAAACTGCTGGCAGTAAGATCTACTGAACCTCCGTCACAGAAGGTCAATGGACCACTTGCCTTTATCTCTGGTTTCGGAGGATTAGGATGAACTATAACTGTAACACTGTCTGAAACTACAGAAGGACAAAGGTTAGAGCTTTTATAGGTAACTGTGTATTTACCTGATGTCGTTACATGCAGCGGATTCGCAATTGATCCTGTGGACCAGGTAAAGGTACCACCGGTAAAACCTAAACTGCTGGCAGTAAGATCTACCGAACCACCATTACAGAATGTCAACGGACCGCTTGCTAGTATCTTTGGTTTTGGAGGATTCGGATATACTACTACAGTTAACTCTGCCGATACAGGTGATGAGCAGACATTATCAGAAACATAAGTGACTGTATATTTCCCTGAAGTAGTTACATGCAAAGGATTAGCATTTGAACCTGTCGACCAGGTAAAAGTACCACCGGTAAAACCTGAACTGCTTGCAGTAAGATCTACAGACCCACCGTCACAGAAGGTCAATGGACCGCTGGCTACTATTTGTGGTTTGGGAGGGTTTGGATGAACGATAATTGTAACACTGTCTGATACTGCAGATGAACATAGTTCGGAAGATTTATACGTAACTACATATTTACCAGATGTCGTTACATGTAAAGGATTTGCTGTTGAACCTGTAGACCAAGTGAAAGTACCGCCTGTAAAACCTAAACTGCTTGCTGTAAGATCTACCGACCCGCCATCACAGAAAATCAGTGGACCGTTGGCTACTATTGTAGGTTTGGGAGGAACAGGGTGCACGATAACCGTAATACTGTCTGATCCAACAGAAGGACATGCGTTGCCAGATACATAACTGACAGCATATTTTCCAGAGGAAGTAACGTGAAGAGGGTTAGCGGTTGAGCCTGTTGACCAGGTGAAGATACCGCCGGTAAAACCTGAACTACTGGCGGTAAGATCTACTGACCCTCCATCACAAAAGATCAAAGGACCGCTGGCTACTATTGTTGGTTTTGGAGGATTAGGATGAACTACAACAGTTACCTCTGAAGATACAGGCGATGAGCAGACATCGTCAGAGACATAAGTGACTGTGTATTTTCCTGAAGTCGTAACATGCAAAGGATTGGCAGTTGATCCTGTGGACCAGGTAAAGGTACCGCCAGTAAAGCTTAAGCTGCTGGCAGTAAGATCTACCGAACCACCGTTACAGAATGTTAATGGACCGCTGGCCACTATCTCCGGTTTTGGAGGATTCGGATGAACAGTGAATTTAAAACCAGTGGTATTTTGATTAAAACACTTAATCGGATTAATGGTGTTCGCCACAACCACAAAATACGTTGAACTTTCTTTAACAGTTAAGGTAGCAATGTTTGTTTTGGTTACAATCAGGTTGGCAGGAGCCACACTATCTTTATACCAGCTGTATGTATAAGTATCGCCAGCTTTCAATCCGGTTGGATTTGCTGTCAATACTGCAGAGTCCCCTGCACATATGTTCGACAGAGGGCCTGTTATGGTTACTGTTGTTGGTGCCTCACAAAGAGGTACACATAATTGTCTTTCCGTTGCACAATTACAGTCAGGGGTTGCCTGTCCTAATTGTGAAGTCGCCGGACCGCAGTATTTAATTTTAGGTGTATTAGATAAGGGCGCATTAAACGAACCATAAGAAGTGATTTTAAATAAAGCACATTCACCCGCACTAATACTATCTCCTCTGAATAAATTCGCTGTATTGTTAGTTTCTAACGTGGTGGCCTGCATCACAGCCCCTTGATTCAGATAGATCGGACCTGCATTAGAATTCACGGCTATGGTTCCAGCGATTATAATACCTGCACTATATATTTTACCACTGTTAATAGTAAGTTTACCGCCAATCTTGATTGTAGATTCGCCGCAATAATTTGTCATAGCATTACCGGCATTCTGTACGGTGAAATCACCTGCAGCAGTTACATCACCGGTGTTAAATATAAATCCTTCGTTTTGCAGAAATACTTTTCCTGTAGAAGTAAAGGTTGACTTTTTGCCAACAATGATCCTTCCACCTTTATTGGAAGTAATGTCAGCTGTATTGATTTTTGAATCGTCTTCTGCAGTTATAAATATTTTATTTCCCGGATTTAAATTTTGAGCAATGGTAAGTGTTGCACCTTTTGTCGTTTTAAAAAATGACATCCCGTTAATCGTAGCCGAAGATAAAAGAGCTCCCGTATTGTGGGCAATAAATGAAAAGGTATCCGGTTCGGTTACTAAATTGACAATCCGGGTATTATCCCCAAAACTTTCAATAGTATTATTCAATGCTCCTGTGCTTATCTGAACATTTGATAATTGAACATTCGGAGCACATATTTTTACTGTAACATTCCTATAGGTTGAACTAAAAGTAAATGTACTTCCCCCGGAAATGCAAATTGTCTGATTATTTGCTGTGGCGACAATTGACGCATTTGCAGCATAAGAAGTAGTACAATTATCACATTGAGCATAACTCTGAAATTGTACATAAATGCCCAATAAGAATACTAAGGCGGTAATTCTTTTATTCATATCGTAAGTAAAAAAGCGGTATAAATCAATGTTACAACTACAAAGATAACTTATCTATTAATACTGTCTAAGAATTATTACTATATATAATAGGATATAAACAATTTAAGATTAAACTTATCTATGAAATTGGACTTAAAGAATATCAAGATGAAAAAAACACACATTGGAATATAATGTTTACTTAAGCAGAAAAAATTATAAAATTGTGAAAGGCAGGAAGGTAACAATTGGGATAGGTAGAGGGAAAAGTTAGTCTATGGAAAGATTTAGCAGAGGTGAAATTTATGGTCTGAAAGAGGGAGGGCATGGTGCAGCAAAGGGAAGTAAAGTAATGACCTGTCTTTGGCCAGGGTGTTGAGATGACAATACGCAAAGTATTCTGTTTATTTTATATAAAAAATGAATTATGATTTTAAAAGAAAAGTTTACGCTATCTAATGGCGTTGAAATTCCGAAACTAGGTCTTGGAACATGGTTTATAAGCAATGACAGTGTCGCTCAGGCAGTGAAGGATGCTATAAAAATTGGTTATCGGCATATTGATACAGCTCAGGCATACCAGAATGAAAGCGGAGTTGGAGAGGGAATCAGGGCCTGTGGTGTGCACAGAGAGGATATTTTTGTGACTACAAAGGTTGCTGCTGAGATGAAGTCATATAAAGAAGCTGCTGCATCTATTGATGCATCACTGAAAAAATTACGTTTTGATTATATTGACATGATGATCATACATAGTCCGAAGCCATGGGCCCAGTTCACAAAAAGTGAGCCTTACTTTGAAGGAAACCGGGAAGCGTGGAGAGCGCTTGAAGAAGCCTATAAAGCCGGAAAACTCAGAGCCATCGGACTTTCTAACTTTGAAAAAGCAGACATAGATAACATTCTTTATTCCTGTTCTATAAAACCAATGGTTAATCAGATATTGGTGCATATAAGCAATACACCTAAAGAACTGATTCAGTATTCTCAGGATAAAGGAATGCTAGTAGAGGCTTATTCACCCATAGGACACGGAGAATTACTGAAGAATGAGTCAATAAAATCAATAGCAAAAAAATACAATGTATCAGTGCCTCAATTAGGTATCCGTTACTGTCTCCAGCTTGGCCTGCTTCCGTTACCTAAAACAGCTAATGCTGATCATATGAAAACGAATGCAGAAGTAGATTTTGTGATCTCTGATGGAGATATGGAGTTCTTAAAAAATGTGGAGCAAATCTTAGATTATGGAGAGGCCAGCATATTTCCAATATATGCCAAAAAATAATCTGAGCTGGTGCTTCTGCTCCTTCAAGGCCTGTTCCCTGACAGGTCTTCCATGCAAGGATTATGGGATTGGGGAGATAGAAAGGATTATCTTTGATGCTCTTTCAAAGCCACTGAAATACCTTCCATTTACTATTATGATTAAGCTGAGTTTACTTACCAATTTAAAATTACGTGGTATTTACTTTTTGTTTGATTAATTAAAAATGTGGGTCGACGTGGGAGAAGCCACGGGCGAAGATTTAGAAGAAGGAAAATTATAGCCTGTCTCTCGACAGTCCACTCTATAAATTTATTATATTGAAGGGACTATAGAAAAATATCCAATTAACCAATCTGCAATACATTATATTCAAAAGAAAAATTAAATTAAAAAATAAAATAAGCAATTATAATGAAACAAGTATTTATCAATTTGGCAGTAAAAGACGTGCAAAAATCTATGGACTTTTATACTGCATTAGGATTTACAAATAATCCTCAGTTTTCAGATGACCAGGGAAAATGTATGGTCTGGAGTGAAAACATTTTTTTAATGATAATGACCCACGAAAAGTTTTCATCCTTTGCAACCAAACCTATTGCAGACACTAAATCGAAGTTAGCAGGACTTTTCTCATTATCTGTTGATAGTGTTGATGAAGTAAACAGAATTGTTACAAACGGTCTAAAAGCTGGTGGAACCGAGCCAAATGAGATGAGAGATTATGGGTTTATGCAACAAAGAACCATTGAGGATTTTGACGGACATACCTGGGAAGTTTTTTATATGGACATCTCAAAATTTCCTCAGCAATCTTAGACTAAATAGGATATTAAATTAAATGTCTCCGCTGTGGCCTGTCTTCCGACAGGCCATTCTGTTTATAGCAAGTATAATGTAAACGGACATGATGAATCTGGAATATGAGTATGCCCAATGCAAGGGATACTTATTTTTCTTTGATCTTTTTTCTATGATTTAAGCCAAAATCCATCAAGGCTGCAATCACATGCTTTGTTTCCATTGCATGTGTGGTCAGTGTATAAGATACTGTTATTGGTTTGGTGTCATTAACAGTTCTTGTGATAAGTAAATTCTCTTCCAGTTCCCGTAGCTCTTTTGATAATACTTTTGGGGTAATTCCATATACACCTTCCTGGAGATCTTTAAATCTCATTGTTCCGAATGAAAGGTTCTGTAATATGCAGATTTTCCATTTGCCACCTAAAAGCTCAATCGCATCTCTTAATGCCAAATACTTTTCCTTGCAGCTGTCTTTGTTTGATTCTACTAAAGCCATATTGTAACTATCCTTGAGGTAAGTGATAGTAAATTTAAAATAAATTAAACGGAACTTTACATTCTAAATCTTGAAATAAAATGAATGTAAAATTATTCGCATCAGTTTCTGTTAACGGGAAAGTCTTGCTGGCAGAAAACCCTAATCATCAGGTTCCTCAGGAGATTCTAGGTGAATTTATGCAAATGGTTAATAAAGCCGGGAATCTCATCCTTGGACGTAAAACATTTGACATTATGGCAAAATACCCTGCTGCTATTCAGGCCCTTTCCGGTGTTGATATGGTGATTCTTTCCGAACATAAAACAGATGGTGAAAACTATAAAGTGGCCAGTTCACCTGAAAAGGCAATTGAGTATTTTAAGCAGAAAGGATGCTCTGAAATAGTTATTGGAGGAGGGACACAGGTTTATAATGCTTTTCTTAAAGGAGACTTTGTATCTGAGCTATATTTAAATTTAATCCCAATTATATCCGGAAGTGGAGGAGTTATAGGTTTAAATGAAGATCTGCTAATCGGATTGAAGCCAGGGAATCAAAAGAATGTTGGAGATATTATACAATTACATTACACCAAAATATAGTGGAGAAAGGTAATATGGTTATTACTAAATCCATTCCATAAGGTTTTCTTTCTTCCACTAAGACCTGTCTCAGAACCATAGCTGTCAACTTAACAGAATCTTTCCTTTGTCATTCTGAGCTTTCAAAATGAATAAAATTAAGCTATCTGGCAGAATGGTAGTTTAAATAAGAAATTTTTTGTGACTATCAGGTCCTTTGCAAGGCTAAGGATGACCAAACTGCCAATTGTTGTTTACAAAAAAATGTTAAGTTAACGGCTATGTGGCAGACGCCAACCGAGGAGTAGATTTCGTCCTATGCAGTTACAGACCTGGAAGTAGGAGTTAAGACCTCAAAGAGGTCAGATGTTTATAGTAATCTGCAAATATTATCCGACCCCTTCGGAGGCACACCAGTGCTATTCCATTTTCCTATAAATATTCAATCCCTTCAGGATTGGAAAATGAAAATCGAAATTTGTTTTAACCATTCTTCTGTAAAAAGAAAGAAAAGGTTGCAGAGAACTTCATGATTATGAAGTTATGGAAAGATTCCGTCCGGGAGTAATTGCAATCCATTGATGATCTATGGATTTATCAAAATTTTTCAACCAGTCAGAGCTGGCAAACTACTTTCTCCAGATCAACTGCACTCTGATACCTGTACCATTCATTACTTATAGCAAATACATTCCTTAAGGCAAGTCAATACTCAGTTGTTTATTTGGTTCAGCCAGAGATGACAGAAGTAATAACAATCGTTTCACAACTTTCAAAAAAAAAAGGTTAATGCAACTTAGGTTACAAACTTCAGCTTTTAAAAATCCCATTTTTACTCCTGGGTAAAGCTTTATACCGCTAAAAAGTACATCAAATCTTACAATTAAATTAAATATTATGAAAAGACCTGTTTTCAGGCCATTAATGATTCTGGCTCAGATACTGATCTGCCTTTTCTTTTCTGTAAACGCTTTTGCCCAGCAGAAAGAATCAGTTGCGGCAGGGCCATACCATGGCAGAGATAAAAAGAGTCTGACCAGAGATCAGAAAAAGAAGCTGAAAGAATACAAAAAGCATCCTGTCTGGGTGGATATGTTAAAGGACCAGTCTCAACTCAATTATTATGAAACGGTAACTGCATTTGAAACTTTCTGGGAAGAGCGTCCTGAACCTAAAGAAAAAGAACTTGAAAAAGAGAAAAAGGGAAAAAAGGAAAAGAAGAGATCTCTTCTTAAAAGACTCTTTAAATCTGATAAAAAGCTAAAACGGGAAAGTGATCGCCTGGTTGTTGAATGGAAAGCTTATCAACACTGGATGAAAGACGTACAGCCATTTATACAACCTGACGGTAAAATATTAACCAGGGAACAGCAGCTGCAGATAATTAACAGTCAGATACAGGAATAATTTTTTCAGAAAAGAATTTATGAAAAAGAAATACTCAATTTTAACATTGGCAATATTGCTGATACTTAATAGTATCGGCAGCCTTATGGGGCAGCAGGCTACCGACTGGCAACCACTCGGACCTGTAAAATTTCCCCTGAATAAAATAGGACAGATCAACGGAATATCAAGGACAGGTGATCTTAAATTTCACCCTACAGATCCTAAAAAAATGTATGCAGTAAGTGTTGTGGGAGGTCTGTTTATCAGCAACGATGAAGGTAAAAACTGGACCTCCGGGGGGACAGACACCATTCCGCAGGCACATGGTACTACTGTCTGTATAGACTATACAGACGACCGGATCTTGTACTTCGGAACCGGGGATGAACACTTTTTCGAATCATGGGGGAGAACCAACGGTGTCTGGAAGACTGTAAACGGTGGCAAAACATGGTTCAGAATAGGTGAATCAACCATCGGCGACAGATCTGCTTCAGAAATACTGATGTCTCCCGCAGATCACAATGTATTGATTGCCTCTACTGATGACGGTATCTGGAAATCACTTGACGGTGGAAACAGCTGGACAAAAAAGGTTGAAGGAAAATTTTCTTCTATGGTTTTCAGAATGAATGACAACCCGACTATCATGTATGCGGCATCAAACAGCGGTTTCTTTAGAAGTGTAAACCTTGGTGACTCATGGGACCCAATTGCATTACCTGGAACAGGGCTCAGCGGCGGTGGACGAATTGGTGTTACCAAAGCTTCTCTTGATGTTGTTTATTTAACTTTTGTCGGTGACAACAATTCGAAACCAAGAACATGTACTCCTGTACTCAGGTCTTATAATTCAGGTCTGTCATTTGAAATTGTAAAACCAGCCGGAGGAATCAATCTCAACGGTTATACCGAATTTGAAGGCGGACAAGGCGACTATAATTTCTGTTTCACTGTTGATCCTCTGAATGCAAACACTTTGTATGCAGGCGGACATGTAGTATACAAATCAACAGATGGCGGTGTAAACTGGATCAGAACTAATCCATGGCACACAAGTGTACATACAGATATGCACAACCTGATCTACTCACCTCATAACGACCGAAGGCTATACAATACCAATGACGGTGGAATCTGGTCGAGTGAAGACGGAGGATTTACATGGACACATCTTAACGATGGTATTGCAGGTGCGGAGGCTTCAGTTGCCGCCCAGAGCCCGGTCAGAAAAGACAGATTGTGCATCGGTACACAGGACAATGGTGAACTTGTTTATACTGACAATGTCTGGTTTACAAATGGCGGAGGTGACTTCCATACAAGAATGGAGTTTGACTACAACAGCGCAGATTATGTATACAGATTAACAGGAGAAAGAAGGTATCTGCCTAACGGCCACACTGAAAGTCTTAATTATACTTTTGGAGCATCCAATAATGGAGAGGAAGAAAAGCTGGTATTTAACCCTTCCAATCTGAATGTTGCATTTCTTTCCAGAACTGATATTTACAGATCCACCAATATTACGGGTTCTCCATCATGGACAAAGATAAAAAGTATCGGTACAAGAATCATGGCTTTGGCATCTCATCCTGCCAATCCCAATCTGCTATATGCTGTAGATGCGAACAACAACTTTTATGTATCTGAAAATGCCCTGGATCCGGTACCGACATTTAATACGTATCCCGCCCCTGCTGCTGCATGGAATGCTGCCAGCATTGCTCCGGTAAAAGGAAATCAGAATGTTGTTTATATCAGCTGCGGTGGTAGTGTTTACAGGTCCGGTAATAAAGGTGCAAGCTGGGGAAGTCCGATAAATGGAACAGTATTACCATCCAACGTAAATATTATAAAACTTATACATGATGATTACAGTACAGATGAGTCGATTTATGCGGCTTCCGGATTAGGAGTATGGTATAAAAACAACAGCACAGTCAACACCTGGACAAATTATTCGAAAGGTCTTCCTGCTTTTGCCAAATACACCAATTTCCTTATATACAATGACGGAACCAGTAATTCTGAATTAAGGATCGTTGCATCAGGAAGAGGTGTATTCAGAAGAAGCCTGAGCGGGAAACCTGCAATTCTCAGAGATCCTGAAAATCCTTCGAATTTTGGCGCCGGATTAAACTATAAATACTACGAAGGTACTTGGAACCATCTGCCAAACTTTAATTCACTTGTTCCTGCACAGATTGGCACTACAACAGATTTTAATCTTGCTGTCAGACAAAGAGAGGAATATTTCGGTGTCGTGTACACAGGATACGTAAGCGTTCCTGCAGATGCTGTATATACATTTTTCCTGAGCTCTCAGGATGGAAGCAAATTGTACATAGGTGACCAGCTGGTAGTTCACAACGACGTGCTTAACTCAACTACGGAAAAGAGCGGGACAATCGGACTGAAGACTGGCAGGCACGCAATCCGTGTTGAATATTTCAACAATACCGGTGTACCTTCTATGACCATTTCATTTTCATCACCAACACTTGCAAAACAGGTATTACCTGCCTCAAGGCTGTTCAAACTACCTGCCGAGATGGTTTGCGCAGGTGGCGGTGCAATAAGCCGTGAAATATGGAAACAAGCACCGGGCTCCAGTGTAGCTGATATTCCTGTTACAACTATTCCTCACATTCAGGATCAGCTGGGCAACCTGCTTGAACAAAGGGCAGACATGGGAGATGAGTATGGGGTAAGGCTAAGAGGATACATCTGTGCTCCATATACCGGCGCCTACAAATTCTGGTTATCCAGTGATGAAGCGGCGCAACTGTGGCTGAGTACAGATCAGACTCCAGGCCTGAAGCAAAAAATTGCTGAGCTGACAAACAGCACCGGTGCAAGAGACTGGTATGCTTATACATCACAGCAATCTGCATCCATCAGCCTGGTAGCCGGACAGAATTATTATATTGAAGTATTGCACAAAGAGAACAGTGGCAACGATAACCTGGCTGTAGGCTGGCAGTTACCAAGCGGTGAAATGGAAAGACCAATTGCAGGTCACAGACTTTCCCCTTATCAGGGAGTGGCCAATACTCCGGGAATAAAGCTGATTTTACCCTTAGACAAGTTATATTATACAGCTGGTTCATCTCTTCCTTTACAGGTTGAACTGACTCAGGCTACTGGTGCTATCTCAAAAGTAGAATATTTTGTAAACGGTGTAAACCTTGGAGTAGAAACAGGACCTGATTTTAGTCATATCTGGACCAATATTGCAGCAGGAAATTACCGGATTTATGCAAAAGTAACTGACGCGTCTGGTTTTTCATCAACCAGTACTGTTAAAGATCTGACCTTCCTGAGATGGAGAAATCCTGACAACCCGGCAGGTACAGCTCCTGGGATCACAACTGAATATCACCAGGGCTCTTTTGGTTCTGTATACGATATGAACAGCTCAACACTTGTGAGGAAAACAACAGGAACTGAGATCAGCATAGATGACAGAGATAGGGACGACGACTTTGGATTTAAGTACAATGGTTTCCTTGAAATTACTGATCCTGGTATTTATTTTTTCAACCTGATCAGATCTGATGATGGTTTTGTCCTTTCTATAGGTGACACTATTCTAATCAACAATGATGGCTTTTCAGGACAGTCGGAGGACAAGGAATTCCCGATTGCACTGAGAGCAGGAAAGCACAAAATTTCCGCTGCATATTTTGAAGGTGGAGGAGAACAATATATGAACTTAGGTTACTACGGACCTAATACTCCAATGCAACCCTTACCGGCCAGTCGTTTGTTTATAGAGACACAAGTGAATACCTTGCCTGTAGTCAGCCTTACTTCTCCTGCAAACGGACAGACATATACAGCACCTGTAACTGTGCAGCTTTCAGCCAATGCGACGGCGACAGGTGCTGCAATTTCAAAGGTGGAGTTTTACAGTGGCACTGTAAAGCTGGGTGAAGATCCGACTTATCCTTACACATATTCATGGTCAGGAGTAAGTGCGAATACTTATTCAATAACAGCAAGGGCCTACAACAATCTTGGTCAGTTTACAACTTCTGCTCCTGTATCAATTACGGTAAACGGTACAACTTCAACATGCCTTATCACTGAACCTACGCCTGCTCCGTCACTTTATGTGGTGAGGAACCTTTGGGGCGATAACAACAATGGATCTTCGGTAACTGCAGATGCTGCTACAGGATCTATGAAGGTTACTCACAGAGCTTATGGGCAAAATGAACTGTATGTGATTGAAACCGGTAAAACTATCAGCTTAACAAGTGGACAGGTTTATACGATCAGCTTTGATTTCAAAGATTATGCTAATGCACCTGTAACAGGAGTAGATGTGGGTTTTGCACAGGGACTGAATTCATCCAATAACGGCCCGCAGCTTCCTCAGTCAATGGTAGCTGCTCCTGCAGGTTATTCTTCATCTGCCTTTACAACCAAATCCGTGAATATCACTTCATCTGTTACAGCTTCAAATGTCAATCTGGTATTTAGGTTAAGATGGAACGGACAGCCAAGTTCGCAGGTGGCAGATTTTATCAAAAATATCAATGTCTGCAATGCTTCAGGTTTAAGAATAGCTGAAACCAATGAAAACTCGCTTATTGTAATGCCTAACCCCGCTATCGAAACATTTACTCTAAGAGCAGAAAAAGCTATAGAAATGATCTATGTTACAGATGGCCAGGGAAAGCAGATTTATACAAATGCCGAGATAGCTCAAGGTACCGATCTCGAATTTGGTAAAGATTTCGAATTTGGCATTTACAACCTCTCTGTCATTTATACAGACGGCAGCAGAGAAATTGTGAAAATTCTGAAAACAAAATAAATTCAAGTATCAGTTAGTTTAGTGAACAAAAGGTCCGGGAAATTTTCCTGGACCTTTTTTTATTTTTAAGATAAATATTTTAAAAGAATCAATCCCAAATATTTACAATAGAATAACTGTGACAGACCCAATAAGAGGAAGTAGTTTGCGAAGGAGTAGGAGAGGAGCAACAGTTTGAGCTATAGGAAGATATAGGAATAACTTTTTTTAGAATCGGGTTAGCGATATTACCTCCTAAAACATTTTATTTTTCCAGGGGTTGGGTGACTATGTTTAATCTTAAATTTTAATATACTCATGAAGAAAAATTTACTTTTCGTCGTCTTTTTTTTACTTAGTGGCCTGCTGATGTCACAACCACAACTAGTTTCTGAACTGCCAGACCGTCCAAGTCATTTTACCCCATTTGGAGAGGGCGAAGATCTTTACTTTGCTATCAAAGATCAATTGTGGCATTCCAGTGGTAACCCGGCAAATACTCAAATGGTGATCGATCTGAATGAACATATTGCTTCAATTTTAACAGATAATGAGAATATATATATCGTTACTCAAGATCCTTCGCCGAAATATTATATTTCAGATGGTACAGCTCTTGGAACTGTTCTTCAACCAAACGGTGATGATTTTCCCTTTCCTCCATCCGAAAGTGCACCATACGTATTAAATGGATACACATACTATATTTCTGGTGATTCTTTGCTTCGAACTAATGGCCCTGGAGCTACACCTGAAGTAATTCTGGAGGATGATGATTTTGCTGATAATATAGACGGAACGCAAGATAATAATTTTGCATTTGTCAGGATACTGGGCGTGCTTGATGATAAGTTGATCTTTGCTACTAGTTTTCATGAATATGGTACAGGAGATGATGTCCTTAAAATATATTCAACGAACGGGTCGATAGGTGATACTACTTTTTTACAAAGAATAGATATTGGTTATAATTTTAGTCTTATAGAATATTACAAAGGCAAGATTCTGTTTGTTGTAAATAATAATCTGGCAATGAATTTCCCTGTCTTTATTACAGATGGAACAGCTGAAGGTACAGTACAGTTGACTGAACCTATTGGATTTGATCCACATTCAGTAGAATTCAAGGAAGTTGACGGGAAGGCTGTTCTGATCATAGCAGGTGAATCCGGTAGATATTTCTGGCAAACAGATGGAACTCCGGAAAATACTTTTCGTTTCTTATTTATAGAAGCTTATTATTCAGAGTATAGAGGTGTTGAAAATATTGGCCCTACTTTATTTTATATTAGTCAGACAGATGAAGATAATCTTAGTGATTTTATAAGTGACTATGGACTTTTTCAAATGAATATAAATGATACCATTCCGCATCAGGTGAATAAACTTACTACGGATCCTGCAGACAGTTATATTGGAACTTATAATCTTACTAATGTAAATGGAACATTGTACTTCGCTACAGGATATTTAAATGCCGGAGCTTTTAGCACAGATCAAACTCCGAGATTATGGAAGTATAGTTCTCCGTTCCTGACTGAAGTTGTTACTTCGGTAGTGGAGAAGCCTGATACAAAAATGACAGCTTTCCCAAATCCTTTTTATGATAAATTGCAATTGAAGAATTGTGATAGCAAATCCGTTACGCTGACTAATGCATTAGGCACTATTGTACATCAGGAACAATCCATCGCCGGTATTATTGACCTTTCACATTTGTCAAGCGGGATTTACTTTGTGTATGTGGAAGGTCAGACGGAAATAATGAAAGTTGTTAAAAAGTAAATTATCATTGGCTTTCATTTTCAATAAAAGCTTGTATTTCAATATAAACAAGGAGCCCCGATTTGGTCGGGGCTTCTTGTTTTATGGAGAATCTTTTCTTTGTCACTCTGCGCTTTCAAAATGAATAAAATTAACTATCTGGCAGAATGGTAGTTTAAATAACAAATTTTTTGTGACTATCAGATCCTTCGCAGGGCTCAGGATGACCAAACAGCCGATTATGGTTTACAGAACAATGTTAGGTTGACGGCTATGGAGCAAACACAGGCTGAGGAATAGGAGGATTAATTATGTTTGTTCAAACTTAATTACCTAAAATCAATAATAGGTAGATATATTCTGAATTCAGAACCTTTTTGAACTTCGCTGTTGACTTCTATTTTTCCATCTGAATTTTCGACAATTCTTTTAACTAAATACAAACCAACCCCAGATCCAGGAACATGTGCATGCAATCTCTTAAACATTCCAAAAATTTTATCTTTTTGGCTCATGTCAAATCCAATGCCATTGTCAGTTATTTTAAAAACTACAAAATTATCCTCCCGATAAGTATTTAAATGAATTACTGGACTCCGTTGCGGATGGTGATACTTAATGGAGTTATTGATTAGATTGTATATAATTGTTCTGAAATTTTGTTTGGAAAGGTAAACTTCTTTTTCATTAAATTCGGTGGTGAAAATAGCATTACATTTTGCTAACTTATCCTTATGAACTTCTATGTATTCGTTATAAATTTCCATCACAGAAATTGGCTCTCTTTTATCTTCGGTATCTTTTTGAATTCTGCTAATTTCTGCCAGTTCTTTTATTGTTATCTTCAACCGGTTAATAGACTCTTCCATCATTTTCAAAAGCTGAAGAACATCTATTGTAAATATATCTTTAGTCTCATCGAAAATAGTATGTAGGAGTCCTTCCATATTAGAGATAGGAGCTTTCAAATCATGAGAAGCGGTATATATAAAATTATCCAAGTCAGTATTGATTTTTTTTAATTCAATATTGGAGTGAATTAATTTTTCTTCGATTTGCTTACGTACGGTTATATCATCAACAATGGCAACTGCGTATTCATAATTTCCCTTTTCATTCCAAACAATGGAAGCTGTAAGATTAACCCAAATAATACTACCATCTTTTTTTATGTATCTTTTTTCAATCTTATAATAAGGAATATCTTTTTCTTTGAGTTTTTGAAATAGTTCCAAATCAGCATTAATATCCTCATGAAATGTAATATCTTTAAAAGGTATATCAATGAGCTCATTTAAGGAATAATCAAGTAATTCGCAATACTTTTGATTCAGTAAAAGGAATTTTCCATTTTGTGCTACATGGGCCATACCAACTGCTGCTTGCTCAAAAGTTGATTTAAACTGACGTTGACTATAGGCCAATTCTTCTAAGATTTTTTGTGCCATTATTTCCTGAGTGATATCAGTATTGGTTCCAAACCAATTTTCAATTTCTCCCTTTGAATTTTTTATCGGCACCACTCTTGTGAGGAACTGTTTATAATTATTATCCTTTCCTTTAATTGGAAAAGTCATTTGAAAAGGTCGTCCGGTGGATATTGAATTTTTCCATTTCTCAAGTACTACCGGTAGGATAGAAGGATCATGCACTGATTGCCATCCCCAACCTTCCATTTCTTCAGGTGTTTTACCTGTATATTCATACCACCTGCTGTTATACCATGAGATTGCCCCCTCTTTGTTTGCAATCCATACAAGGTTAGGTATATTGTCTGCTAAGGTTCTAAGTTTTCCTTCACTTAGCTCCAATTCCAAAGACCTTTTTGATAATTGTTCATTCGCATTTCTTAAATCAGTAGTTCTTTCATTTACCTTTTTTTCCAACTCTTCATTTACTTTGGATAATTGAATCTGGGCGATACGTAACTGCTCCTCTTTTTGATTTAATAATACGATCTGTTCTTGTAGTTTTATATTTATCCCTCTGAATTCTTCTGTATTAGGTATCAATATTATTTCCGGAGTGTACTTAAGTAAAGCAATTGCTGTTCCTATAGATGCCAATGCGGTAATTACTCTAAACAAGCTATCAAGATGGTAGTAAGGCTTCCAAATGTTTATCACATCCATCACATGTGTTGTTCCACATCCCAGAATAAATATGGCAAATAGAATCAATAACCAATAATACTTAAAATCCTTTCTGATTTTAACAATATATACAATACTAAATGGAATAGTAAAATAGGCTATAGCAATAATGGTGTCACTGATTGCATTGGTCAAATAAATTTCCGGCTTCCAAAAATAACAATGGCCATGAGGCATAAAGTCAGATTCGAATAGCTTGCGTAATAATTCCATAGTATAAGGAAAGAATTAATAAAAATGTCTGGGATAACTAATTGGAAAGGATAATTGTTATAAAGGAGTGGAAGCCAGTAAGTAAATCAAAACAGGTTAGGGATGTTGTAACATTCTTTCAATATATGAGGGAAAGACTTGAAAAGAAATTAGTGAATGAAGCAGGGATTTTTTCCACAGTATTTGAATCGGTGGAACAAGGGATTTTATTATTCAAGGTAATAAGAGATTCCTCAAATCAAATTATAGATTTTGAATATATCCTTATCAACCGTTGGGCTGAATTTTTACTTGGCAACACACGAACTGACCTCATTGGAAAAAGACAGCTGGAAGAATATCCTTATCTGAGAGAAGTAGGAGTTTTCGATTTACAAGTAAATGTCATAGAAACTGGAGAATCAATTAAAATAGATTTTTATTATGGATTTCAAGGTCTTAATAAATGGTATAAGAACGTGATGATTAAAATAAGTGAAACTGAACTTCTTGTTACCTTTGATGATATCACCAAACAAAAAGAGGCCGATATTGACTTGGAAAACCTTCAGTCTATCTTCCTTCAATCGCAGGCCTTAGGTAAAATCGGAAGCTACGAATGGAATTTTGTGACCAGGAAATTAACCTTAAGTCCTGAGATGCGTGAAATACTTTGTTCGGTCATCATTAAAAATGTTGATGCTATATCATTGGAAAGTCATCCCTTTGAAGAATTCATTCATCCTGACGACAGGGAAAAAGCTAACAAGGCAATTAAGAAAGCAATTTTTGACCATAAGCTTTACGATATTGAATATAAAATTTTATGTCCGGGCAATAGAATTAAATATGTTTGGTCAAGGGGAAAGGTATTTTATGATAACCATGAAAATCCTATTAAAATAATAAGCACGGTCCTGGATATTACCGAATGGAAAAGAAGTAGACATGAAATCCAGAAAAGAGAAATCCTTTTGAATCTTGCAGAGGGAATGGCAAATCTTGGTAGTTATGAATTCGATATTGAAAATAAAAGTGCCATCTGGTCTGATCAATTATTCAGGATCTATGGTTACGAGCCCAATGAATTCGAACCTAAAGAAGACAATCTATTTATGGTAGTACATCCTCAAGATAAAGAATATATTAAAAAATTATTTACCAAGACTACTTTTTATGAGGATGAATTTGAATATCAGTTTAGATTCATTAGGAAAGATTCTTCGTTAGGCGTGAGTTATGGGAAAGCAAGGGTAATTAAGAATGAAAATAAGCAAATAATAAGGATCACTGGATTTGTTCAGGATATAACAGAAAGAGTTAAGATTCTTGAACAACTAAAGACCCTTAATTCTGAGCTTGAAATGCGTGTGACAGATAGAACGAAAGAATTGTCCATAATCATTGATAACTTAAAAATGTTAAATGACTCACTTGATAACTATGCTTATATCATTTCTCATGACCTCAAGGCTCCTCTTACTGTAATTGAAGGATTAGTGCCTTTTATTAAAGAAGATTGTCAGGCCAGACCTTTTGGTGAGGAAGGAATGAAAATGCTGGATATGGTTGGTGCAAAGGTTGAGGATATGAAAGACATTATTGAAAATGTTTTGAAAACAGCAAAAATGCAAAAGCAGATCAAAGAGCCTATCAATCTTTTGCATCTTTGTCAAGATGTTCTAACTACATTAAATCCGCCTTCTCATTTTCAAATTCATATTTCATATAATTTGCCTATAGTTAATTATAACAGGACGTCTCTTAAGCAAATTCTCCAGAATCTTATAGGCAATGCCTTCAAATACATGGACAAAGAAATCCCGGATATTAAAATCGGAGCTGTTGAAAAAGATAAATATTATCAGATTTATGTCCGTGATAATGGTTCGGGTATTACTGAAGATAAGTTGTCCAAAATATTTGAGCGGTTTGAAATAGCGCATAGCAAAGAGAACATTGAAAGTTATGGCCTTGGTCTTTCTATTGTTAAACAGCTCGTGGAGGCAAATGGTGGAAGAGTATGGGTAGAAAGTGAATTAGGAAAGGGAAGTAATTTTTATTTTACTATACCAAAATAGGCGCTTGTGAGTATTTTTTATGAGCTCTAATTTTTAAGTCAAATAGATCTTTGCCGGAGCAATATTACAAACCAAAGAAAAATCAAGAACCATTAAATCTTCCACCCACAAGGCTTGCGCTTTCTCTCTAATGGATCAGCTAACTTGCTTTTGAGTTTAAATGATATTTTATCCTTTGGCTGGTTCTTTATTAGATTTTGAAAGCTGCCAGTATCCTACATCAATCCATTGTCCGAATTTGAACCCCACTGATTCAAGATGTCCTACCTTTTTGAAACCAAACAATTCATGCAACCGGACTGGGTTCATTTGGAAGTGAAATTGTTCCCAGAATAACACGGTATTTGCTTTTATTAAATCTTTTCAGCAACTCCTGATACAGTTGTTTTCCGATTCCCTTAGCTCTTGAATCATGTCTTAAATAAACTGTAGATTCAACACTGTATTGATACGCGGCACGTGGTCTAAAGGAATTATAATATGCATAACCTAGTATATTATTTCTTTCATCTTGCCAAACTATCCATTCGTATTTGTCTATAGTTTCATTAAACCTTCTTGTCATTTCAACATTATCGAGCTGTTCTATTTCAAAAGTTACTACCGTCTCTTTGATGTAGTAATTGTAGATTTCTAAAATCTGAGTTATATCATTAATTGTAGCAGTTCTTACCATTTTCCAGAATATTATATGAATAGGAGATAGTCACGCTTGTGCTTGCTTATATTGTTAAATACGATTTTTTAATTTCAATTCAAAAAAATATACTTCCTGATTTGTCTGATAGTAGGGGGGAATTGGTGAAAATCCAAGAGATTTATATATTGCAATTGCAATTTCTGATTTGGGAAGTACATCCAATCTAACAAATTCATATCCTAATTCTCTAGATTTCTGAATAGTAGCTTCGATCAATTTTTTACCAATTCCATTTCCATGATATTCTGGTTTTACATAAAGCCTTTTCATTTCAGAGTATTTTGAGTCTTGTTTCTTTAATGCGACACATCCAACTGGTTTATTATTATCAAAAGCGAGCCATAATCCTCCATCCGGGCTGGAATAACATCCTGGAAGACTTTGTAATTCTTCCTTGAAACTTTGAAAACAAAGATCAGTATTTAAATATTGTTCATATTCTTTGAAGAGCTCTTTGATCATTTCTAACTCTTCAAAAGAGACGACTTTTTTAATCTGAACCATTTTTATTTTCGTTTTGAATGTATCATTAGTGAAAAAATGTAAAGGTTTTCTATTGCAATCTGTTTGCATCTTTCACTATACATTTCATCCTGTTGTGCTGTACCATCAAAGACTTTTGGATCATTGTAAGGGCAGGAGATCCGTAATTCTGTTCCAGGTATGAACGGACAATTTCCATCGGCTTCTGTGCAGGTCATGATTGCACAAAGACTTTCTTTGGGAATGGAAGTATCTTCATAGGTTTTAGAAAAACAAATAATCGGAAGCTCCTTTTCGTCATCATATGAAACTGCATATTGAGGATTTTTTTCTTCTCCTTCTGATTTGGAAACTTTAAATCCTGCTTTCTCCAATGCTTTAATAGCATTGGGATTGAATGCAGTGACTTCTGTTCCGGCAGAATAGGTATTTATATTTTTTAACCCGTAATAGCTGGCAGCCGTCTTTCCCCATATTTGACCTAAATGACTTCTTCTGGAATTGTGTGTACAGACATAAATAAGCTCTGATGTTTTACCTGTATCTACCTTCTTTTGAATGAAATGACTGATTGTCTCTAATGTCTTTTTTCTTTCAGCAGGGATGCTATCAAAAGATCTGATAGCATCCTGAATATAACTTTCAATAGTTTGAAATAACATGAATTATAAATTTATACAAGTATTTAACAACACTTAGCAGCAGGTTCGCACCCACATTCTGTTTCTGGTCTTTCCGCATAAACTGTTATGCTGAAAACTCCGGATCCTTTTGATTTGAATTCGTTTAATTGTTCTGAATTCAGGTAATTCAAGAGGATTTCATCGGGAATATTGATCTGTTTTTCTTTCTGAACAGTAATGTTAGTGAATCCCGCATCAGACAATATTTCCAGGTAATCACCTTTCTTAATGGCCCCAGAAACACAACCTGCATACATCTCTGCTTCTTTCTTAATTGATTCGGGTAGTTCGCCTTTTAAAACAATATCTGAAATACTAAAGTGACCATTAGGTTTGAGTATTCTGTAGACTTCATCAAAAGCTTTTTTCTTATCAGGAACCAGGTTCATTACACAGTTGCTTACTACTACATCAGCTCTTTTGGAAGATAGAGGAATATCTTCAATATCACCCAATCTGAACTGCACATTGTTGAATCCTAATTTCTCTGCATTGGCTTTAGCTTTCTGAATCATTGCTTCTGTCATATCTATACCTATGATTTCTCCTTCTTCGCCTGCAATTGATCTGGCGACGAAGCTATCATTTCCTGCTCCGGAACCTAAGTCTACAACTGTATCACCCTTTTTGATCTTTGCAAATTCGGTAGGTAGGCCACAGCCAAGTCCAAGGTCTGCATCGGGGTTGTATCCTTCGAGGTTTGAATAATCTTCGCTCATAATTTTATAAGTACCGGTTCCACAACTTCCGGCGCCGCAACAACTTGTTTCATTTTGTCCTTTGGATTGTAAAGCAATTTTGCTGTATTCCTCTTTTACTATCCCTTTTAGTCTTTCATTTGTATTTTCCATTGTTATACTGTTTGTTTAAGTTCGTTATTGTTATATTGGTACATTGTAATATTACGATAGTTTGGGTCAAAAAATTTTTAACAGCACTTAACTCCCTTGTAGGAACCGAACAGCTTGCTGAAGGCCTCTTTAGCTTCATTCCAGACCTTCTCATCAATGCAATAGCAAACGCTGGTGCCTTCAATCTCGCCTTTGATTAGGCCAACTTCTTTTAATGCTTTTAGATGTTGTGAGACGGTTGCCTGGGAAAGTGGAAGTTCTTCTACCAGATCGCCACAGATACATGTATTTTTCTTTAATAAAAACTCCAGGATGGCAATACGTGCAGGATGTCCGATAGCTTTTGCAAGGCTTGCCATTCTGTTTTGTTTATCGTTGAAGTTGTCTGTTTTGGTAATTCCCATTTGAATAGGTTAATTAATTATAATAATGCAATATTACGATAAATGTTTGAGGATGCAAAATAATTTTAATGATTTGTTTTAAATGGTTGGATTTCTGTATTTATAAATAGAAAGTTAGATTGTATTAGGGGGATTTTGAAATAGGGATGCTATCGATTTTTTTGTCAGTCCTCGTCAATCTTAATTGTTTACCCTGTCCTATTGTCTGCAGCGGACGGAATCATTCAATGCTTAATTAAAATATTATCTGTTATCTATGATCAAGAATATCTTTTTAAACTTTACATAAAGCGATGCATTTCCTATTCTCGTGAATCCTCCTGAATCTTATTTTAAATAGTCATATGTGAGGTGAGTCAAACGAGGACTATAGTTCGGGAATTGTCATCAGGAGTAACCTGTAAGAAAATTGTTAAATTTATATTACTTTAGCATTAGCAAAGATACTAAGGCTCTTTTATTTAAGTATAAACTGAATTGCATATAAGAGAGTGTATAGGTAAATTAATTTTACAAGAGGAGTTCGAAACCTCATTAAAACGAGGCGGCACCAAAAGCCTTATGAATAGGATAACATTAACATAAAGAAAATGAAAATATATTATTTCCTGGTTTTAGCATTATTTAGTTCAATTAATCTATTTGCTCAATGGACTCGATTAAAGACCCCGACAACAGAAACTTTAATTGCAGTTTGTTTTATTAACAGTGATACTGGATTTGTCGGAGGGGATGCTGGAGTTACAACAACACTTTTAAAAACAAAAGACGGTGGTAAAACCTGGAAAACCCCGAATATCAGCACTAATAATTCAATTCGCACGATCCAGTTTGCAAATAAACAAATCGGTATCCTTTCAACAGATGCTCCTTCTGAAGGTTTCAGAACAACAGACGGCGGAGAAAATTGGACAAAAATAAACACCGCTCTTATTGACATAGGAGAAATTTACATCAAAAATGCAGATACAGCATTTGCATTCTCAGATAATAATGATGACGTGTCTTATTCTTTTAATGGCGGTAAAACCTGGACGCACTATCCCAATAATGCATTCGGTGGCGCTGCCATCTCTGCAATACATTTCCCTTATCCAAAGTCTAAAATAGGTTACGCTGTTACAAATGAGGGTGGTAAGATTTTTAAAACCGTTAACGGAGGAAAGACCTGGTCGCAAATCTCACAACCGACGAGTGAGCATTTTAATAATGTATTCTTTACTACCACCAACATCGGATATGCACTTGCCGTAACTGAGATTCTTAAAACAACTGATGGTGGTGAACACTGGACACCTATTACAACCGATTTAAGTGGAGCTAAAATACAAGTAGTAGACGGTACATTATATCTTCGTAGCGGAGACCTTAAGGTTTCCTATGATGATGGAAAAAGTTTTTCAGAAATGACAGGTTTTTCATCATCTATTATTGATTTTCAAATGCTGTCCAATTCAGAAGGATATTCCGTAGGTTTTGATGGGGGCTTTTATAAATTACAAATAATTACAGCTATCAATTCAAAAAAAGAAAAAGCAGAACTGTTTAAACTATATCCTAATCCTTCAAATGGACAAGTTTCGATTGAAAAACTTGAAGTGAATGGATCTGACTTAAAGTTAACCATATTTAATACTTTCGGGCACGAAGTCTATAAAACAACACTCGACCAAAACTCTTGGTCTTTCGATCTAAGCTCATTAAATCTTAAAGGAAATTACTTTGTAAAGATAAGTGACGACAATAACAGGTATGAAGTAAAAAGGATTGTAATGCAGTAAAAGCTTCCAGTGGTTTCAGGTCTTTCCGACCTGAAACCACTGAAGTAGCGAAGAAATCGCTATTCTCGTGAATCCTCGTTAATCTTATTTTAACTCGCCATATGTGAGGCAAATCATATTAGGACTATTGAGAATTCGTGACTTAATACAAATCCACGGATCATAGCTCAGCCGTTATCGGTCATTGTAAAGCGACAACCTGAAAAAATTAAACAATCACAGTGCAAGAAGATAAAGGAATATTAGACATCGAAAAACAGCATGACAAACTTAGAATAAAAGTTGGTTCAAGCGAAAATCATTTTGTGCCTGCTGAAATCTTACCAAAAGCATTTCAACCTCATAGATTGAATTTCTATTTCTTTGTTTTTATAGACAGTGGCTCTTTAACTTACGGAGTGGACCTACAGGACTTTACCATTTCTGATGGACACTTACTTTTTGCCTTACCCAATCAAATTTTCGAGCCACCTTCTAAAACAGGTAAACTTGAATATTATAAACTAGGGTTTGATGAAAACACTTTAGCTTTACTTCCCCAACAGTTTGCTTTTTTAGTTAATCCGCTAAACAAACAAACCTTAAATTTTGATCCTGCAGCTAAACTAAGAGTAAAAAAGGTTTTTGAAATTTTAAATCAAATACTATACACAAATAAGGAGCAAACGGATACAGAAATAATTTTAGCACATTTGAATGCTCTCTTAACAGAACTCAACAGTGCCTACTTCAAAGGTACACAGCAAGGTATTATATCGAATCCTAAGCTCTCAAAATACATTGAATTTAAACTTGTGGTTGAAAAAAATCTGACCGAGCAACATTCAATAAATTCTATTGCCGAAAAATTAGCGCTAAGCTCAAATAGTTTATATGGAATTGTAAAAGAGTTTGCAGGTGTTTCACCTAAGGAATTTATTATTAATCGTTTGATGACTGAGGCACAACGAAAACTGCACTATTCAAAAATTTCTGTGAAAGAATTGGCTTACGAATTGGGCTTCAATGATCCCGATTATTTTTCACGACTTTTCAAAAAAAGCACTGGACAAAGCGTAAGCGAATTTTTAGCAAACCAACAGGATTTGTCGGGCAAATAAAAAGATTTGTCCATTCCCACTATATATTGACTGACTACTTTTGCTTCATAAATTTTAAACAAATAAAAAATGAAGTCAGCATTAATAACAGGTGCCAATAAAAGCATTGGCTTTGAAGTCGCCCGTCAACTTTCACAAAAAGGAGTTTATGTTTTCCTTGGTTCTCGTGATTTAGTAAAAGGTAGAGAAGCAATTGATAAACTAAAAGCGGAGGGAATAAAAAATATAGAAGTCATTCAGTTAGATGTAACAAATGATGAATCGATACAAGCAGCCCGTATCGAAATCGGTAAGAAAATACAGGCTCTGGACATTCTTATTAATAATGCAGGCATTTATGGGGGGTATCCGCAAACAGCTTTAGATTCAACTATTGACCAATTTAAAGCAGCCTATGATGCTAATGTCTACAGTGCCGTTAGAATGACTCAAACATTCATTGATTTATTAAAAAAATCTTCGGAGCCACGAATAGTCAATGTGACTTCAAGTCAAGGCTCGATTACTTTGCATAGTGACCCTGCCTATAAATATTATGATTATAAAGGGGCTGTTTATCTTTCATCAAAATCTGCTTTAAATATGTACACGGTTGTATTGGCTTACGAATTGAAGGAAAGTTCTTTTAAAGTAAATGCAGTATGTCCTGGATATACTAAAACAGATTTCAATGGACATAGAGGAACAGGAACTTTAGAAGATGCCGGAAAACGAATTGTAAAATATGCTTTGATTGACAAAGACGGACCAACAGGTAAGTTTTTCAGTGAAGAAAATAATCCGGAAACAGGCGAAATTCCTTGGTAATAAAGACACACTATTAGAAATAAAGCAACGAACCACTGACAAGTTATTGCTTAAATTAGCCAAATGTGTCAGGTCGGAAGACCATAGCCGTCAACTTAATAGATTTGATTGATGCCATCACTTAAAGCGATGGCATCAATTATTAAGTTCATGACTTTGCTTGAGCCTAAATTAATTGTCATTTTAAATTTTATGTATTGAGTTTAAATAACATGGTTACCT